>JBBILY010000101.1:0-11993 GCA_037444705.1 Chloroflexota bacterium | reverse complement strand
GCCCTGATCGAGAAAGAGGGGCGGGTATTGCTGGTGAGGCGTACCATGGACCCAGAACGAGGCAAATGGACGCTTCCCGCCGGCTTTCTGGATGCTGGGGAAGACCCCAGGCAAGCGGTTGAGCGCGAATGCCTGGAGGAGACAGGTCTCCAGGTGCGCGTGGTAAGGCTCCTGGACGTGCTTTATGGGCAGGAGCACCCGCGCGGTGCTCACTTGCTCCTGGTCTATCAAGCAGAGATAATTTGCGGCGAACTGCAGGCCGGCGACGACGCCGATGACGCCAGATTCTTTGATCGGAATCAATTACCCCCTTTAGCCTTTGCCACCACGAAACACATATTGGTGAACTCTCCGGGTATCTGAAGCCAGGATTTGGAATGCATCCAGGCAACCCGCGTATGAGGGGGGTATGATAGCCCCGCGGCACTTTACAGTTTTACAAGGATCATTAAGAATTTCTCAGATTCATAAGGTTTCATGGTAAACTACCCTCGGTTGAAGCGGGTATTTCACCTCCGTATGTTCCAATTTTTATTATTTCAGGAGAAAACAGAGATGAGCATGAAAGGATTTAAACCGTTAATTTGGGCAGGAATCTTCCTATTATTGATAGGCCTGGCATGCAACATCACCAGCAGCACACCTACCCAACCACCTACCCCTGCCCAAACCGAGGAGGTGCGCCCACCGACAGATACCCCTGTGGTTACGGAGGCGGTTGTGGCAAAAGGGGCGGTGGGCAATCTCCAGGATGTTAAGAAGGCGGTCATTCAAATCGAATCCCAGGGCACTTTCATTGATCCGCAGTTTGGGCTGGTACTTAATGGCGCCGGTCGAGGTTCGGGTTTCATCATTGACCCCTCTGGGCTCGCAGTGACCAGTAACCATGTGGTTACAGGTGCAGCCTTGTTGAAAGTCTGGGTGGGCGGCGAAAGCCAACCCCGCAACGCCCGAGTTCTAGGCGTGTCGGAGTGCTCAGACCTGGCTGTGATTGACATTGACGGTGAAGGCTATGACTATCTGGAATGGTATCCTGGTGAGATCACTGTCGGCATGGATATATACGTGGCCGGTTATCCTCTGGGTGAACCAGAATATACGCTGACAAAGGGTGTGATCTCCAAGGCCAAAGCCAACGGCGAATCCTACAAGGCTTCGGTCGACTCAGTCGTGGAATACGATGCGACCACCAACCCGGGTAACTCTGGCGGACCGGTCATCAACCCCGATGGCAAGGTGCTCGCAGTGCATTATGCGGGCAATGCCAGCACGCGCCAGGCGTTTGGGATTTCACGCGATGTAGCCCAAAAGGTCATTGATGTGCTCAAGGAAGGCAAAAATGTAGACACCATCGGCGTCAACGGTCAGGCTGTGGGCACAGAAGACGGTTCGATAACCGGGGTTTGGGTGTCTTCGGTGCAATCCGGTTCCCCTGCGGATAAAGCCGGGGTGAAGCCCGGGGATATCCTGCTCATGATGGAAAATCTGGTGCTGGCTTCGGATGGCACCTTGTCTCAATATTGCGATATCTTGCGCAGCCACAAACCTGAGGACACGCTTTCGATCACGGTCTTACGTTGGGCGACGGGTGAAATTTTGAAAGGTCAGCTCAATGGACGAACCCTCGAAGTCACGGGGACCTTTGAAAGTGGGAGCAGCGGAGGTGAGACCAGTGGCGGCACAGGCAGCGATGTGGTTAATCCCAATGCCAGTCAACCCGGAGATTATTATTACTACACTGAGTTCGACGGCAGTCTGGATGATTGGAGTTATTTCCTGACGAGTGGGCAAGATGAAGGCTTTACCGCCTCAACTGAAAATAGCCGCATGCGGGTCGAGATTAACGAGAACGACACCTGGGTCTATTTCCTCTACGATGTCTACGAATATGGAGATGTGAGGATTGATACCGTTGCGGAAAATCTGGGGCACAATAACAACAATGTCAGCCTGATATGTCGCGCCTCGGACGCGGGTTGGTATGAATTCAACATTGCCAACAATGGAACCTACAGCATTCTATGGTATGACGATGTGACCTTAAATGACTATAAGTTGCTCTTCTCCGGCGGATCTAATCTCATCCGCATGGGGAGGGATGTCAACGAATACACGGCCATTTGTAAAGGGGATAAACTGACCCTGGGGATCAACGGTGTAGAGGTACGCACGGTGAGCGATAAGAATCTAAAGCGAGGCCGCGTTGGTTTCTCGGTCTCATCTTTCAATGTAACCCCGATCATCGTTGAGTTCGATCACTTCATCGTCAGTGTGCCGTAATAGATGCGAGTCAGAACCGCCGGGATAGATTGGTCTATCCCGGCGGTTTGTTTCCCGCGGGTCTATCTCACGCTAAAGTTGATCTCGCTGCTGGTGGCGTTGCCGGCCGCGTCAATGGCGAGGACGCGCAGGGTATGTGCCCCAGGTTGACCGCGCCAGTAAGTCAGAAATGGGGCCAGGGTCAAGGTGGCAATCTGGCGTTGATCAATGTAGAACTCGAGGCGAGATAAAGACAGGTTGTCGTTAGCCTGGGCCTGGATCAGGATATTTCTTTCATTGGGGGCAAATTGCTGCCCTTGGGATGGCGAGATAATTTTTAAGGTTGGGGGTTGGTTATCTACGGTTACTTGGATAACATCGCTCTCCACGCGCTGATCGGTATAAATTACCAGCAATTGCAGGGCAAATAAGCCATTTAATCCTCGGGTGTCCCACACACCCAATTCCCCATTTGTGACTGCCTGGGTTGAGTCTTGTCCGATTTGCAGCCATTGCCTGGGGTTGGGCCCTTGACCAATCTGGAGGCGGTAGCGTTGAAACCTGGAGCCAGTAGCGCTCCCGCGAATGGACACCTTCCCACTGACGTAGGAAAACATCGTTGGGGCAGTGATCTGCACCTCAGGAGATGAGGCTAGATCGGCGGGGAGGACATCGTAGGCCTTGGGTGGGATAGGCAGGCCGCTTAAGCGCGCCCAACCTTCGGCCTCGGCGGGCAGCATGAGATAAGTGCGTTCCTCGATCAATTCGGGTGGGGTGAAAACGGTGGCGAGCAAGCCCGTCTCACGGTTGACCTGTAGACGCCGATAGAGGTTATCCGCATGGGTGGGTTCATTGCCTGAGAGGAAAATCTCGTTCACCGTCACCGGGCATTCAGGGGTTGGGAGCAGCCCGGATGGGTCGCAGACGGTGAGATGGCTGATGCCAGGCGGCTTAAGCCAATCCTGGGGCGGCAGGTCGCGGTGGGCGTATTGCACCATGGCATGAAGGATAGCAGCCACTTCGAGGGGGGAAAGTTTGGCCGAGGCGGGGGCGTCTTTAATCCCCATCCATGCCCCTAAAGTCAGCGTTGGCGTAGCGCCGATGCCCCAAACTTCCTGTTGGGCGGTGGTCAGGCCCAGTTTCACCGCAAATGGTCTGCCTACCTCGAGCGGGTTGGGATGACCCAGGGAGGGCCAGCGGGCGGGCTCGTCGCTGAGGATGTGAGTGACCAGGTAGGCCAGTTGCGGGCTGACGACGGGCTTGATCTGGGGTGGAGGGCTTTCCTTCCATATCTTCCCGCTATAGTCTTCCAGGCGTAGCCAGGAAATGGCTTGTGTAGACTGGGATGAGTTGGTCGGGTTGGACGGTGCTCCCAAGCCGACCAGCACCCCCTGATTGGCGATGGCGCCATAGGCGCGGCTGAGGGCCAGGAGGGTTGAAGGTGTATCCTCCATGAGGGCGGAGATATTATCAATTGCGGGATGATCCTCGGTGAAGATGCCGAGTTGGTGGCTAATTTGCCAGAAGGCCTCCATTCCCACTTGATCAAGCAGGTTTTCGGCGGGGGGAAGATAATCGTTGGCCAGCGCCAGCCGCAGGCGCAGTGGGCCATGGTATTTGCCATCGGGGTTGTGCAGGCTTGAAGAGGCAGAGGGGATGTCCCAAACCAGGGAGGCAGGGCTAAAGCCGCGGGTGAAGCCGCTCAGATAAATAAAGGGGGTGATCATCGTCCCCAGGGGATGCCCTGGCGGTTGGGCCGGATCCAAACCTGGAGGTGTATCCCCCACCATGGCCAGGATTTGGCCGGTCTAATGGTCCAGGATGCCCAGGTTGGCTACGTCCTTACCCTGGGATATGGGGGATTGTCTGAAAAGGGAGGGCAGTAAGCGCGCCGCCGGGCATTCATCGTTCTGTGTGAGAGGGAATGGATCGAGTTGACCTTCTAGGCGCGCCATCTGGGTTTGGGTGACACATTGGGCCTGAGACTGAAGGTCGTAATCCAGGGTCGTGATCAAGCGCAATCCGCCTCGCTCCAGGCGAGGGAGGGGTATCACACCGCCTGCCTGCTCCACAGCCAGGCGGATAAAAGCCGCTGAGGGGTTTGTTGGGGGGTCTAGCCGTGGTCGGAAGACGATCTCCGTCTGAAGGGCTTGTTGCGCCTGTTGCGAGGTGATCCAACCTCCTGCTAGCATTTTCTGGATGACCTGATGGCCACGCTCAAGCGCCACCTGAGGGGCATCGTGAGGGTTCAAGGCAGGGGCTTCCATGCTGGCTGCCAGGGTCGCCGCCTCGGCTAAATTGAGTTCAGAGGCCGGTTTACCGAAGTACACTTGGGCTGCAGCCTCGGCACCATAGGCCAGGCGTCCAAAGTTGGCGCTGTTCAGCGTCCACAGGAGCACTCGCTCCCGACCATAGCGGGCGGTTATCTGGGCCGCGAGCAGCCGCTCGCGCAAAGCGCGCTTTAAACCAGGGGGTTCACCCCAGAGCAGGGTTTCATAGACCAGTCTTTGCGCCAAAGTGGGGTGGCTATTGGGGTTCAGGTCCTGGAACGAGACACCGCGGTGATGCCAAAAGGTTGGATCAGTTATGGCTAAGGTGGCTGAGATCAGCGACGAGGGCAAAAAATTGGACTGATGTGGGTCTAAACCCAGGAATTGCCGATCGCCGCCTGCGGGATTCTCCAGCGTAAGCAGGATATGTTCCCCGCTGCGGTCATAAATTCGGGTGGGTTGCAGGAGTAATCCGTCGGGGGGGTCGAGTAAAAGGGGAAGCACCTCTGGCGCGGGGAGGTCCTGGACAATATACGTGTATCCCCAGGCAATTGCAAGGGCGCTGAGGGTCACCAGCAAGCTCAATAAGGTGCTACAACCCAAAGCCAATCTGGAAGCCGGAGACGAACGAGGCTGGCGGCGCTGCAGGCTTTTGATATAACGCACCCTCATGGCGGGCAACATGGATAAATTGTAACCTGATTTGACCTCGGAGAGCAAAAAGAAAACCGACAGAAACCCCCCACTTCTCTGTCGGTCTCCTTGTATAGTGCAGGGCCCCTGCTCCTGAACCCTAAAAACCTGCACTCTGCGGATAGCGATGGGTATGTTTGTGCTCGGCTCAGGCAGGAATAATTTGGAAAATACCTGCGTTACCTAAGCATGTCTAGGTTGACTATACCATTAAGATGTCGTCAAAAATTCGACAAGCGCGGTTTAAAGGGGGATCAAGCGAGGGATTGGAGTATCTTCCGCCGTGTTTCTTGATATATCTGGAGATAAGGTTGTCTGTGGAGGCGGGTTTCTAAAAAACTGAGCAGATACTCGAGGCGCGAACGGATGGCTGGATCGGTCTCTCCTATTGCTTTTAATGCATTATGCAAACTTGTCAGAGACTGCAATTCAAGCCATGGATTGGGCATCAGGGCGGCAGCATTAGCCGTCTCTCGAAAGTATTTGATGGCGGCCGTCCAATCCCCTCGCTGCTGAGCCAGTTTTCCCAACTGGTTGGCAGTGGCTAATTGGATGGAAAGCGTCGAGCGTTGACGGGCTTCCTGATAAAGTTGGGTGCCTAAACGTTCCACGTGCTCCCATTGTTGGGTATGGCCGTAGATAACCATAAGGAGCGTCTGAGCCATCATCCAGATGATTCCCAACCCCGCTGCCTGAGCGGTTGAGATGGCCTCAGACAGCATCGCCAGCCCTTTCTCCTCCTGACCGCTAAAGTACAGAGCATACCCCAGGCGAAACTGAATATCCACAGAAAGGAAGATCTCCTGGCTGGCCTCCAGGGCGCGAGTGTAACTTTCCAATGACTTGTGTGGATCTTCCAATAGGTAGCTGAGGATATCACCGATCATGCGATAGCCGCCGGCGGTGATCTCATGATGGGAGTAGTGTTCCCCCAGTTCAATGGCTTTTTCAGCGTGGGCGATGGCGCTGTCGAGTTCGCCGATAGCCATTTCAATCATCGCCTGGTAGGTATGCAGGTAACCCATCATGCGCCAGGCTTGAGCGCGTTCTGCCAGTTCCAGCCCGTGCTGGCAGTTCTGGCGCGCCTGGGTGTAATTTCCAAGAAAGTATTGGGCCAGAGCCAGGGCACTATAGGCAGTGATTGTCCCATGAACTCGTTTGAGTTGGATGAAATCGGCCAATGAGCGTTGAGCGTGAGTTTGGGCGCGTTCCGGCCAACCGTTGATCACCAAGGCAACAGCAATCTGATAATGGGCATTGGCGCGCGCCCGCACGATCTGAGGCTCTTGAGAATCGCCGCCTAAGTCAAGCACCTTCTGAAAAGACTTTAAGGCTTCATCGAGGCGATTGAGCATGTACAGGAAAACGCCGCGGTGGTTGTAGGCTTCCATCAATTTATACAGGCTGCCGCCTTGCTCTAAAAAAGGAATAGCCTGGTTGGTATAATCCAGGCCTTCCTCAAACTGATTCGAAGCCATGCAGGCGTCGCTCATCCCGTCCAGAGCGGTGCCAATCAGAAGAGGGCTGTTGCGCTGATAGCCCAGTTTGAGCAGATCCGAGTTAATCCGCTGGATGGTGATCACATCTTCAATCTCGTAAGCCGTTTCGGTCCATTCGGCGTGCAGGTTGTGAATCTGTAAATCGGTGAGTTGGCCAGCGCCAATCAAGCGATTGGCTCGATCGAAAATCCACAGCGCGTCCGTGCTGGAGAAAAGTTGACGGGCGCGCCGCCCGGCCTGGATCCAATAATCGAAAGCCCGGGAAATTTCGCCCGCCTGTTCATAATGGTGTGCCAGGATGGCGGCGGAATCGTCACCTACCCCTTTGCGCTCTAAGGCTTGAGCCACTTTGCGATGCAACATTTGGGCATGAAGTGGATGTAGCCTCAGCAGCAACGCCTCTTTTATTTTTTCATGGATGAAGCGATAACGTGTAGTGCCGGTTGGCCCTTCAGTTAATTCGATTAAAGAACGCTTTTCCAGGGCCTTGAGGGCTTGATGGATTTGATAAATGGCTTCTTCTAATACCTCAGCGATCAAATCGGGGTCAATATCCGTGCCCAGGATAGCCGCCACCTCCAAAATCTGACGTTCAGGGCCGGCTAGTTTATCCAGGCGGGCGTTGATCAGGCTTTGAACGCTTGGAGCCAGAGGCAGTGCCGAGAGTTGTGTCTGATCGAAAGAAGCGTTGGTTTCCAATATAGCACGCAGCGTTTCGAGGATGAAGAAGGGGTTGCCGCCGGTTTCGGCTTGAAGGCGGTTGGTAAAGGGGTCGGGAGGGGTGTAGCCAATAATGTAGGCGGTTAATTCTCTAATTTCGCTTTCGCTCAAGCGCGGCAATGGGAGCACATGGATTTTGTTAACCTGTTGTAGCGAGGCAAGCAGAGATTCTAAATGGGGGTTTTTCTCTTCCCAACGGGCCGCTGCCAGAAAGAATGCCTGCTGGCCGAAGGGGGGGCGTTCCAGTAAATATGCGATCGTAACCAGAGTGGCTTCGTCACACCATTGCGCATCGTCCAGGCAGAAAACGAGGCGCCCCTTACGGGAGATCATCAGGAAGACCTGGCGGATCGCTTCCAGGATCACCACCCTTGCCTGGCCTGGAGCGACCTCGGGCATGGCTTCCAAAATGGGGCTTTCAATCACACCCTGTACCAATTCTCCCAATTCAGGCAACAGGAGGCTGAGTTTGCTGAGCCAGATAGAGGGTAGAAGCCGCCATTCTTCAGGTTGAATGTGGTTGCGGAGCAAATCAATGATGGGTTGAAAGGGCAGGTTGCTCTCTGTGGGATGGGGGGCGGTCAGCAATAGGCGAGGTGTTGGACTGGTCTTGAGAATAAATTCTTGCATGAGGCGCGTTTTGCCCTGCCCCGATTCGCCGAAGATGATGACGCCCCCTCCTTTGAGATAGGAGTGTTGCAACTGCTCCAAGATGTTCTTGCGGCCAACGAAGGGCACCTGCATTGTTGGGCGAACTTTCCAGGTTGGCGTGAGGCGAACATCCATGCGGGAACTGTGGGCGGTAGCCTGTTGATAGAGGGCTTCCAGCCGAGGTGAGGGAGAGGCCTGATATTCCCGTTGCATCAATGCCTGCACGTAGTGATAATGGCGGCGGGCCTCCTCGGGTTTTCCCAGGCCAATCAGCAGATGCAGCACCCGCGCATGTAAATCCTCGTCCAACTCGTCCAGGATCAACGCCTGATGGGTTAGTTGCAGAGCATACTCCAGATCGCCCAGGGCTTCGGCATGCAGGGAGAGCCTCACCAGGCTGCGGCGGAACAGATGCTCCATCTTCTGGGCGGCCTCGGTGAGCCAGTTGTCTATGGCTACTGAACTGGGAAAATTAGCCCCTGCCAGGTAGTGGGGGGTGCGCCACAAGCGCACTGCTTTTTGAAGCGTTTGGTGAATAGATTCAGGGAGAGGTATTTGCGGGGAAATTTGCCAGGGGATGCGACCAACTTGATTCAGCAGGTCTTGAAACTCCAATTGGTCTACATAAACTTTTGAAAAGTCCAGGCCGAGGAGGGTGGGAGTGGAGATCAACACCTCAGGCTCAGGCAGGGCCTCGCGCAGGCGGCTGAGGGTGTCACTGAGGCGGCGCCGGGCCTCGGCTTCGCTTGCCTCTTCCCAGAATAGGGGCAAGACCTGATCCCGACCGACCATTCCACCCTGGGAAGCCAGATAGAAGAGCAAGGCGCGCGGGATGCGCCTTGGGATGTGGATGGGTTGATCTTCGTAGCGTATTTCAGGGGAGCCAAGCAGGAGAATTTGGGTGGGCTTCATGGCGTTTGCTGTTTCTCCACTGCGTCCAGGATTTCGCGCGCTGATTGGAGTGTGCCCTCGCTGATGCCACCCAGCATTTGTGCCAGTTCGAGCAGGCGTTCTTCGCCTTGAAGTTCTCTGACCTGGGTAATGGTGCGCCCATGGCTGACCTGCTTCTCCACGTGGAAGTGTTGTGAGCCGTAAGCAGCCAGTTGGGGCAGATGGGTGACGCACAGCACTTGATGTTCCAGCGCCAGGGCGCGAAGTTTTTGCCCCACCACCGCCCCGACACGTCCACCGATGCCCGGGTCAATCTCGTCGAAAATCAGGGTGGGGATGTAGTCGGCGCGCGCCAGGACGTTTTTGATGGCCAGCATCAGGCGGGAGGTTTCACCCCCAGAGGCGATTTTCACCAGGGGTTTGAAACCCTCGCCAGGATTGGGGGCGATGAGGAATTCTACATGTTCATACCCCGAGGCGTCAAAGGCCACGCGTTGACCATCCTCCAGTGGCAGGCCTTGGGGATCTGGTCGGGTTTGAAAGTCCACCTTAAACTGGGTGCCCGACATCTGCAAGTCCAGGAGTTCGTTTTCCAGGGCACTTGACAGGCGCTCGGCATCTTGATGGCGCTTTTGGGAGAGGGCTTTGCCTTCTCTGACCAGTCGTTCCAGCAATCGGGTTTCTTCAAGTTCCAGTTCCTGGATGCGTTCGCTGGCGTGAGCGATGGTCTCCTTCTCCTGACGGGCTTTTTCGGCGTAGGCCAGTATCTCGCTGATGCTGTCACCATACTTGCGTTTGAGGTTATGGATCAGTTCCAGGCGCTCCTCGATTTGATCCAGCCGCCGAGGGTTGAATTCGATGCGTTCCAGGTAAGCGCGTAACTCGCGCGCCAGATCGCTCAGGCCTTCTGAGAGCAGTTGCGCCTGTTCGAGCAAAGCATTTTGCGCAGGATCATAACGCACCAGACTGCTCAAGGCGTGCACCACCTGACCGAAAAGGTCGGTGACCGCGGCGGCCTCCGGGGAACCTTCGTCCAGGATTTGCACCATCTCCTGAGCCAGCGAGGCTAAGATTTCGGCATTGGCCAGACGGTTGCGTTCCTCCCGCAAGGCTTCTTCTTCGCCAGGGCGGAGATGGGCGGATTCGATCTCATTGATCTGGTAGGAGAGCAGGTCAATCCGTCTGGCAGCCTCTTTTTCTGCCTGGCGCAATTCCGTCAATTGGCGCCGCACAGCCTGGAGTTTGTGGTAGGTTTGTTGATAAGCGTTGAGCAGAGGTTCGGCTGCGCCAAAGCGGTCCAACAAGCCCAGGTGTTGGCTAACCCGCAACAACGACAGGTGCTCCGATTGGCCGTGGACGTCCACCAGGAGTTCGCCGATCTCGCGCAAGAGGGATAGGCTGACGGCGCGTCCATTGACGCGGGCGATATTGCGCCCATTGAGGCGAATCTCGCGCGCCAGGGTGACGTACTCGGATTGATCCAGCAAGCCCTCGCGCTCCAAAATAGCATATATTGGCTGGCGCACGGCAGGTGGGAGGTAAAATGTACCTTCGACATAAGCCTTGTCGGCGCCGCTGCGGATCATGGTAATATCCGCTCGCCCCCCTAGCAGGGTCTCTACAGCGTCAATCAGGATGGATTTACCGGCGCCTGTTTCGCCGGTGAAGATGACCAGCCCCGAGGAGAGTTGCAGATCGAGATGATCTATGATAGCGAAATTTTCGATAAGAATTTCTTTGAGCATGAGTAAAACAGAACCTATACACGAATACCACTTAAACGATAGTACACCGAAGAGGATACCACAAAGGTGTAGAATCCCTGCCAAATCAAACCCCAGACGAACCCAAAGCCACCATGCGACAGGGAGGTCAGGCTGGCGATGAGATAGATCAGCAGAGATGGCAGGCTTCCTAAAATCGAGGCGATCGCCGTAACTTGAAAGAGGCGTTTAGAGCGCCTTCGCCCCACTGCCAGGCGAACGACTTCGGCGATGATCACGCCGGCTGCAGGGGTGAGCAGCAGGGCAAAGTATCCAAGGGCAGGGATAAATCGGCTGCCAATAAAAGATAACCCCATCGCCAAGATAAATGCGCTGAGGTAATCATACCAGCGGGCCGTCTCAAAGACTTTTTGTTGCCCGCGCACGCACTCACGACAGCGATAGCCGGTGGGAGTGGAGACAGCGCATTTCGGACAGATGGGTTTTCCACAACGATTACAGCGTAGAGAGGTCTCTACCTGAGGGTGATTGGCGCAGTAGGTTATGGTGGGTGTATCCGCCATGGCTGGCTTTAATCTCTCATCATTCTGGTTATTGGTCATCGGGCATTACCAATCATCGGGTTCTGATTCATGTGTGGGGTCAGGTTGCGGTAAAAGTATCCCGGATCTTGAAAACGGACAAATAAGGCGGTGTGATTGCTGGCACGCACGTTAACCTGATCGCCATCCTCCAGGTCCACAGGGGGTTGGCCGTCTCCGGAGAGCACCGCCTGATGGGCCGTGTGGACAATCACGCTGACCGAGGAGCCTTCGGCCAGGACGATGGCGCGGTCAATCGAAAGGTGTGGTGCAACCGCCACCAGCAAGATATTGCGCAATTCAGGGGGGAGGATTGGGCCGCCGGCAGCCAGCGCATAGGCCGTGGAACCGGTAGGTGTGGCTGCGATGAGGGCGTCAGCCACATAAGTGGTGAGAAAACGCCCATCAACGTAGGTCTCCAATTGCACCGGGCGCACGATTTTTCCACGGCCCACCACGACTTCATTCAATAATTCCCATTTGCCCAGCAATTGTCCACGGCGATGTTGCTCGGCGCAGAGCATCATGCGCCGCTCCAACCAGTACTCGCCCTGAAACAGGCGTGGGAGCATCTCTTGCCATTGGTTTTGGCGGATCTCCATCAGAAAGCCGAAGTGTCCCAGGTTTATGCCCAGGATTGGCACTCCGGCTGGGCCGCACAGGTGGCCGGCGCGCAACATGGTTCCGTCACCGCCCAAAGCCACC
>JBBILY010000100.1:0-12016 GCA_037444705.1 Chloroflexota bacterium | reverse complement strand
AGGTTCGTTTTCCGGTGGATCCTGGCGCCTATCCCCTGAGTGAGCCTCAGCCTCCTGCCTGGGCAGGGATTTCCCTGGCGGTGATGCTCATCCTTTCCCCGCTAATCCTGCTGGATTTTCTTTTTTTCGTGCGGGAGACCCTCAAACTTCGCCTAACCCTGCGCTCTCTGGGGGTGGGCTTCACCCTGGCGGCGCTCTTTATCCTGGTGATGATCTTTGCTCAGGTGTTTACCACGGTTTACGACTACATCCCCGTGGTGGGTCCGGCCTTTCGGGATAAATTCTGGGCGGTCTTCCTGGCTGATGGGCTGGCCCTGCTCCTGCCATTGGCGCTGGTGGATAGGCGCGCTTTAGGTCTAAGAGGGGAAGCCGCCTCCGCCGCTCTGCCGCTGATCGTCAGCGCTGCGGGTATCGTCGCCCTGGCAGGGGCTGTGTTGACCTCTCCCAGGCCTGCTCCAGCCCCTTCCCAAGGGCGTTCCCTGCGCCTCTTGACTTACAACGTCCAGCAGGGATATAGCGAGAGCGGCCTGAGAAACTTCGAAGGACAACTGGAATTGATTGGCTCAGTAAAGCCCGATTTAATTGGCTTGCAAGAGACGGACACCAACCGCATTGCCGGCGGCAACAATGACCTGGTGCGTTATTTCGCTGATCGCTTGAACTTCTACTCCTATTATGGGCCAAAGACTGTAGTGGGCACATTTGGCATTGCCCTGCTCTCGCGCTATCCGATTCAGAATCCGCGCACCTTCTATATGTACAGCGCAGGGGAGCAAACCGCTACCATCCATGCTCAAATCGCCGTTGGTGGGGTGACTTTCAATGTGTTTGTCACTCACCTGGGCAACGGCGGCCCAATTGTGCAACAGCAGGCTATTTTGAAGGAGGTGGCAGGCAAAGAAAATGTATTGCTGATGGGTGACTTCAACTTCAGGCCGGACACAGAACAATATCGCCTGACGCGGCAGGTATTGGAGGATGCCTGGTTGTTAAAGTGGCCTTCGGGGGTGGATGACCAGGGCGTGAACCCTGCCGATCGCATTGATCAGGTCTTCGTTTCACCTGGGATCAACGTAAACGAAGCCCGCTTCATCTATAGCCCGGCCAGCGATCACCCCGCCTTATGGGTAGAGATTACATGGTGAATTTTGCGCTTACCCCTGAGCAACAAAGCATCATTCAGCGCCCTCTGGGGACAAAGATATTTCTGGAAGGCCCGGCCGGTTGTGGCAAGACCACCGTCGGCGTAGAGCGCCTGCTCTATCTGATGGAGCAGGGTGTACCAGGCGATTTGATTTTATTGTTCATGCCCCAGCGCACCCTGGCCAGGCCATATCTGGAGGCGCTGCGCACCCCCGGGGTAGTGGCCGGGAGCATGGTGTGGCCAACCACATTGGGCGGCCTGGCGCGGCGCATGGTGGAGTTATTCTGGCCGCTGGTGGCTGAGGCGGCCGGCTTCGCCCATCCCGACTTGCCGCCGGTCTTTCTCACCCTGGAGACCGCCCAGTATTACATGGCGCATGTCGTGCGGCCGCTCTTGGATGAAGGTTATTTTGACACGGTAACCATAGATCGAAATCGCCTGTATAGCCAGATCATTGATAACCTCAATAAGGCCGCGGTCGTGGGCTTCCACTATACGGAAATTGGCCAGCGCTTGAAATCCGCCTGGGTGGGCGACCCGTCTCAGGCGCGGGTTTACGAAGATGCTCAGCATTGCGCCACGCGCTTTCGCCAGTATTGCCTGGCCCACAACCTTCTAGATTTTTCTCTGCAGGTTGAAGTTTTCCTCCAGCAATGTTGGCCACTTGACCTGTGCCGTGGCTATCTGATGCAGACTTATCGCCATCTGATCTACGACAATGTAGAAGAGGATCCCCCGGTGGCGCACGATCTGATGGCTGCATGGCTGCCCCAGTTTGAATCGGCGTTACTGATTTATGATTGGGATGCGGGTTATCGCCGTTTTCTGGGAGCCGACCCGCAAAGCGCCTTTGCCCTGGGGGATTTGTGCCAGGAACGGGTAACCTTGACCCACTCATTGGTCAACGATGAGGCGATGCAGGCATTAGGGCAGCGCCTGGCCCAGTCTCTCAAGCCGCCCAAAAGCGCAAGACGGTCGCCAGAAAACGCCCGCTCGCTGGATGGGGTTATCGTCGCTGAATATCGCCGCTATTACCCCCAGATGCTGGACTGGGTGGCGGATCAGGTGGCGCGGCTGATTTTCGAAGACGGGTTGCCCGCCAGCGAGATCGTGGTGTTGGCGCCGTTTCTCTCCGATGCCCTGCGTTTCTCGTTGATCAATCGCCTGGAGGCCAGGCAGGTGCCGGCTCGCTCACACCGCCCCTCGCGATCGCTGCGGGCTGAGCCGGCCACTCAATGCCTGCTCACCCTGGGACGGCTGGCGCACCCTTCCTGGAGGCTGCCTCCCTCTCTCTATGAAGTGGCCTATGCCCTGGTTCAGGCCATCGAGGGCATGGATCTGGTGCGGGCTCAACTCCTGAGCGGGATCGTTTATCGCCCGCGCCAGGGTGAGCCGAGCCTTTCATCCTTTGATCTGATTCAACCTCAGATGCAAGAGCGCATCACCTACCTGCTGGGAAATCGCTATGAACGCCTGCGCCTGTGGCTGGCAGAGTATATCCAGGGCCCGCAAGAAGCCTTTGATCATTTCTTGAGTCGCCTCTTTGGCGAGGTGCTCTCTCAGCCGGGCTTTGGCTTCCACAATAGTTTTGCTCATGGCGAAGTGACGGCTAACCTGATTGAATCGGTGCAAAAGTTTCGCTCGGCAGCCGGGCGCACCCTGGCAGACGAGGGTGTTCCTTTGGGCAAGGAGTACCTGCTGATGGTACAGGATGGCGTCATCGCCGCCCAATATATCCGCTCCTGGTCTGGGCAAGTCGAGGAAGCGGTGCTGTTAGCGCCGGCCTATACCTTCTTGATGGGCAATCGCCCGGTTGAAGTACAGTTTTGGCTTGATGTGGGCAGTCATGGCTGGTTTGAACGCCTGTATCAACCGCTGACCCACCCATTTGTCCTCAGTCGCCATTGGCCCCAGGGTGAGGTATGGACGGATGAACACGAGTACGAATTCAGCCAGGATGGCTTATATCGGCTGGTATCTGGTTTAATCCGCCGCTGCCGTCGCAGGGTTTATTTGGGTTTGAGTGAACTCAATGAGCAAGGCTACGAGCAGCGCGGCTTATTCTTGCGCCCGATTCAGCGCGCTCTTCAAGAGGAGTAAAAAAAGATGAATGAAAATTCCCCCACCCTGGAAGAATGGCGCCGCCTCTACCAGGTCATGGATCAGGTCAAAGCCCTTGCCCCATGGCAATGGATGATAGAGGATCAAGTCTTTGGGGTGCAAAACCCCGAAAGTGGCGACCTGGGCTTTGTCAGCGTGATGGGCAGCTTAGGAGAACATGTCGCAATAGTGGTCCTGCTAGGAGCGGGAGCCTTGTACGACTTCTGGGAGTTACATTTTGCCGGGCCTGAAGGTAAACCGGAACGGCTGTTTGAAATCCCCCAACTTCAGGCCTCTTTCGAAGACCGCCAGCAACTGGAGGCTCGGGATCTGGAAGTTATCAAAAGCCTCGGGTTAAAATACCGTGGCCACCAAACCTGGCCGCTCTTTCGTGCCTATGTCCCGGGCTATCTTCCCTGGTATTTACAAGCCTCGGAGGCGCGCTTTCTGACCCATATCCTGGAGCAGGTTTTACATGTTGCGCCTCGGGTGCGAGAAAATGATAAATTGTTGCTCCCAACCAAAAGCAGGAATGATTATCTGGTGCGCGTCCCGCATAAAGAGGCTCAAGGCTATGTGTGGGAAGATCAGATGATCTCTGTTGCGCCTCCAGAAGATGAGTTCATTGAACTCTACATGGATATGCAGACTTTTGAAGCCGCCAAAAAATTATCTCCCGGCCGTCTTCGCCTTGAAACTGACCTGATCCTGGTGCCGACGCCCATTCAGGAAGAACGAGGCGAACGCCCCTATTTCCCATATATTTTACTCGTCGTGGAAAGTGATAGTGGTTTTGTGGTTGGCACAGAACTGCTTAGACCCGAGCCCTCGCTGTCAGAGATGTGGGGCTATGTCCCGGGCGTTATGGCGCAGGTCATTTTGAAATTAGGGGCTATTCCAACCGAGGTTCGGGTTAGTTCTGATTTGATGCAGGCTTTGGTTGGCTCTTTAGGTGAAAGTTTGGGTTTCCGCGTCAAGAAAGTGTCCCGCCTAAGCAAACTGGATGTGGTGAAGAACTTGCTGATAGAACACTTAGCCTAGCAGAGGTCATGCCTTGATGTTCACGCCGCGCCCCAAACAACAAGAAATCCTGGCCTATTCCGGGGGAAAGATGGCGGTTGTTGCCGTGCCCGGCAGCGGTAAGACCTGGACTCTGGCGCTGCTGGCGGCAAATCTGGTTGCCAGTGGCGAGTTGGCGGATGACCAGGAAGTGCTGATTGTCACATTAGTCAATTCAGCGGTGGATCACTTCTATCAGCGGGTCAGCGCTTTTATCAAAGAGAAGGGCTTATTGCCCCATTTGGGCTATCGGGTGCGCACATTGCACAGCCTGGCACATGACATTGTGCGTGAACGCCCCGATCTGGTGGGACTGGCAGACAATTTTCAGATCGTGGATGAGCGCGAGGCAGATGCTATTCGCGCTGAGGCGGCCGAAGCCTGGTTGCGCAGCCATCCACAAGCCCTGGATGGTTATCTGAACGCCGAATTGGACGACGAGCGTCTGGAATGGGTGCGGCGTGAGCACCTGCCGAAACTGGTCGAAGACATCGCTCTGGATTTCATCCGTTATGCCAAAGATTTACAACTCACGCCTGAGCGCTTGAAAGAGCACCTGGATCGCCTGGCTGTGCCCTTGCCTTTGGCGGAGATGGGCTTGGCTATTTATAGCGATTATCAGCGCGCCTTGCTTTATCGCGGCGCGGTGGACTTTGATGATTTGATTCGCCTGGCTCTGGCAGCCCTGCACCAGGATCCCAAGTTGTTGGAACGTTTGCGCTATCGCTGGCCCTATATCCTGGAAGATGAGGCTCAGGATAGCAGCCGCTTGCAGGAAGAGATATTGAGAACCCTGGTGAGTGAGGATGGCAACTGGGTGCGCGTTGGCGATCCCAATCAAGCCATCTATGAAACCTTCACCACCGCTAACCCCAAGTATTTGCGCTCTTTCATGGCTAGCGCGGGTGTCCTTTCGCGCCAATTGCCCAATTCGGGGCGCTCTACTCAAAGCATCATTCATCTTGCCAACTATCTGGTGCGCTGGACGCAAAGAGAACATCCCCGCCCTGAGGTGCGCGATGCTTTACAAGGACCGCCCTACATAGAGCCAGTTGATCCAGGCGAAGAAGGCGCTAACCCGCCGGACGAATTAAGCCAGGTGCATCTGGTGTTGCGTAAATATACCCCTGCGGAAGAAATCCAGGCAGTGGCCGACTCAGTGGCGCGCTGGCTGCCCAACCATCCCGACCAGACATTGGCTATCCTGGTGCCGCGCAACGAACGCGGTTTCGAAATGGTGGATGCCCTACAGCAGCGCAAATTGGAGGTGGTGGATAGCCTGTTGCGCAGCACGGTTTCCACTCGCCTTTCTGCGGATGTGCTCTCTTCTCTGTTGCGCTATCTCTCTGATCCTGGCTCTGCCACTAAACTGGCGGCGCTCTACAAAGCCTGGCGCGGCAACAGTCACCAGAAGGGCGAGGCTCGGGTATTGGATGAGCGTGTGGAGTTGTTGCGCAAATGCCGCCAGGTGGAAGATTATCTGTGGCCACAACCTGGCCGCGATTGGCTGGAAGACCTGGGTTTGGAGGCGGAGAATTCGCCTGTCTATGAGCGCTTGTTAGAGTTTCGCCTCCTGGTGCGGCGCTGGCAACAGGCAATTCTGTTACCCATTGATCAGATTTTGCTCACGGCGGCGCAAGACCTGTTTTCTGAGCCATCTCAACTGGCATTAGCCCACAAACTGGCGGTACTGCTCCGTCAAGCCAGCGATGCCCACCCCAATTGGCACCTGCCCGATCTAAGCGAAGAACTGGCGGTCATCTCTCGCAATGAAAGGCGCTTTTTGGGCTTTAGCGATGACGACACCCGTTTCGACCCCGATCAATATGCGGGTAAAGTAGTGGTAGCCACCATCCACAAGGCAAAGGGGCTGGAATGGGATCGGGTGTATTTGATGTCGGTCAACAACTACGATTTCCCTTCCGCCATGCCCTATGATCAGTACATTGCTGAGAGGTGGTTTGTTCGCGACTCTTTGAATCTGGAAGCCGAAGCCCTGGCGCAACTGGAAGTTGCCCTTTCCAGCAGTGAGTATCTCTGGTATCAGGAGGGGCTGGCTACCCAGCGCGCCCGCCTGGATTATGTGCGCGAGCGCCTGCGCTTGCTCTACGTCGGTATCACCCGCGCTAGAAAAGAGTTAATCATCACCTGGAATAGCGGCCGCAAGGGCGATTTGCAGCCGGCCATCCCTTTGGTGGCCTTGCTGAACTTTTGGGAAAACAGAATTCTGCATAAATCACTCAGAGAGGGCTGAGATGATCGAAAACGGCTTCCCAGGCGATCAATTTGAGGCCTGATGAAGCCGGGATAAATCGAGGATGAGATGAGCCTACCCGACGGTTTTCAGTTCAGCCAGAGCAGTTTGCAGGATTTCGTGGATTGTCCGCGCCGTTTTCAACTGCGCTACTTGTGGCGCCTGGCATGGCCTGCCTTAGAGACCCAACCCGCCATGGAGTATGAGCGCTTTCTCCGCCAGGGCGAGGCTTTTCACCGCATGGTGCAGCAATATCTGCTGGGGCTGCCTTCTGAACGTCTGGAACGCATGATCCAGGATCAAGACCTGAGGCAGTGGTGGGAAGGGTTTATTCGGTTCATCTCCTCGGAAGATTGGGCGCCTGTCTTCCAGGCGGCGAAGAAATATCCTGAAATCAGCCTCTCCGCCCCGCTGGATGGATTTCGCCTGGTGGCAAAATATGATTGTGTCCTGATCCACTCGGAGGGAGAGGCGTGGATTATTGACTGGAAGACCACCCACCGCGCTCGCCCTGGGCGGCGCTGGTTGGCAGAGCGCTTGCAAACCCGCCTGTATCCCTACCTGCTGGTGCGAGCTGGGGCTTATCTCAATCAGGGGCAACCTCTCTTGCCAGAAAAGGTGCACATGCTCTACTGGTTCGCCGAAGGTGCCCAGCCGCTGGAGCGTTTTCCCTATAATTCCCAGAAATTTAGCGAAGACCAAGCCTATTTGAAGGGTTTGATCGCTGCCATTGGCGCCCTGGGGAAGCAGGATTTTCCTCTGACAGAGGATCAACGTCGCTGTGCTTTTTGCGTCTATCGTTCGCTGTGTGAGCGTGGCCTGGGCGCTGCTCGGCTGGATGAGGCGGAGAACCCCGAAGCCAGCGAAGATTGGGAGATTGCTCTGGATTTCGAGCAGATTGCGGAGATTGAATTCTGAGCCACGAAAGCACACCTTCACCTGAGATCCGGCCTGGTCGTGCGGGGGTGAAGACCTGGCTGGAACCCGCCTCGATCGCCGTGCCCGAGTCCTTGCAAACCGTTGTAAGGGGTCACCCTTTGGTGGCCCAAATCCTGGCGCGGCGCGGTTTCGCTCAGGCTGCCCTGGTGCAGGCTTTTCTTGATCCTCAGGCTTATCGGCCAAGCCCCGCAAGCGCATTGCCCGACCTGGAAAAGGCTGTGGAGCGCCTGCGCCGCGCCATCCGCCTGAAGCAGCCCATTTGTGTCTGGGGCGATTTTGACGTGGATGGTCAGACGGCCACCTCCTTGCTGGTCTCGGCTTTAAGGCGGTTGGGAGGCCAGGTGACTTACTACATCCCCATCCGCGCCCGCGAATCGCATGGGGTGCACCTGCAACCGCTCAAGCAAATCATAGATCAAGGCGTGCAGGTGGTGCTCACCTGCGATACTGGCATCACCGCCCATGAGGCGGTGACATACGCCCGTCAGCGGGGGGTGGAGGTGATCATCACCGATCATCACGATTTGCCCTATTCTAGCGAAGATGGAGCCGAAGCGCCTCTGCCTGCGGCCTATGCCGTGGTCAACCCCAAACGCTTGCCCCAGGATCATCCCCTGGGCAGCCTGCCCGGGGTGGGCGTGGCTTATAAACTGGTGGAAGAACTGTTTCGCCAGGTGGGTTTGCAAGATGAATGCGAGGCCTTTTTGGATTTGGTGGCCCTGGGGATTGTGGCAGATCTGGCTTATGTGGTTGGGGATACGCGCTACCTGCTTCAGCGAGGCTTACAGGTCTTACGCCTCACCTCTCGCCCGGGCTTGCGGGTGCTGATGGAATTGGCTGAATTGGAGCCATCGGGCTTGTGCGAGGAGCATCTCGGCTATATCCTGGGGCCGCGCCTGAACGCTGTCGGCCGCCTGGACGATGCCAACCCGGTCGTAGAATTGCTGACTACGGAGGATGTTGGCTTAGCGCGCATTTTGGGGCATAAGATCGAGGGCTTGAATATCCAGCGCAAATTGCTCACCGATCAAGTGTTTAAAGGCGCGCTGGCTCAACTCGAAAGGGAGCCATCTCTGCTGGAGATGAGCGCTTTGGTGTTGGCGCATCCATCCTGGCACGCCGGGGTGATCGGCATTGTAGCCAGCCGCTTAGTGGAGCGCTTTGGCAAACCGACTGTGCTCATCACCACACCACCTGGCGAGTTGGGGCGCGGCTCAGCCCGTTCCATTCCAGGGGTGAACATCCACGAAGCCATTGCTGCCCAACGTCACCTGTTGGTGGGCTTTGGTGGCCATCCTATGGCGGCTGGTTTGAGCATCGCCCCCCAGCATATTCCCGAATTTCGGCGTGCCCTCTCCCGCACCGTCCAGCATATGCTCGCCAATGCACCCCAGGCACATGGCCTACAACTCGACGGCTACCTGCCTCTTTCTGACCTGAGCCTGGAATTGGTTGCCGACCTGGAACGCTTGGGTCCCTTTGGGCCTGGCAACCCGGCGCCGGTCCTGGTCAGCCCGGCGATGAAACTTCTCAGCCACGCCCCCGTGGGGCGTGAAGGTGAACATCTGCTCCTGAACGTAGAGGATGATCAGGGGAGAGTGTATCGTTTGATCTGGTGGCAAGGCACGGGCTGGCCATTGCCCGAAGGACGCTTTGACCTGGCTTATACGGTGCACGCCAGCACCTATCGCGGCCTGCCTCAGATGCAGATTGAATGGGTTGATTATCGTCCTCTGGAAGAGGGGGCTATTTCTCTTGTAGGGCGGCCGGCCCCTATCGAAATCATAGATTATCGTGGGCATGATCAACCCTGGCTTGTATTGCATGATCTGCTTCAGCAAGGAGTACAGATATGGTGTGAGGGGGAAGCCAAAGGGCACTACGGGGGGCGGGATCGAACGGAATTGGTCTCTGCTGAAGCGCTTGCTATTGGCAGCATTCCGCCTGGCCCGGCAGAATTAGGGACTGCTTTGGAGAAAGCTGCCCCACAACGGGTGTATCTGTTTGGCATAGACCCCGGCAACGACCAACCCGAGGCTTTCATCCGCCGATTGGCGGGGTTGGTCAAGCATGCCCTGAGGGTTTATCAGGGGCGGGTCAGCCTTACCGCTCTGGCAGCCGCCACAGCTCAGCGCCCAGCCACAGTGCGGGCTGGCCTCGCCTGGTTGGAGGCGCGAGGGCATTTGCGCCTGCTGGCTGAGGCGGGAGATGAAATTCACCTGGGGGAAGGAGATGGGATCATAAAAGAAGGTCTGCCTCAGGCGACGGCCTGGCTGGGCGCGCTCCTGAAAGAGACGGCGGCTTACCGGGCTTATTTTGTTCAGGCGGATAAAGAGCGCTTGATCTTCAATTCCTAGGATGCAGCCTGCCGTAACCAAAGGCCAGGGGCGTTGCTTTGATAGGCTTCGCCGCGAACTGCAGGGAAGCGCCTTTTAACCTCTGATCTTAACGATTTTATAAACTATAAAAACTGTCAGGATTGCGCTTGGGATGGGGCGATAAAATAGGCGTTATCCATAAGCCTTCGGGCGCTCAGATACTTAGCCGCCGCAGCCCATGCTATTTGTGCTGGTATAAGGGTTCCGATGAAGAGACTATTGGCCTGGTTCTCTAACTATATCTTCCAGTATACGCTTATCGGGATATTGTTGGGTTTATTATTCCCTTTAGGCTCCACCCTGTTAGAACTCGTCGTTCATCGTCATCCCATTTCCCTCCCGAACTTTTGGCAAGCCCAGGTCTCTCAACCTTTGCTATGGGTGATTGACACCGCTCCCTTGTTTTTGGGTTTAAGCCTGGGACTGGCAGGCGTGCGCGGCTATCGCCTGTCTCAAATGACTGCTCTGTTGGAACAGGTTGTGGCTGAACGCACCCGCCAACTCTTGACCGCTAATCAGGAACTGAAGAACGAGATTGCCGAACGAGAACGCATCGAAGCCATCATCAGCCAGGCCAAACGCCAGTGGGAGATCACTTTCGACGCGGTGGCAGATTTGATCGTAGTCACCGACCCAGAGGGCAAGATCATCCGTTGCAACCGCGCCACGATTCAACATCTCAACACGACTTTTAACGAGATCATCGGCAAGCACATTTGCCAGGTGTTTTTTGGCGAGGTCACGAGTGAAGGCAAATCTTTCTTGAGCGCGCCTCATGAAGTCCAGTTTCCCCGCCTGCCTGGATGGTATGACGTCTCCAGTTATCCCATAATCGTCAACAATGAGGTTCGAGGTACCACGTATATCTTTCGCGATGTCAGCGAGCGCAAACGCATCGAGGCCGAAATTTTACGCCAGAAGCGCTATTTCGAGGCTCTGGTACAAAACAGCCCGGTGGCAATCGTCACTCTCGACCTGCAACATCGCATCGTAGCATGCAATCCGGCCTTCGAGAGGTTATTTGGATATACCCAGGAAGAGGTTTTAGGCCGTGATCTGGATGACCTGGTGGCACCTGATGATTTACGCCTTGAGGCGAAAACCTACACCCGCCAGGTTCTGCAGGGAGAGGTAGCCCATGGGACGGGTAAACGCCGCCGCAAGGATGGCAGCCTGGTGGATGTGGAACTGTTCGGCGTGCCGGTCATGGTAGGCGATGAACAGGTGGGGGTTCTGGGCCTGTATCATGACATCTCTGATCTGGTGCGCGCCCGCATCGAGGCCGAGGAGGCGGACCGCGCCAAGAGCGAGTTCCTGGCCAACATGAGCCATGAGATCCGCACGCCGATGAACGGCGTTATCGGCATGATCGAGTTAACCCTGGACACGCCGCTCACGCCTGAACAGCGCGATTATCTGAAAACTGCCCTGGAAAGCGCTGAGGCGTTGCTGACGCTTTTGAATGACATTTTGGATTTCTCTAAGATCGAAGCGCGGCGTCTGGACCTGGAAGTCATTGACTTCAATTTACGCACCACGGTTGAAAGTGTGGCCGATACCCTGGCCCAGCGGGCTTATGACAAGGGGCTGGAGATGGCTTGCCTGATTCACCACGACGTGCCGGCCCGCCTGAGGGGTGATCCCGGCCGCCTGCGCCAGATTCTGGTGAACCTGGTGGGCAATGCAATCAAGTTCACCCATAAAGGTGAAGTGGTCATCCGCGTCGAACTGGTCTCTGAAACCCAAACTCAGGCTACGATCCGCTTTTCCGTTCAAGACACAGGCATTGGCATTCCAGCGGAGCGCCAGGCCGCCATCTTTGAGCGCTTCACCCAGGCAGATGGCTCCACCACGCGCAAATATGGTGGCACCGGCTTAGGGTTGACGATCTCAAAACAGTTGGTCGAATTAATGGGCGGGCAAATGGGAGTGATCAGCGATGGCCCAGGTAAGGGGAGCACCTTTTGGTTTGTGGTGACATTGGAGAAACAACCGCCTCGCCCGACGACTTCCCTGTCTCCTGTGGTGGATCTGCATGGAGTGCGGGCCTTGATCGTTGATGACAACACGACCAACCGTTTCGTGTTGGGCAAAATGGTGCGTGGCTTTGGTTGCCAGGTGACTGAAGTCGCCAGCGGGGTC
>JBBILY010000099.1:0-12109 GCA_037444705.1 Chloroflexota bacterium | reverse complement strand
CCGGCAATATGCTCAAGCCGATGCTGGCGCGCGGCGAGCTGCACTGCATCGGCGCCACCACGCTGGATGAGTACCGCAAGCATGTCGAGAAAGACCCGGCCCTGGAGCGTCGCTTCCAGCCGGTTTACGTGGACGAGCCGAGCCCGGAAGAGACGATCAGCATCCTGCGCGGCCTCAAAGAGCGTTATGAGGTGCACCACGGGGTGCGCATCACCGATGCGGCCGTGATCGCCGCTGCCATGCTGTCCAACCGCTATATCACCGATCGGCACCTGCCGGACAAGGCGATCGACCTGATCGACGAGGCGGCTGCCCGGCTGCGCACCGAGATCGACTCCAAACCTCAGGCTTTGGATGAGGTCGACCGGCAGATTTTGCAGCTGGAGATCGAGCGTCAGGCTTTGCAAAAAGAGAAGGATAAGGCTTCCCGCGAAAGGCTGGAGAAGCTCGAGAGAGAGCTGGCAGACCTGCGAGAACGCGCCAGCCAGCTGCATGCCCGCTGGCAAAATGAGAAGGAGGCGATCGCCGGTCTGCGAGCCACCAAGGAGCAGATCGAGCAGACGCGCCTGGAGATCGAGCGTGCCGAACGCCAGGCGGACCTGGAGAAGGTCGCCCGCCTGCGCTATGGCACGCTGCGCGAGCTGGAGGCCAAACTGGCGGAGGATGAGCGCCGCCTCAAAGCTCTCCAGGCTGAGGGCGCCCTGCTCAAAGAGGAAGTGGACGCCGAGGAGATCGCCAATGTCGTCTCACGCTGGACGGGCATCCCCGTCTCGCGCCTGATGGAGGGCGAGACGGAGAAGCTGATCCACATGGAAGAGCGCCTGCACGAGCGGGTAGTCGGACAGGATGAGGCGGTGCGGGTGGTCTCGAACGCCGTGCGCCGTTCGCGTGCCGGGCTGCAGGACCCTAACCGCCCGATCGGATCGTTCATCTTCCTGGGCCCGACTGGGGTGGGCAAGACCGAGCTGGCACGCGCCCTGGCGGAATTCCTCTTCGATGATGAACATGCCATGGTGCGCATTGATATGGGCGAATATCAGGAAAAGCATACCGTCTCACGCTTGATCGGAGCGCCACCCGGCTATGTGGGTTATGAAGAGGGCGGTCAGTTGACCGAGGCCGTGCGGCGTCGTCCTTATAGTGTGGTGCTATTTGATGAGATCGAAAAGGCGCACCCCGAGGTCTTTAACGTCCTGTTGCAATTGCTGGATGACGGCCGCCTGACCGATGGTCAGGGGCGTACGGTGGACTTCCGCAACACCGTGGTGATCATGACCAGCAACCTGGGGACTGAATTATGGGCGACTTCGGGGCCTGGCATTTCAGTCTCCCGCGAGGCCATCACGCGCGTTTTGCAGGCCCATTTTCGCCCCGAGTTCCTCAACCGCATTGATGAGATCGTGGTCTTCCACCCGCTGACCCGCCAACATCTGGCGCAGATTGTGGATATCCAGTTACGCCGTGTAAGCCAGTTGCTGGCTGAAAAGGGTTATCAACTGGAGGTGAGCGAGGCTGCCCGCCAATATCTGGCAGAGGTGGGTTATGACCCGCATTTTGGCGCCCGCCCGCTGAAGCGCGCCATCCAGCGCCACCTGCAAGACCCTCTGGCGCTTAAAATCCTGGCTGGCGAATTTAAAGAAGGTGACACGATCCGCGTGGAGCGGGGTACGGAGGGGTTAATCTTCAGCGCAGAGGTGCCGATTGTGGAAGGGGAGGTGGTGGAATAGGGCTCGGCTTAGAGGTTGAGAAACCTCGAAACCCGGGTTTTATCTCATAAACGGGCGGCCTGACGGGTCTTGCCCTGTGACGCCTCTTGGCTGCCCGCGGGCACCGCCCAGGTTTGCTGGCGACGGTTTTTTTCCTGTTTCTACAGGCTGAGGCGTTCTTGCAATTCGCGAAAGTCCACCCGTGAGGTCAGGTCCAGGCTGAGAGGCGTCACCGAGACGACTCTCTGGACGCGCAGGGCATACACATCGGTACCTGGAGGTTCATGGTGCTGGATATCGTTCAGGCGATATCCTACCCGCCCCGGCTGCTCCCACGACTGACGCTGGGTCGGGACCGGGATGAAGTAAGCGTTTAACGACTGGCGGGTAATCACCCAGGGGGTTTCAGGGGTGGCGTCGGAGGGCACATCTACTTTCAACACGTGGACATCGACAGGCATGCACCGTTCGAGAAGGATGCGGGCGAAATAGGCGGTGAAATGAGCCGCGGCGGAGAAATCCACCTCGCGCGAGTAAGATAAGTGATGCTCCTGTGCCGTTTCCAGCGAGACCGCCAGCGCCAGGATGCCCAGGGCTGCCGCCTCCAACGCCGCCCCTACCGTACCCGAGATGGTTATGCCGCTACCTACATTCTCGCCGTAATTGATCCCGGATACAACCAGGTCGGGTTTTTGAGGCAGAATCTCTAATACCCCATGGAGTACTGCCTGGGCGGGTGTGCCTCCCACGGCGTACACCTGCCATTGTTTGCCATTGACCTCTACCTGCTCAATGCGGATAATGCCATCCGAGCCCTGAGGCAGGCTGCGCCCGCTCCCGGAGGATTGTTCGCGGGGGGCGACCACCTGGACAAAGCCCAATTCGGAAAGGACGCTGGCGGCTGCCCATAGGCCAGGAGAGCGGATACCATCGTCATTGGTGAGTAAAATCTGGGGTTTCTTCATAGCATCTTTTGCAAATTGCCATTTTAACTCGAATTGTAGCCTGTGTTACTGGAAAATGGACCATAAACGCGCCATCAGCGCCGCAAACGACCACAAGCGGGGCATGAAAGCGGGTTGCCCTCCCCACCGATAGACCACTTCGGCTATACCCCAACGCAGCATCAGGTAACGCCCGAGGTGAGAGGTGAGCACGCGCCTGCGGTAATCCTTGAATGAAAAATCCCCTTTGGAGAAAGCAGCCTGGATAGCAGCGGCTGCTACCTGACCATAAGCCAGGGCTGGGGCAATACCTTCTCCAAAGAGCGGGTCAACCCCGGCGGCATCACCCACCAGGAGCACGCGCGGGCGGGAGAAACGGTTGCGTGGACTGAACCAATGCAGGGGATGGCCTTCGACGCGGGCTTTGGAGACCTCATCGCCCAGGGAGTTCAGGTTTTTTTCCAGGATGGACATCAGGTGCGCTCGCGGCCGATGAGAGGCTAAGCGCGCATCGTACACGCCATGGTTGAGGCAAGCCTCGCCGCCCACCCAGGAGGGGAATTCCCAAAAGTACCCTTGCAAGCCATCCCGAGTAGGGGTGAAATCGAAGGAAGCATAGCGACCGATAAACGGCGCGATCCTCTCGGAGGCAGGCGTTAGCCTCTCCAGGAGGCGCGCCACGCGCGAGCGCCGTTTATCTCGGCTACAAATCTGGCGAGAGATGCCCTTCGACCCGTCAGCGCCCACCACAACCTGGGCATGATAGGTGGCGCGGTTTGTGATAACCGTCGCCCCATCTGGGTGGAATATAACTTCTTGGGCTGCCTCGTTTTCGTGGAGGTTGACCCCCCGACCTCTGGCTTCCCTGGCTAGGTAGGCATCCAGTTCGGGACGATGGAAGACGATAAATTCTGGCTTGCCATAAACAGAGACCATGCGTTCCGCATAGATTAGCCGTGCCTCATCCACCTGCGCCTGTGGCAAAGGTAGGGGAAAGGGAAAGCCCAGATGGCGTAAGATTTCCAGCCCTAAAGGTGTGACGCCACCGCCGCAGAGTTTGGGTCGCGGGTGGGCAGCCTTTTCAAGGAGTAGCATGCGCCCCGCCCATGAGACATCCTGCTGGAGCAGGTGAAGCGCGGTGGAGATTCCCGCTGGACCTGCACCCAGGATGAGCACCTCTATCGCTTGGGCATTCGTATCGTTGGGTCTCGCACTGCTCACGGCGTTTTAGCCTTGATCAGAAACCGCCTGTAACAAGGCGAAAAAGCCTCTGAGGGAGGGTTAAATAAAAGGCGCCCCCGGCGTGACTCGAACACGCGGCCCCTTGCTCCGCAAGCAAGTGCTCTAATCCACTGAGCTACGAGGGCACACAAAAGCGATCAACTTTGTGGGGGTAATTTTAATCTATATCTTTGAGGTGGTCAAGGTGCCGCGCTCTTTTCAGCCGCCTACCTTCTCCCCCAGGGTTTGTTTATGCCTCATTGAGGCCTTCGTCCCCGGCCTCAATCTGGGCTTGGTCCTCATTTACCTCCTCTGCCAGGAACTGGCGTAGGGCTTTAAAGTTTTCAGGGGAGGCCTGCGCCAGGCGTTGAGCGATCTGCTCCTGTTCGCGGATGGCTTGCCATAACTCCTGGCGTAACACCTGCACCTCACGCGGAGCGGTGATCCCGATCTTGACTCGCTCCCCCTCGATGCCCAGGATGGTGATGACGATATTGTCGCCGATGACCAGACTTTCATCTATTCGTCTTGTCAAGACAAGCATGAGGCACCTCGAGAGGGCGGCGGCGCGCAGGATAGGAGGTTAACTCAGCAGGTCGAACAAACTGAGGGCTGAGATGGCGCGCTGCGCCACCTCCAGCACGGTGCGATAAATGGTCTCCTGGTGTTGCAGGTTGGAGATGGCTTCGGCCATATTGACGTCTTCTTTGGTTGAGAGCAACGCTTTGATTTCAATCTGAGCCTTTTCAATGCGCTCACTCACCAGGCGCACCTGACGTTGGCGCGCCCCGTTAATGGTGTGGACGGTGCTCACCCCATCCAGGGCGAGGTTCAGTTCGCTCAAGGCCGCCTGGATGGCGGGTAGGTCGTTAGCATTGAGGGCATCCCGGGCTTTGATCAACGCCTGGAACAGGGGGGAGAGGGTAGCATCGCCGTCCACATTTTGAGGTATGCTCTGCCCTGGCCCAAGATAGCGCAGGATGACCCCGCTATCACCCTGATAACTCACGGCTTCGTACAGGCCATCACCATTGGCATCCACCCCGCGAAAGGGGGTGGTGTTTACCTTGAACCCGGCGAAGATGTAATTGTCTTTATGCGAGGTGTTGGCGAGGTCTATGGCCTGATTAAGTAAGACATCTAACTCGGCGGCCAGAGCCTGGCGTTCCGCCGCGCCCTGGGTGTCCGATGTGCCAGCCAGGGTCAGATTATAAGCGCGCGAGGCGGTCTCCATCATTTGTCTCAGAGCAAAGTCGCTGGCCGACATCCAGTCATCGCTCAGGCGTGCAGTGTCCAAGTAGCCCTGAAGAGCTTCCAGTTGAGAGCGCAGGCTGAGAGCGCTCGCTACCCCGGCTGGGTCGTCTGAGGGGCGCTGAAAGGCCTTGCCCGATGAGACTTTTTCTTGCAGGGCATACAGACGTTGCAGATTTTCGTCCATGTGTTGAATGGCGTTATCGGTTATCATGCGTTGGGTGACGCGCATCGTGCACCTTTCCTTCTGTTCTTCGGTTTCAGCGGCCGACGAGCCCCATGCCGTTGATCACACGCTCCAGCATCTCATCCAGGGCGGTCATCAGGCGTGCTGCCGCCTGATAGGCGCGCTGAGTTTGCACCAATCTGGCCGCCTCCTCGTCCAGGGAAACGCCTGCCAGGGATTCGTGCAGGGTTTTAAGCGAGTCGGCCAGGAGGGAGTGATCTCTGGCATTTGCCAGGGCGCCTTTCACTGCCAATCCCAGTTCAGCCACCTGGTGGGTGTAGTACTGGTTGAGGCTGGTTGTGTTGCCATTCAAAAACAGCGCCTCACGGAATGCGGCAATGGTCATGGCGAGGCTGCCATCGCCGGGCGCATCGGGGGCAGAGGCGGCAGCGATGTTGGCCAGGTCGTTGAGATTGTCGCTGAGGCGTATTTCCAGAGCGTAGTCTGCGGAGGTGAAGGGGGCAAAGAAATCCAGGTTGGTAGCGTTGTTCAGCCCATAGCCGCTGCGGTGGGCAGCATTGACGCGGGTGGCGATCTCATAAGCCACGGTATTCAACCCCTGCAACTGCATGGGAATAAGCGTATCCCGCCCTTGTAGCAGGCCGGCCAATTCACCCCGTCCCAGGTTTAGGGGCTGCCCATCGGCCTCCCAGAGAGGGCGCAACAGGTTACGGTTGCTCGCATCGGGAAGGGCGTTTAACCTGAAAGAGGTGGCCCCAACTACCAGTGCATGGCCGCCAATAGAAACCAGCACATCTCCGTTATTGCTCAGGCTGGAGGTAGCGCCGGCGATTTCTGCCAAACGATCCAGGGCACGCTCACGTTCGTCGAGCAGATCGTTGGGCTGCTCGCCGGCAGCCTGGACATGGGAGATCTCCACGTTTAAGCGGGCAACCTGCGCCGCCAGGGTGTTGATCTCGTCTACCCTTTGGCGGATGGCCAGGTCCTGGTCCTGCTGGATTTGCAACAAGGCTGTGGCGCGGCGATTGAGGCCTTCAGCCAGGTCAGCCGCGCGCTGACGCAAGTCGCCGCGCAGAGCCATGTTTGCGGGGTCATTGCTCAGCGCCTGCCAGCCGGCCCAAAAAGCATCCAGTTTGGAGATCAAACCGTCCTGGCCGCTTTCCGCCAGGGTGGCCTCCACCTGCCGCAGCACATCTTCTTGCATTTCCCAGCGTTTAGATTCGGCCAGTTCACGGCGATAGCGCCCATCGAAGAATTCCAGGTTAAAGCGACGGATACGCTCCACCATTACCCCGCTGCCGAACTGGCCGGCACTGAGGCTGCCCCACAGACTGGGAGATGGATAAGCGGCGCTCGCCTTGAGCACTGCCTCCTGACGATGATAGCCAGGGGTACTCGCATTGGCGACATTGTGTTCGATGACCTCGATCACCTGTTGATGGCTGAGCAGAGCTCGCAGCGCCAGATTGATGCCGGAGAAAAGGTTGGGCATAGAAATCCTCTCTCTAGGTGCGCTGATCTACGCCCCAGGTGGTCTCCGCCTCGTCTCGCGGGGGAGCGCCGCGAGGTTGATAGAGCATGCCGGGTCGAAGCAGGTCTAAAATGAAGGTTTGCAGAGCATCGGCGCGTTGCAGAGCAGTGAGCGCCAGAGCCTGATTGCCACTATTTAATTCACGGATATCTTCTGCCAGGGCGAGGATGCCTTCCCGCAGGTGTTGGATGCGCCGCTTACCTTCGGCGGGCAGGGCTGCTGCGACTTCGGCGAGGGTGGGCATGGACGAGGTCAGTTTATACTGGAGCGCCAATTCCTGCACCACCATGCGCCGCCGGTCATCCATTTGCCCCAATTCATCCAGCAAGGCTTCTTTACGCTCCACCAGGCGCGCCAGTTCCTGCAAGTCGTAATTCGCCAGCGCCTGGCGTTCATCGCGGGAGGCTGCGTGTAACGCCTGACATAGACGAAACTCGCTGACCAGGAGTTCTTCGAGGGTAGTTACCAGAGCAGAGGGGTCGGACATGGTTTTTTTTCAATACTATCGTTATTTGTTAACCAGTTGTCATTTGCTATTCAAATGGCGCAGTAAGCGCTGGACGAGTTCTTCGAGCGGAGGCTGATAGGTGCCGCTGGCAATCTGCTCCTTCAGGGTGTTTACCACATCGGCACGGGCTTGAGGGCTTTCGTCCAGGTGTGTGCGCGCCCGCGCCAGCAGACGGGCGTTTTCCGAGAGCGAGGCCCGATCCTTCCCTGTTAAGCCTTTGGGTTGCTTTTCTTGCCCAATTGGGCGGGATGTTTTTTCCACCTCGCCAGTGTTCTCGGCCTGCTTCTGTGTAAGACGGTTGGCTTGCGTGTTTTCTATTTTCATTGTCGAGCAACCTCCCACGATCTCCTGTCCTGAAGCGCCATGCGCAGTCTCGCTAATTTGTTATCGGCTGATCTTTTCAAAACTTTAACCTCGCCGCAGGTGGATGGCTTGAGAGAGCATCTGATCCGTTTGCTGGAAGGCGCGCAAACTCATCTCAAACGAGCGTTGTAGCGTAACCATCTGGGTCACTTCATTGGCAATGTTGACATTGGATTGTTCCAGAGCGCCGCTGCGGATGACGCCATAACCCTGAGCCGTCGCTGATCCTATCTGGGCTGGGCCTGAGGCCTCGCTTTCCAGCCACACATTGCTCCCGTAACTGAGCAGTCCGTTAGGGTTGGCAAAACGTGCCAGTTGGATTTGCCCGGCTCGCACCCATTGTGTCCCTTGCCAGACTATAACCGTGCCGTCGGGAAAGACGTTGATCTGGCTGGCTCCCTGGGGGATTTGGCCGTTCCACACCAGGCGCATCCCGCTGGCGTTGACAATCTGGCGGTTAGCGTCCAGGGTAAATTCTCCATCTCGGGTGTAGGCAGTGCGCCCATCCATGAGAGTGATCATGAAGAAGCCGCTTCCCTCAATAGCCAGGTCCAACGGCTTGCCGGTCAGGCGCAGGCTGCCTTGCTCCAACAGGCGCTGGGTGGTACTCAACTGCACCCCGCCATAGCGGCGTTGGTTGAGTAACTCTTGAAAGTTGCTGCGGCTGCTTTTAAAGCCGGTCGTGTTAATGTTCGCCAGATTGTGGCTGACCACATCCAGGTCGAGCAGGCGCGCCAGCATACCGCTGCGCGTAACGTGTAAGATTTGGGTGAGTGAGGTGCTCATAGTTTGTTCCTAGAAATTCCCTAAGGTGGAGATGGCCTTACCCAGCAATTCGTCCTGGGTCTGCACCATTTGTTGGGCGGCTTCATAAGCCCGGCCAACAGCCACCATTTGCGTCATAAGTTGGGCTGGGTTAGCATTGGACATCTCCAGATAACCTTGGGCGATGCTACCGCGTTCCTGAGCGGAGGGGGCGCCGTTGGCGGCAAAGGTGTTGGGCAGGTCGCGTTGCAGTTCAGCCGCCGGGTTGGCGAAAGCAGCCAACCCAATGCGCCCTGCCGGCCGCCCATCTACGCTGATGGCCCCATCGGCAGCGATCGAGACCGTCCCTTCGGGCAAGTTGATGGGCTGACCATTCTCGTCCAGGACGAAGTAACCATCCACGCTGACCAGGTTGCCCTGGGCATCGCGCCCGAAGCGGCCATCGCGCGTGTAACGCTCCCCATTGGGGGTGCGCAAGCGAAAGAAACCAGGCCCCTGGATGGCCAGGTCGAGGGGCTGGCCAGTGAGGCGCAACCCCCCAGGGGTAAAGTCGGTGATTTCTGGGCTCGACTCTACTCCAAGCCCCACGTTGCCAATCCATTGTAGCGAGGTGGGGGCAGGTGTAGGCCCTGGGGGATAGACCACCGCGGTCTGGATGAAGTCGTCGAGCGACATCAGGAGTTGCTTAAAACCTGGAGTGTCCAGATTGGCGATGTTATGTGCCAGAGTGCCATGGCGGTTGAGATTTGCCAACATGGCTGAGGCGGCTGCATATAAACCCTTGATCATCGCATTACCTCCGTATTGCCGTATAAACGGTGGTGAAGGCTTAAAACCAATTGCACTTCATCGCGTGTCATCCCCAGGTGGCGAGCGATGTCCAGATCGGTCATACCTCCCTCAGCCATCAGCAGGACCATACGGGCGCGCTCAGTGGGCGCGCTGGAAGGTGGAGCGGGGGTAGTTGTCTGAGGCTGAGATTGTACCTTGGCCAGCAAGGTTTTGAAATCATCTTGAGCCAATATACCTGAAGCATTGCTGGTGGGTGGCTGTTGTGCCTGGCTAACCACCTGGCGCAGCCCTTCCACCAGGGGGGAAAGCCGTTCTGCCTGTGCCTGCTGACCCCGGATGCGGGCGACCTCTCGCGCCAGTTGGATCAGGTTTAGCGTATCGTTTAGCAAGAGTGGTGCGATCTTACTCATAAGTCAGCCTCTTTTATTATCGAGGGGCTGCGCAGGTAGTGGTTCAACATGGCTTGAAGCGTAGTCACCAGGCGGCCATGAATCTGGCATACGCGCGATTCGGAGATGTTCAAAACCTCTCCGATTTCCTTAAAGGTAAGTTCTTCATAGTAGTACAGAGCCAGGATGAGTTGCTCCCTTTCGGGTAACTGGCTCAGGGCCTGAGTCAAGAAGTGCTTTAGTTCCGCTTCTTCGACGTGGGCAGAGGGCTCTTCCTGGGCGGGATCGGCTACTAATTCGTAAAGGGGAGCCTCATCTTCGGCGTTGGAAGAGGTCATGGCATCCAGAGAGACCAGGATGCGGCTGCTGTCGGCTAATGCCTGTTGCACCCTGGGTAAATCCAGGTTTAAGTGAGTGGCCAGCTCTTCCTCGGTGGGCATGCGTTGCAGCCTTTCCCACAAGGTGGCCAGGCCCTCTTGCACCAGGCGCGCCCGTTTGCGGGCGCCGCGAGATAGCCAGTCGCTGGAGCGCAAATGATCCAGGGCCTTGCCTCGAATGCGCAGGGTGGCATAGGTGCTGAATTGTGTGCCATAGGCGAGATCATAATGATCTACGGCTTCGATCAGGCCCAACAACCCCTGGCTGACAGCATCCTCGTAGTCCGCCCCTAGGCTGGGGGAGATGCCCAGCCGGCCCAAGACGTAATGGACCAGGGGGATGTGACGCAAGATGATCTCCTCGCGCAGGGCGGGGTCGTGGGTGGCACAATATTGATGGATCAATTCAGCGTTTTCTCTCCTGGCTTCCATGACTTTCGCTCTAATCTTTGTGGGGCTGGCTTTATGGCGTGGGGTTTATCAGTGCATTCTCCTGAGAGTGCTTTAACAAGGTAGAGTGTATCCGAGCCTCTCGATTTGTTCAGGCGGCTTTTTCTGTGGTGCTGACCGAGGGCTCGTCCTGGGTTGCTTTCATCTTCTCCTGTATCTCCGCCAGGGTGGCTATTAGCGAGTTGCGCGAGATCATCCAGTTCAGTAACCATAACAGCCAACCCAGGCCTAAGATGGCCACGCCGCTGCGCAGTGCGGCGATCTGAAGCGTGGCCCCGGCTAGCAGGGAAACCACACCCGTCAGGGTTGCAACCAGGAACACCAGCGCCTTGGCCAGTGAAAGCGAGACTTCAATGAGCAATGGTAGCCTTGGGGCAGGAGATTTTGGGTGATTTTCTGGGTTTTGGCGGTGTCCTTCGCTCATCTCACACTATCTCCAAGAAGCATGGCGCAAAGGTGGGCAGCCTGGGCAGCCTGCAGGTCTCCCAGGGGGCGATTGCCGCGGGTGAAATATGCCAGAGGCAACTGGCTGCGCCGCGCCAGGTTGAAGATATTACCAAAGGTGCGGGTTTCATCCAGTTTGGTGATCACCAGCCCATGCAGGTGAAATGGGCTGAGAGCCGCGATGGCCTCCAGGGCATCGCTCTCGCGCAGGGTGGCTGGCACGGTCAGTAGAGTGACCCGCTTGGGGATGGCAGTGAGAAATGCTCCCAATTCGACGATTTGGCTAGAGTTGCGCGGGTTGCAGGCCGGGGTGTCTACCAGGATCAGGTCGGCTGAGGCTGCGTTTGTGGCCTGTACCAGTTCGTCTGGGGTGTAAGCCAGGTGCAAGGGGATGCCTAAGGGTTCGGTGTAGGCACGTGCCAGGGCAATGGCGCCGGTGCGCACGGTATCGGCACTGACCCAGGCCACCTGTTTATGCAACACGCCAGAGGCTAAGGCGGCCAGTTTAGCACAGGTGCTGGTCTTCCCGCTGCCGCTGGGGCCCACCAGCACCAGCACCCAGGGTTGAGACGGGGCAGGCGGGTTTAACAGGTCGGGAGTGAAAGTGCGCAGGTCGGCTTCCAGTTGGCGTTGGGCATACTGGCGCAGGGCAGCCTGATTTTGTAGCGTCTGGGGCGACAGGGTTTCGGCGCAAGCCATGAGGAGACGCTCGACCCGCTCGTCATCCAGCTCCTGACGCAGCAGATGATTTTTAAGATCCAACAATGGGGAAGGCAGTTCTCGCTTTTGCTCTGGGGTTTGCGCCTGAGCCAACAGTTTTAACAGCACGGCCTCGAGTTCTTTCTTATCGCTTCGGGCGGGGATGGTGTTCCTGGGGCGGGTTTTCGAGGCCTGGCCGGGGGCGGTGGATAGCCTCCCGGGTGGCTCTGTCGAATTGGCAATGGCAACCACCTCCACTTGCGGGCGCTTCCAGGCTTGCCATGGGGCCGGGGGCACCTGGCGCACCGATACAATCAGCGCCTCTGGGCCTAATTCCTGCTGGATCAGGTCAAAGGCTGCCTGGGTGGTGGGGGCACGATAGGTACGTGGGCTGGCATTCATAGGCTAAATGACCACCATACCGTGAGACATGACTTTGGTTCCTGGGCTAACCTCAGAGAAGGCTAACACGACCACATTCG
>JBBILY010000098.1:0-12128 GCA_037444705.1 Chloroflexota bacterium | reverse complement strand
CGCTGGCAGTGGCTCCGATACAGCCAACCGTTGGATGGCAAGCGCTGCCCTGGATGGCAGTGGCAATCTGGCTATTGGTTATTCTCTCTCCAGCACTGCGATCTATCCCTCCATTGCTTACGCGGGGCGCTTGGCGACGGACCCCCCCAATACCTTACCTCAGAGGGAAGTTATCCTAAAGGCGGGCACAGGCTCTCAAACCCACCAGGCTGGTCGTTGGGGTGATTACAGCATGTTGACGGTGGACCCCAGCGACAATTGTACCTTTTGGTATACCTCCGAATATTTATCGGTCACCAGCCAAGCCTCCTGGCGCACACGGATTGCTTCCTTTGCTTTCCCTTCTTGCGGCGAGGGGCTGAAAGGCTGTCTGCAGGGCAGGGTGACCAGCGGCGGTCGTGCGGTGGCCAATGCCTCTGTGAGCGCCGATGGATACACCACCTATACCGACGCCAACGGATTTTATCGCTTTGAGGCGCTGCCAGTAGGATCATACACTGTGACAGTGATCGCCTATGGCTACACAACTGTCACACTTTCAGGGGTTGCCGTAAAGTTTGCTACCACAACTACCCAGGACTTTTCTCTCACCTCCTTGCCCCTGGTAAACGTCAGCGGTAAGGTCAAAGATGGATTCCTCCAGGGCTGGCCGCTCTATGCTCGCATTGACATTTCTGCCCCAGGCTATGCGCGCAGCCTTTTCACCAACCTGGTGACGGGCGAGTATCAGGTGAGCCTGGCACAGGGTGTGCCGCATGCGTTTACCATAAGGGCTGTTAGCCCTGGCTATGTGTCTCTGAGTGCCTCCGTCACCCCGGCTGCAGGCGGAACTGTGCGCAATTTCGATTTACTAGTAGACACAGCAGCCTGTAGCGCTCCGGGCTATCTCAAGAGTGACCAGTGTAATGCGTTGGATGGCGGCCTGGTCGTGGGGCATGTTTACGATGCCAACACAGGCCTGGCCTTGAACGATGCCCAGGTGGCCAGAGCCAATGCGCCTGCTGAACGGGCGCTCACCTTTGCCACTCCGGATGATCCAAACCAGGGGGACGGTTTATATATTCTGTTTTCTCCGACCGGCAACCAGGGCTTTATCGCCTCTCGAAATGCTTATGCTGCTATGACGCGAACCATCCAGGTCCAAAATCGTTCGGTGGTCAGCCTGGATTTCGCTCTTCCGGCTGGGCGCTTTTCGATCTCTCCCTCCAGCCTGACCGTGAACCTGACTGCGGCTAAAACCGTGACGCGCACGCTGGAGTTGCGTAACACTGGCACCTATACCGCCACATTTTTAATCACCGAAGTCAATGGCCCTGCGACAGCCCTGTTGCCGAGCGGCCCTTTTGCTCAAGCCACCCGCCACACATCGCCCAAGCGCCTGGCAGATCTGACGGCTGAGGCGGTGTATGACTATCAACCGCCTCAGGTGGCGTCTCTCCCCGCTGGCCGGGTTTTGCGCTCCTGGCCCTCAGGCCTGGCGCACCCCTGGGGTATTGGTTACGATACCCACACCAACACCCTGTGGATTGGGGATGTTGCATCCGGTGGCGGCGATGATCGCCTGCATCAATACACCCCCGATGGGCTGCCGCTGGGTCAGGCGATTGATCTTTCAACCGTTTCTGTCCATTTCATGGCAGATATAGCCTACAACCCCTTTACTCAAACCTTCTGGCAGGTGATGGTCAGCGGTGGCAACTGTCTGGTGGAGGTGGTGCCGGGCAGGCTTTCCCTGAGTGGGGAGAGAATCTGTCCGCCCTTTGATCATTCGCAACGCGGTCTGGCTTACAACCCGCTGAATGGCAGTTATTATTCGGGGGCGTGGACCAATGGCATCCTCTATCACTTTGACGCCCAGGGCACGCTGCTGGATTCCATCAACCTGAACTTGAATATTTCGGGACTGGCTTTTAACCCGGCCACCAGGCATTTATTTGTGCTCTCCAATGCCGCAACAGGTTTCGATGTGTACATATTGGACACAGAAGAGGCGTATGCGATTTTGGGCGGTTTCGACATCCCCGGATTGGGAGACTTTGAGCAAGCCGGGATGAGCCTGGACTGCGATGGTCTTCTGTGGCTGGTCAATCAGAAGAATGCCATGGTTTATGAGGTGGATAGCGGTGAGGCGAACGCTTGCGCTTATGCAGATGTGCCCTGGCTAACCGTCAATCCGCAGAGCGGCAGGCTTGCCGCGGGCGCATCTCAGACCTTGCAAGTGATCCTGGATGTCAACGCTGCTTCGGGCGGGCAAAACCTGGCCAGGCTGGTTATTAGCGGCGACACCCCATACGGCCTTTTGGAGGTGCCAATCAATCTGAGCCTGTATTACAGGCTTTATCTGCCCCAGGTAAATCGCTGAGATCGCCTGAGGTTTAGAAAAAAGCCGCCGAGGGCGGGTGAAAGCCGATGAATTTACCCTCACCTGAGGAGGTCTGTGTTAAAATCGGCAGCAAATCCCCAGGTTAGGAATGAGTATCTCAGGATGCCTCATCCTAGGAGGTATAGCCATGGCACAAGCCGAGATCAAACCCTTGAACTGGAAGCCTGATCCAAATATCGGTTACACTGTGGTGCGCCGCCCAGATGGCGGGATGCACTTCACTTTTAGCGATGTCTCTCATGCCACCCTGGAGCACTGGCGTGCGTTTTCGCTGGAACATCTGCTGGATTCAGACCGCCTGACGCGCAACCTGTATGACCTGCGCCAACTGGATGACCTCTCCGAAGAGGCCCTTCAATATGCCCTGGAACTGGCGAATGATCCCTCGGTGCGCAATATACGCCTGGCGGTGGTAGCCACCAGTGAGAAGGTAAGAGCCGCTATTCAGAAGATCGCCCCGTTAATCACCCCGGGTGGCGTGGAGCTGGGCCTGTTTAGCGACATTGAGGCTGCCGAAGCCTGGCTCAATCGCCCGCTCACCCAACTGGTGTGAGGTTAGCCAGTGGATTGACTCGGGGCTAATCATCCTGGCTCGACGACCTTAAAGTGCGCTTTAATCCGTGCCGTCGCCATGGGGCGCGGCTTTTAATCAACCTCGGCGGCTTCCTGATTCGTAAAGGATGCTAATGCCTGATTTCTGCCCTCAATGGTGACCTGGTAGGCCAGGCGCTCTGATTCTATACCCTGGTAAGGAGAGTCTATGCATACCCCTTTCGCCTCCAATCTGGTTAGCCCTTCGCTCACAGCCGGAAAACACACCTTTCATTGGGGGTCTCGCACCTATATTATGGGCATTTTGAATGTGACGCCAGACAGTTTTTCGGGGGATGGCTTGATCTCGGCAGCAACAACCGCGGCGCAGGAAGAAGATCTCGTGGCTTCCGCTTTGGAGCTGGCGCGCCACTTCGTGGAAGCAGGCGCAGACATCCTGGATGTAGGCGGTGAAAGCACCCGTCCTGGTTCTAAGCCGATTAGTCTGGAGGAGGAACTGCAGCGTGTGCTGCCGGTAATCCGCGCCCTTACGGCTGAATTGGACGTGCCTATTTCCATTGATACCTATAAGGCCGAGGTGGCTGAGGCCGCTCTAGAAGCGGGGGCTTGCATGGTCAACGATGTGTGGGGGTTCAAGGTGGATCCACGCCTGGCGCGGGTGGCGGCGCGCTATGAGGTGCCCGTCATTCTTATGCATAATCGCAGTTCCTGGGCTCATGCTGAAATCCAGGCGCGTTTAGGAGGACGTTATATCGGCATTCCTTATGAGAATTTGCTGGAAGATATCAAGCGCGAATTAATGGAGAGCGTAAGCATTGCCCGTGAGGCTGGCATTCCTGATGAACGCATCATCCTCGATCCGGGCATTGGATTTGGCAAGACGGTGGAGCAAAACCTGGAACTGATGGATCGTTTGGGGGAGATTCGCGCCCTGGGCTTTCCGCTCCTGGTGGGGCCTTCGCGCAAATCGTTTATTGGCTATACGTTGAATCTGCCTCCCGACCAACGTCTGGAAGGGACAGCGGCGGCGGTGGCGATCGGGATTGCGCGCGGTGCAGATATTGTGCGCGTCCATGATGTGGCGTTCATGGTACGGGTGGCGCGCATGAGCGACGCTATCGTGCGCAGAAACGGTGCGCCTGAACATTTAGAGAGGGCATGTGGACATCCAAGCGGGAGAGGGGTGATATAATCCCCGAAGAAGATATTTTTCCAAAATAAGTCCAGTTTTATCTGGAGCAACCTGTTTTTTGGAGCAAGAGAGATGCCAGTGGATTACTTTGGAGCCAGATCTACGCTTAAAACTTCTCACGGAGATTACACAATTTATCGCCTGGAGGCGTTGGAAAAGCACGGTCTGACGCGGCTGGATCGTCTGCCTTTTTCCATCCGTGTCATGCTCGAATCCGTGTTGCGCCAGTGCGATGAGCGGGAAATCACCCGTCAAGATGTGATTAACCTGGCGGGCTGGCAGCCGCGGGCTGCTGAATGCCCCTCGTTACCCTTTAAGCCGGCGCGGGTCATCATGCAGGATTTCACCGGCGTCCCGGCGGTGGTGGACCTGGCGGTCATGCGCGCCGCCATGGCTCGCCTGGGAGGTGATCCTAAAAAAATCAACCCTCTGGTGCCTGTGGACCTGGTGATAGACCACTCTGTCCAGGTGGATTTCTTTGCCAGCCCCGATGCTCTGCTGCGCAACGCCGAACTGGAGTTCCAACGCAACCGCGAACGCTATGAATTCCTGCGTTGGGGGCAGAAAGCCTTCGCCAATTTTCGCGTGGTGCCGCCTGCCACAGGGATCGTGCATCAGGTCAATCTGGAATATCTGGCGCAGGTGGTCATGGAGAAGGAAGAGAATGGTGAAAGGCTGGCCTTTCCAGACACTGTGCTGGGCACTGACTCTCACACCACGATGATCAATGGGCTGGGCGTCGTGGGTTGGGGAGTGGGCGGTATCGAGGCTGAGGCGGCCATGCTGGGTCAGCCTATGGATATGCTGATCCCGGATGTGGTTGGCTTCAAGTTATATGGCCAGTTGCAGGAGGGGGTGACCGCCACGGATGTTGTGCTCACCGTCACCCAAATGCTGCGCCAAAAGGGCGTGGTAGATAAGTTTGTGGAGTTCTATGGTCCTGGAGTGGCCTCTCTAGCCCTGCCCGATCGGGCTACGATCGCCAATATGGCTCCGGAATATGGGGCAACCATTGGTTTCTTCCCCGTGGATGATGAGACCCTGCGTTATCTGCGCCTGAGCGGCCGCCCGGCTGAATTGATTGAGCGCGTGGAACGCTATACCAAAGAGCAAGGCCTGTTCCGCACGGCCAATACCCCTGAGCCTGAGTTCAGCGACAGCCTGGAACTGGACCTGAGCAGCGTCGAAGCCAGCCTGGCTGGGCCGAAGCGCCCTCAGGATCGGGTGCCGCTCCGCCAGGCAAAACGCTCATTCCAAAGCGTCCTCACCCGTCCGATCAAAGAGGGTGGCTATGAACTGCCCGCTGAGAGGGTGGATAGCAAGGGTGTTGTCGGCACCAATGGTGGCAGCCTCGAATTGGGACATGGGGCGGTGGTCATCGCTGCCATCACTTCCTGCACCAACACCTCCAACCCTTCGGTGATGATCGCCGCTGGCCTTTTGGCAAAGAAAGCTGTGGAGCGCGGCCTTAAAGTCAAGCCCTATGTTAAAACCAGCCTGGCGCCGGGTTCGCGCGTGGTCAGCGAATATCTGGAGCGCGCCGGCTTGCTGGAAGCGCTGGAAAAGTTAGGTTTCAACGTGGTGGGCTACGGTTGCACCACCTGCATTGGCAATTCTGGGCCGCTGCCGGGCGAAGTGGTCAAGGCGATCACCGCCGCTGATCTAGTGGTGGCCGCGGTGCTCTCTGGCAATCGCAACTTTGAGGGGCGCATCCACCCCTACGTGCGCGCCAATTATTTGGCTTCACCCCCGCTGGTGGTGGCCTATGCCCTGGCTGGCACGCTCAACATAGACTTGCTGCGTGAACCGCTTGGGGTGGATGACCAGGGTCGCCCTGTGTTCTTGCAAGATATTTGGCCTTCGGCAGAGGAAATCCAACGTACAATCTCCGAAGTGGTCTTGCCACAGATGTTCATTGAGAAATATGCCCAGGTCTTCGATGGCAACCCAACCTGGAACGCTATTCAGGCGGGTGAAGGAGAACTCTATCCCTGGGATGAGCATTCCACCTACATTCAAGAGCCGCCCTTCTTCGAAAACCTGACCCGTGAGGCAGGGCATATTGGCGAGATTCATGGGGCGCGGGTGCTGGTCTTCTTAGGCGATTCGGTGACTACAGATCACATTTCCCCGGCTGGCGCTATCCCAGCCGATAGCCCGGCGGGTAAATACTTAATTGAACGGGGGGTGAGCGTGCGCGACTTCAACTCCTATGGCTCGCGGCGAGGCAACGACCGTGTGATGACCCGAGGCACCTTCGCCAACATCCGTTTGAAGAATCGCCTGGTGCCTGGCGTGGAAGGCGGGGTGACCCTGCATCTGCCCGAGGGGACGCAGATGAGCATTTACGACGCCGCTATGAAGTACAAAGATGAGGGCGTTCCCTTGCTGGTCATCGCCGGCAAGGAATATGGCACGGGCTCCAGCCGTGACTGGGCGGCCAAGGGCACATTGCTCCTGGGGGTCAGGGCTGTGCTGGCCGAATCCTTTGAGCGCATCCATCGCTCCAATCTGGTGGGCATGGGGGTGTTGCCTTTGCAGTTTATGCCCGGCGAGAGCGCTGACATCTTGGGATTGATTGGTCGCGAAGTGTATCATATCGAAGGCTTGAGGGACGATCTATTGCCTCAAAGCCAGGTCACGGTGCGGGCTGAGAGAGAGGATGGGACTCAGGTGGTGTTCAAAGCCATCGCCCGCTTGAACACACCCATCGAGATTGAATATTATCGCCATGGCGGCATTCTGCACACAGTATTGCGTAAAATGCTGGATTAGAAACAGATCGTCCTGGCTGGTCAAATTGGGCCAGGACGATTTTATTGTAAGGCACCCAGCATAAGTCTGGGTGTAATCCTAGCATGGTGAGGGTAAGAGGATGTCAGAAACCGTTGCTGTTCGACCCATGATCAATGACCGCCGCGAGATCTTTGGTTGGGCTATGTACGATTGGGCCAACTCCGCCTTCAGCACCACCGTCGGCACAGTCTTTCTGGGCCCTTATCTGGCTTCCCTGGCAGCCAGCGCCGCCACCGCCTATGCGGATGGGATGGCGCGCTTTTTAGGCATCCCCATTGCCCCTGATTCGTTCCTGCCATATTGCGTCTCGATCTCGGTGGGCTTACAGGTGCTGTTCCTGCCCATCCTGGGGGCGATTGCCGATTATTCTCACCTGCGTAAGCGCATGATGCAAATTTTCGCCACCATCGGCGCTCTGGCGACCACAGGCCTGTTCCTTGTCACTGAAAACCTGTGGTGGCTAGGAGGCTTGCTCTTCATTGTCGCTAATCTGGCTTTCGGGGCGGCCATGGTCTTTTATAACGCTTATTTGCCTGATATAGCCAGCGAAGATCAGCGCGATCGTGTCTCGTCCTATGGATGGGCTATGGGTTACCTGGGCGGCGGCCTATTGTTGGTTATCAACCTGGCTTTTTATCTATTACGTGAGAGCCTGGGTGTGCCCACGGGCTTGGCCGTGCGCATTAACCTGGCCTCGGCGGGGATTTGGTGGCTGGCTTTTTCCCTCATCACCTGGGCGCGTTTGAGGCCGCGCCATGCTGTGCGCCGCTTACCCCCTGGCCAGACCTATATGAGCATTGGGTTTAAACAATTGGGGCAAACGCTGCGCCAGCTACGCCATTTCCCAGAGACGCTGAAGTTCCTGCTGGCTTATTTTCTTTACAACGATGGCATCCAGACTGTGATTGCCGTCTCAGCCACTTTTGCAGCGGCGCCACTGGTGCGGGGCGGTGTCGAAATTGAGCAAAGCACCCTGACCATGGTGATTTTGATGATCCAGTTCGTCGCCTTCGCGGGGGCGCTCTTCTGGGGCAGGCTGGCTTATTGGGTGGGGGCTAAGCGCTCGGTCCTCATCAGCCTGGTCATTTGGGCGGGGGTGGTCATCTATGCTTATGGGGGGCTCAAGGGCGAATTGCGCATCCTCGAGTTCTGGATCCTGGGCGGGCTTATCGCCCTGGTTATGGGTGGCTCACAGGCGATCAGCCGCAGTTTGTTTGCCCAGATGATCCCGCAGGGCAAGGAGGCTGAATTCTATTCCTTCTACGAGGTCAGTGAACGCGGCACCTCGTGGATTGGCCCGTTTCTTTTTGGCCTGGTCAATCAAATGTTTGGCAGCCTGCGCCCGGCAATTCTCTCGCTGATCTTTTTCTTTGTCATGGGCCTGATCCTGCTGCCCTTTGTCAATGTAAATAAAGCCATCGAGGATGTGAAAAAGTATGATATGCTCAGGGCCTGAGGGCGATCAACAAACCAAAAATGCGGGATAGGCATTGACAAGCGCCCTTTCCTGGAGTATGTTAAGAGGCGTGTCCGGGTGGGTCCGGCGCGGCAGAAACTCGCGAACCCTGTCAGGTCCGAGAGGAAGCAGCAGTAAGTGGGTCCCTCTGGGTGCCGCCGGGTAGCCTGCCCGGGCATCATTTATTTGAACAACTCCATCATAGCCGGCTTTTGGTAGTTATCGCTTCCTTCAAAGTTAATCACCACGCTCGTGGTCCCATGTAATTTGACCGTGTCCCCAATTAACTGGGCGTGAATCTCGCTCAATTCCGAGCCGGTGCCGCCAGCCTCGATGGTGCCGCTGGGGACGTAAACTGTGCCCAGATATTCCGAATCGGAGGTGCCCAGGAGGGCTGCTTCGCCTGTGTTCCCTTCAGCCAGGTAGATCAGCACCCCAGGGATGGCGGGCGGACAATAAGCGCAGTTGACCGCTGGAGGTGCGGTGAGAACCACATGCACGCCACCCGCCACATCGAAATCGCCGGAGATGATGTAGATGGTCACCCCATTGCCTGTGATCGTACCCCCATTGGCGACGAAATCCTCTGAGATGCAGTACAGGCCGGGGTTCATCTCTAGGACGTCATGATCGCTGTTCAAGCGGATTCTGGTGTAGCGCCCGGGTTGAATGCTGCCGCTGCCACTGTGGCTGCCCCGGTTGGGCAGGCTGGAGCAATCAGGTGCAGGGATGGTGATCGAGAAATCCGGCAGGGGGATGGAGGCTTCTTGGGGTGCTGGATGAAGTTCCGGATGGCCGCTAGAAGTGTAGCACCCACTCCCGACACAAGCAATCCCACCGTCGTTGACATGAACATCCACATTGCCAGTAGCGGTCATACAGGCGTTGGAGAAGATGCCACCCCCTGTAACCACAATATCGCTTGTGCCGTCGAAACGCACCCCACCCGTGTCGCTGTTGGGGCAATCCTTGCGGAGAGCCATGATGGCATTCCCATAGGCCAATGGGCTGTGCGGGCGCACGCGCGTGATGGCCTCAACAGTGTTGCGTAATGGGCCTTTGTAGAGAATATGAGCCAAAGAGGGGCGGGTATCTGTGGTGATTATGGTGCGTACATCAATAAACTTGTCCACCCAACCTACGTTGTTGACCCGACCACAGCGGGTGGTGACTCCGTGATTATCTGAAATGTCTTCGTCAATAACATAGTCATTGCTGGCGGCGCGGTTAATAGCGGCATCCCTGGCTTGCTGCTCAGCAGCAATCACGCGTCCGTCGCTGCAATTCCATTCCTGGTAGGTGACATGGTTATTTTCCAGGCTGAGCGCAGCTGCGCCACCCCCAGCCAAAGAGGAGGCATCGGCGGCGTTTTGAGCATGGCGGCGATCCGAGTAAAGCATGCCACCATCTACAGCCAGGGCGGTAAAGCCCAGTAATACCACCAGGGCTAAGACCAGTAAGACGATGACCTGTCCGCGTTCAGATTGATGATTTTGGTTCATATTAACCTCCTTCACCGGCGCCTCATCATTGGCAGGGCGGTGTCAGGATTGTGTCGCTGACAGAAGCGCTGATTTTAATCCTTTGACTGCCAAGGAACGTGCCCAGGAAGGGCATCGTGATCGGGAAATTGGTGTGAGTCACCTTAACAGTTACACCATTCCCGGCGCAAGCCGCTCCATCGAGGGATACGGTGATGATTAACTCGCTGCTCAGATCACGCACGTGATCCGAAGCGTTATAGACCCGATCTTTGATGGCGCTGGTCTGGGTGGGGTTGAGAGAGGCATATAAAGCCCCTTCCTGGGCAGCATCCCGCAGGGCCAGGTAAGTGAACAGCGCCCGCCCTAAATCTGCAATACCCGCCAGCAGGATCAGTAAGAATACCAGGCTGAAGGCAAACTCAACCAGGCTTTGGCCCTTTTCGTTGTTTTCGAGAGGTGTCGGTTTCATCATCGCTTTCAACCATTCATTGACGTATGACCAGGGGCAGATAGATGGACGCAGGCAGGATGGCATCATATTCATAGGCGCCAATATCACATCGCGGCTCGCCGTCGTGGTCGCCATCGGCCGGCCTGAAAAATCCGCGCTGATCGGTTGAGGCACATTTAGAAGAGTCTCCAGCGTCAATCGCGGGGCTGTCCTGCAACAAGGCATGGGTGCGCGTTGGCCCACCATTTTCGCCTAATAGGTCAAGGCGGACATCTGTGTTTACTTTATCTGTGAGTTGAGTGAAATTGCAACTGCTGCCGCTGTCTATATTGTGCCCATTGGAAGTGATCGGATCGCTCCCAGTGCAGTTTTCCCCGGAGGTGCTATCTGCCACCAGGCTGTTCGTAATATACAGGTCGCCGGCGTTCTCAATACCGCTGGTGTTTTCGAAAATGGTGACATTGACCAGGTGTAACTCACCATCATTAAAGACGCCGCCGCCTTGCCCTCCTTGGTTCATACTGATGGTGGTATTGGTTATAGAGGCGTTTGCATAGTTATCCAGGGCGCCGCCGGACTCGCTGGCTCTGTTGTTGTAGAGCAGGCTAGCGGTGATAGTTAGTTCATATCCGTTGACGATGGCTCCCCCTGTATTTGCTGAATTGGCCTCAAAGGTGCATTCAGAGACGGTTGCCGTGCCATCGTTTTCCAGGCCGCCGCCTCGCTTTTTAATGCCTCCTGTGCCCTGGGTCTGGTTGTGTTCAATCCTACAGCGGCTTAATGTCAGTTGTCCCTCGTTCAGGATGCCTCCACCGCCAAAATAACTGCTGTCGGATACGTTCCCGTTACGGATGGTCATGCTAGATAGATCTACGTTGACGCCTGGATGGACGTGAAATATTCGATCTGTCCCATTGCCATCTAAGATGGTGGCATCGATTCCCGCACCTCGAATGCGCACGCTTGCAGTGAGGTCAAGGTCGCCAGTGAGACCTTCATTCTCCCCGCTGCCTGTGAGGGTCAAAACGTAGTTGCCTGACGGTATGAGGATGGTATCTTCCCCCTGACCCGCTGGGCAAGCATCTACGGCAGTATCTGTATTGGCGGCACGCACAGCTTCGCGCAGGGAGCAATCGCCATCGGTGTTCAATTCATCCCCGAGGGTATTGACCTGGATGAATGTCGCCGTGGCCATCCCCAGTGCACCCTTAACATCAACAGGGGCGTTGATCAAAAAGGCGAGCAACGTTGAGCCGACGAGCACGAATAAAACCTTCGACTTCATTGGGTTTTAACCTCTGGCACTATGGCGCTGATTGCAGGGTGCGCGCCGTTTCAACCGGTGGGCACAGAGCCCCCGTGGTCACATTCATGAAAATCAGGTTTAGCCGATATTCACCGGGTGGCAGTACCCTGGTGAACCTTAAGGTTATGGTTTTTGACGGGGAGGGATACGCCTCTAATTGGCGATCGCTCTCTGAGCCCATCCATTCTGTAATCACCGCGGGGGATAAGGGAATATTGCCTTCCCAAATCTCCACTCCGGCGTCAATCCCCTGACCAAACTTGATGTAATCCAGTTTTGGCGCATAGGGTGGTGTGGGCCACCACACTGTGAGTTGAACCAGGCGAATGGGGCTACTTCCTAAGTTCGCCACCTGCCAGGAAATGCGTTGCTGGCTGCTCTCGATGGTCAATTCAGCCTGATCATAGATGGCGCAGGCCGGTGTAGGTGAGGGTGTGGGTGTGGAGGTGTTCGTAGGGGTTGGGGTAGGGGTTGATGTAGGGGTGGGGGTGGGGGTAGGGGTAGAAGT
>JBBILY010000097.1:0-12163 GCA_037444705.1 Chloroflexota bacterium | reverse complement strand
ACCAGGCTTTCGCCCTGCTTGTCACCAGTAATTCGCGACTTTGAGAAAGCCATGGTGATGAGCCAAAATTGTCTTGGCGAAAATCGCAGACGTAGAATAAAATCTGTTGGGTGATGATCCCCAACGCCAACCATAATGAGCCTGAGCCATGCAGGGTAAATCGGTTACGCTGGAGCAAAGTTTATATGTGTTAGCCCTCGGGTTAGCGCTATTGGTGCGCTTGGTGAACCTGGGTGCGGCGCCTCTCTCCGACGCGGAAGCCAATCTGGCACTGCAGGCGCTAGATATCGCTTCGGCGAAAAGTGTGGCGGGTGTGGCGCCACACGCGGCCTATCTCTCGTTGACTGCAGCCACATTCGCTTTATTCGGGAGCACAAATTTCCTGGCCCGCGTGTGGCCGGCCCTGGTGGGGGCAAGCCTGGTCCTATCGCCCTATTTTGTGCGGCGTCTGTTGGGGCGAGATGCCGCGATGCTCATGGCTTTCGGCCTGGCGCTGGACCCTGGCCTGGTTGCGACATCTCGCCTGGGGGTGGGAGCGGCGATGGCGGCCGGATTCCTGGCGCTGGCGCTGGGCCTGGCCTGGTCTGGTCGGATGACGGCCTCTGGGATCTTGGCTGCGCTGGCGTTGCTTTCAGGGTCAGCGTTCTGGCAGGGGATGCTCAGTTTGCTTCTGGGGTTGGTTATTTTTAGATGGTGGACGAGGTCACATGTGCCCTTTACCCCAGGGGATGCAGAAGCGGTAAACTCCCCTCAGGCTGTACGCAGGGCTTTGATTTCGGGAGGGATCACCCTGATTTTATGCGCGACATTATTCCTGCGTTTTCCTCAGGGGCTCAGCGCCTTGCCGAGTTCTGCCCTGGCTTATCTGAGCGGCTGGTGGCAAGCCTCAGGCGTGCCACCGATGCGCTTGCTGGCAGCGCTGGGTGTTTATCAACCGCTGGCCGTGCTCTTTGGCCTGATCGGCCTGGGACGAGCCTGGCTGAGGAGAGATGGGGTAGGTCAGGGGTTGAGCCTGTGGTTGTTGGCGGCTCTGTTGTTGGGGTTGCTTTACCCAGGGCGCCAGGTTGGGGATGGGGTATGGATTTTGTTGCCTGTGTGGGCGCTGGCAGGGCGCGAGTTGGCAAGCCTGTTGCCTTTGTCCATGCCATCCATGGAACTCCCCTTGGGCAGCATAAACCCACGCCTGGTTGCGACCCTTCAAGCCATCCTCCTGAGCCTCCTGGCGGCCTTGTTGTGGATGAACCTGGAAGGGATTAGCCGCCTCACGCCGGATTTACCAAACTACTGGTTGCGGTGGAGTTCGCTGGCCGGGGTGGTCGCGTTAGGCGCGGTGATTACCGCCTTCGTGGGCCTGGGTTGGACCTGGCACGTGGCCCGCCTGGGGTTAGGCTGGGGGTTATGCCTGAGTCTGGGTTTATATGGCCTTTCTGCCATGTGGGGAGTGAGCCAGATCCGCGACCCAGGCCGGTATGAGTTGTGGCAACTGAGCCCGAGTGGAGCTGATGTCAACCTGTTGCGCAAGACCCTGGCCGATCTATCCCTGTGGAAAAGCGGGCGCGCCGATAGCATTGATGTCACCCTGGCGATAGATGCGCCCAGTCTGCGCTGGGCTTTGCGCGATTATCCTCACCTGACGGTAGTGGCCGAGGGTTTGCCCCTGGCGGTTAGCACTTCCGCCTCTATTGTGATCACCCCTCAGGCGGAGGAGCAGCCAACTCTCAGCGCGGCCTATCGGGGGCAAGATTTCGTTTGGTGGCGCTCCCCGGCCTGGCAGGGAGCGCTGCCACCGGCTTTTCCCCGTTGGCTGACAACGCGGCACGCGCCGCTTCAGGAGGCCCGTGTGATCTTATGGGCGCGCAGCGATTTATTCCCTGGCGGGGCGTTGACGCCTGAAAGCAATGAAATCCCGCTTCAGATTCCGCTACCTTCCCTGGAACGCGAGAATCCACGCTGATCTAGATGGAGCGAGGTCAACCCTGGATGGAGGAAATTCAAGCGGACTTATGAGCCTTCCAAATATTATTGCGATAGATGGGCCGGCGGCATCGGGAAAATCTACCCTGGCGAAGCGATTGGCTGACCACCTGGGTTATCTCTATTTCGACACCGGGGTGATGTACCGGGCGGTGACCTGGGTGGCATTGCAGCGCGGCGTTTCCATCTCAGATGAGAGGGCGGTGACAGCCATTGCGGAAGAGGTCCAGATTGATGTCCGTCCCCCTTCTAAGGATGATGGGCGCAGTTTCGACCTGTGGATTAATGGTGAAGATGTCACCTGGCACATACGCCGCCCGGAAGTGGATGCGAATGTCTCCGTCGTCTCGGCTTACAGCGGGGTGCGCCGTGCCCTGACCGCCCAGCAGCGACGCATTGGCCTGCGCGGGCGGGTGGTGATGGTGGGCCGTGACATTGGCACTGTGGTGTTGCCAGAAGCCGATTTGAAGATCTATCTGGACGCCTCTGTGGAAGAGCGGGCGCGGCGGCGCTATCGAGAATTGCAGGGTCGTGGAGAACAGGTTTCTCTGGAGGCGGTCCGCCAGGCAATGCTGGCGCGCGATCACTACGACTCGACGCGTGAACTGTCACCCTTACGGCCGGCAGCCGATGCTGTGATCCTGAATACCGACAACCTGGATGCAGACCAGGTCTTGGAACAAACCATCGCGTGGGTTAGAAAGGCAGATCCGAATTGACCCAAGCCATAGATAACCTGAAGCGGACAGAGAAAGGGCCTGGCATGCAAAGGGGCTACTGGTTACCGGCTGGGGTGCGCCTCAGGCGGGGCCTGCTGCGTCCCATATTCCGCCTGCTCTTCCATATCTTGAGTCGGGTTCAGATTAGCGGCATGGAAAATATACCCCGAAGCGGGGCTTATCTTGTGGCAGTCAATCATGTTTCGATCTATGATCCGCCTTTCGTGTTGGCTTTCTGGCCGCAGGCGATTGAAGCTGTCGGTGCGGTGGATTTGTGGCAGAGGCGTGGGCAGGCTTTTCTGGTGCGCTGGTATGGCACCATCCCGGTTCACCGCGGCGAGTATGACCGGCGCTTGATGGAGACCGTTCAGGCCGCCTTGAGTAGCGGCAGGCCTTTGATGATTATGCCCGAGGGCGGGCGCTCCCATGTGCCGGGAATGCGCCGCGCTCACGCGGGGATTGCCTACATTGTGGAAAAGAACCGCGTGCCAGTGGTGCCAGTAGGGGTGGTGGGTACGACGGATGATTTTATCAAACGCGCCTTGCGAGGCGAACGCCCCCTATTGCAGATGAACATTGGTCGCCCGTTAGAACTCCCGCCCATCGAAGGGAAGGGCGCGGCGCGGCGCGCGGCGCGCCAACGGAACGCTGATCTGGTGATGGAGCATATCGCGGCTCTTTTGCCGCCAGAATATCGAGGCGTGTATGGCGCATCCCTCTCCTCTTCCCCCTAAGCCTCGGGCAACGCTGATTCGCCCCGAAATCACGCGTTTACCGCGCCTTACCTGGTGGCGACGGATTGTGCGACGCTTGATCAAAGGGCTGGCGCGGCTTTTGGTGTGGGCATTCATCCGCTTGAGCGTTAGCGGGCGAGAGAACCTGCCCACTCAGGGGCCGGCTCTGGTGGTTGCCAATCATCTGGGTGATGCGGATCTGGTCATCGGGTTGGCAGTTGCTCCTTTCCCACCCGATTATCTGGCCAAGGCTGAACTGTATGATTATCCGCTTCTGGGTCAATTGCTGGACGCCTACGGGGTGATCTGGGTGCATCGTGGCCAGCCAGATCGGCGTGCCTTGCAAGCTGCGATCCAGGGCTTGAAAGAAGGGCGCTTGATCGCCATCGCTCCGGAGGGGCGCGAGAGCCTTAGCGGGGCTTTGGAAGAAGGCACTGGAGGTGCTGCCTATCTGGCGCTCAAAGCGGATATCCCCCTTTTGCCGGTGACCTTTACGGGCAGCGAAAATGCCCGAATATACGCCAACCTTAAACGCCTGCGGCGCACACAGGTGACCGTCACCATCGGGCCTTTATTCCGTTTGGAGAGCCTTCCTGATCGGCGGCAGTCTATCCGCCAAGGGACGCTTAAGATCATGCGCACTTTGGCGGCACAATTGCCTGCGGAGTATCGCGGTGTTTATGCAGATGTCGAAGATGTCAGTGCGATGCGGAGGCCTGATCAGGCATGTGAGCGGAATATCTCGGAGCGTTAGATATGATTGCTGGAAGGATGGAGCGAGAACGATTTTCGCGTTTGCAATATAATCACGCTGCATTGGAGCCGCGGCGCCGCTTCTTGCGCTTCTTGATCAGGACAATAGGTTTTACTCTGCTGGCGAAACTGGGGCGCGTAGAAGGTTTGGAGAATGTGCCTGCTCAAGGAGCGGCGATCTTAATGATCAATCACATTGCCTTTATTGACCCGATTGTGGTGTTACATGTGGTGCCCCGCAATATCGTGCCTTTGGCCAAGATTGAGGTCTATAACTATCCGATCATTGGCATTTTCCCTAAATTATGGGGAGTGATCCCGGTGCGGCGCGAAGAAGTGGACCGGCGAGCTTTACACCAGGTGTTAGAGGTGTTACGCGCCGGCGAGATTGTGTTGATGGCACCCGAAGGGACACGGCGCCCCTGTCTGGCGCGGGGGAAGGAGGGTGTGGCTTATGTCGCCAGCCGTAGCGGCGCCCCTGTCATAGCGGTGGCAATTGAGGGCACGGTGGGCTTTCCAGCCTTACGCGGTTTCTCCAAAGCCTGGCGTGGGCCTGGGGTAAGCGTGCGTTTTGGGCGGCCTTTCCGTTTCCGCCCAGATCTCAAACGCCCCAACCGCGAGCAACTGCGCCTGATGACAGATGAAGCCATGTATATCCTGGCAGCCATGTTACCTGAACGCCTGCGTGGCGTGTATGCTGACCTCTCCCAGGCAACCCAGGAGACCATTGAGTGGCTTTGATCCCTAGAAACAAACCTTGTGCCCGCTTCATGTGCCCTCGATGCGTAAATCCTGGCATCTATCTTGCAATGGACTGAAAGTATGTCTTTCCTGCTTTCGCTTCTCACCGCGCCTCCTTATCTGAACCTGCCCCAGGGTGTGGTGGGAGGCTTTGCGGCCGGGCTGGGCTGGCTGACCCTGTTGGGGATGATCCTGGGGCTGTTATGGCGATGGCGCTCATATCAGCGCCCGTTACATCGCCCTTATGGGTGGATTTTTGCTCTGCTGGCTTTTATAACCCCATTCACCAGCCTGTGGATTGGGTTACGCCTGGCGCCCCAAGGCGCTCTGCCGCCCCCAGGCCTGCCCATCGAGCCGCGTGGGGCGGCGCTGATGATTTTTATGGCTATCCCCTGGGTGCTGGCAGGGGGCTTCCTGGGCTCAGCCTATGCGGCCGGCTTGGCGGGGCTTAGCGGTTTGCTTTTGGCGCTGTGGGATACGCATAGTTTGTTCACCCCCTTGGAATTCGCCCTGTTGGGGCTGGTTTTCAGCGCCGCTGTTCACCAGCGTTATCGCACCCCGATCTATGCCCTTCTGCGTCATCCCCTGTTCACCACGCTGCTCTTGAGTGGGGTTTACCCTCTACTTTTCCTGGTCTCTACCACGCTGATCACCCCTGGGACTTTGGCGGCACGCATAGACTACGCTTTGACCCACCTGGGGGCAGCATCCCTGGCCGTTGGGGTTGCGTTGGTGCTGGCGGGGGCGTTCGCCGAGGTCATGGCTATCGCCTGGCCTGGCCTGTGGGGTAGGCGGGGCGAACTCGTGCCCTCGCCGATGGAGACGAGCCTGCAAGCCCGCTTTTTCTATGGCGTAGCACCGCTGGCTTTCTTGCTCACCCTGGGGCTGATGGCTGGCGATTGGGTTGTGGCGGAAAACGCCGCCCGCCAGATTTTGCGCGAGCGCATGGCAGATGCTGCCCATCTCGCCGCCGAACAAGTGCCCTATTTCCTCGAGGTTGGTCAAAACCTGATCACTCAGTTGGCGGCCGACCCACGCCTGTTATCCGATGATCCACTGACATTAAAGGTTGCCCTTGATGAAGATCGCTTCAGGGTGCCGTTTTTCACCCAGTTATTCGTCCTGGATGCCGCTGGGAACTTCCTGGCTGGCTCCCCCCTGGATAACTATGCCGCGGCACATGCCCCACCTGAGGAGCAGATGGGTGTGCAACTGGCTCTGAGCGGCGTTCCTTTTCAAATTTACACGCTACCGCCGCAGAGCAACGAGGGGGCGGCGCGGGTTTCCTTTTTAGCGGCCTTAAAGGATGCGGGCGAGAATGTGCGAGGGGTTTTGATCGGGCGCACTAACCTGGCGACCAACCCCTTCTCCAAGTCCATCCTTGCCAGCCTGCAAAGTTTAACCGGGGCAGATGGTGAAGGCATTTTGCTGGACGAAGAAGGGCGGATTTTATACCATCCCAACCCTGCCCTGATCATGGCAGTTTATAGCGGGCGCAAGGGAGGCGCGTCTGAATTTTATGACGACACCGCCCCAGATGGCACCCGGCGCCTGGTGTACTATCAACCTGCCCTGGGGCGACCCTGGTCGGTGGTGCTGACTATGCCCGCCCGCCGTGCACAGCAAATGGCTTTGAATATCGCCATTCCCCTGTTGGGCATGATCCTGATCCTGGCTTTCTTCGCGGTGGTAGTGCTGCGCCTGGGGTTGCGCCTTGTCACTGCCTCTCTTCAGCGCCTGGCTACCCAGGCGGTGACCATAGCTCAGGGTAACCTGGATACTCCCCTGGCGGTGAGCGGCGAGGATGAAGTCGGTCAATTAGGGCGTGCCTTCGAACAGATGCGCTTGAGCCTCAAGGCGCGCCTGGATGAACTGAACCTCTTGTTGCTGGTCAGTCAGGGAGTGGCTTCCAGTTTGGAGATATCCGATGCCATTCAGCCGGTGCTGGAGGCGGCCTTGAGCAGTGGCGCCAGTTCTGTGCGGGTGGTGTTGCAACCTGAGGTGATCCCTGAGTTAGAGGGAGAAACGCCTCTATCCAAAGTTTTCTCTCTAGGCATAGCCGGTGACACCTATGCTTATCTGGACGAACAGTTGTTACCTGTAGCGGGTGCGCAGGGGCAGGTGATGTTAAACACGCTGAGACGTGTGCGCCTGTTCCAATTTCCGCCCAACGCGCCACGTCCCCAGGCCTTGCTGGCGCTGCCGTTGCGCCACGAAAACATGTACTATGGCGTTTTGTGGGCAGCCTACGACCAACCCCACAGGTTTACAGAAGATGAAATGCGCTTCTTCAGCACTCTGGCTGGACAGGCGGCGCTGGCCATAGCCAATGCGCGCCTCTTCCTGACCGCTGAGATTGGGCGGCAACGCCTGGCGGCGATCCTGGCTTCCACCCCCGATCCGGTGCTGGTCACTGACCAACAGGGGCGGCTGTGGCTCTCGAATCCGGCCGCCTGGCGCGCTTTGGGTTTAGGCGTGGAGTGGGAGGAAGGTCAGCCGATCGAACGCGCCGTAGAGAACGAAAAATTGCTGGAACTGCTCCGCACGACGGATGAGGAAGACCGCTCCGCCGAAGTGACCCTTACAGATGGGCGAGTGTATTACGCCACTTCTGCAGCGGTTCTGGTGGATGAGCATCTGATGGGGAGGGTTTGCCTGCTGCGCGATATCACCGCCTTTAAAGAACTGGATGCCCTCAAGTCCGAATTTGTCGCCACGGTGAGCCATGATCTGCGTTCGCCACTGGCTCTGGTGCGGGGTTATGCCACCATGCTGGAGATGGTGGGCGATCTCAACCCGCAACAAGTGAGTTATGTGCGTAAGATCATCAGCGGAATAGAGGGCATGACGCGCCTGGTGAGCAATTTGCTCGATTTGGGGCGCATCGAAGCCGGGGTTGGCTTACAATTAGAGCTGGTGCCCGTGGTGGACATCGTCGAACGCGTCATCGGAGCTCTGCAATTACAGGCGACGCAAAAGCGCATCCAGTTGAGCAGCGAAATAGCGCCACAAACACAGCCTCTGGTTGAAGCCGATCAGGCGCTTTTACAACAGGCGTTGCACAATCTGGTGGATAATGCCATTAAATATACTGAACCTGGTGGCAAGGTCACCCTACGCCTTAGAACCCAGGCCGAGGCTCTGGTTTTTGAAGTGTCGGATACGGGCATTGGCATTGCACCCGTGGACCAGCCGCGTTTGTTTGAGAAATTCTTTCGGGGTGCCTCACCTGGGGGGAAGCGCAGCGGGGGCACTGGCTTGGGGTTGGCTATTGTCCGCTCCATTGCCGAACGCCATGGGGGGCGGGTGTGGGTTGAGAGTCAATTAGGTAAAGGCAGCACATTTTATTTTTCCATACCCTTGCGCCAAAAGGTGGAGGGTATTCAGGCTTAATTTATCTAAATTAATCCCCTTGACCAAACGCGGGTCTTCTCGTATAATATAAACACATGCGAAACCATAGTTGGGACAGCGCCGAATGAGCGCTTGAGAGGGGTTCTCTCAATGCGCTTATTCATGTTTGTGTATAGATTGATCGTTATATATCCCCGCCATCCAATTTGAAGACGCGTCTTGCCCTTATCTCTCCCCGGTGTGTTTTAGCGGCTCTCAAAGTCAGAAGCCTCTCACTGGGGCAGGATGAAACAGCGAAGTGGATCGCTGTTGATGGTGAAAGTGTGTCTTAGTCGAGGAAATGGTGGATTTATAGATACTCAGGAGGCAGCCGAGTGGAAACTAAAGGGCTTGTAAAACTTCGCATCAGTTTAGCCTCACCAGAAACCATCCGTTCCTGGTCTTATGGAGAGGTGCTCAAGCCGGAAACTATCAACTATCGCCGTTTGCGTCCGGAGAAGGATGGCCTCTTCTGTGAGGCGATATTTGGGCCGACACGGGACTGGCAATGTTATTGCGGTAAATATAAGAACATTCGCTATAAAGGCATCGTGTGTGACAAATGTGGGGTAGAGGTCACGCGTTCCTCGGTGCGCCGAGAGCGCATGGGGCACATCGAACTGGCAGCCCCTGTAGCCCATGTGTGGTATACGCGGCGGGTGCCCTCTTATCTGGGTTTGCTGTTAGACATCTCGCGGCGTAACCTGGATCGGGTCTTGTATTTTGCTCAGTACGTAGTGACCTACGTTGATGAGGAGGCGCGCCAGAAAGCCCTCAAGCGCCTGGAAGAGAGGATCACCTCGGTCGAGCGCGAGCAGGCTTCGCGCATCAACACCCAAATTGCTGAGGTGAAAGCGCAACGCGACCGCACGCTCAACGAGTTGAACCAGAAGCGCGCCCAAATCGAGCAACGCTTCGACGAAATGATCGCCGAAAAGTTAGACCCGATCATCAAGGCCGGCCAACGCCTGGAAACCCACCTGCGCGAGCAATTGGGTCAAGTTGCTCCCACCACAATTCACTTCCCAGAAACCGATATCGTGATCGTTGAGGCCGGGGAGACCATTACCAATCTTCATCTGACCAGCGTTCAGCGTGTGGTCAAGCAGCGCCTGGAAGAACTGGAAAGCGAACTCAAGGATCAAAAACTGCGCGAGTTGGAACACATCAAACTCGAGATCGAGCGAGTGCGCGCCCAGGCTGATCTGGAAATGGAAAACCTGCGCATGCAGTTGGACGACCAATCGGGGGTGGTGCGAGATGAGAACGCCCGCATGCGGGATGAACTGTTGGAGTTGCGCCCTCTGACTTTCATGGGCGAGACCCGCTATCGCGAGTTGAAGCAGCGCTGGGGTCAGGTATTTCGGGCGGATATGGGCGCTGAGGCCTTCTACGACATCCTGCGCCGCCTGGACCTGGATAAACTGGCTGAAGAACTCTGGCTCGAGATCAGGACCTCGCGCAGCAAGCAGAAGCGGAAGAAAGCTACCAAGCGCCTGAAGGTGGTCGAGGCCTTCCGCCGCTCGAGCAACCGCCCGGAGTGGATGATTCTGACTGTGCTGCCGGTTATCCCGCCTGATTTGCGCCCCATGGTGCAACTGGATGGTGGGCGCTTCGCCACCTCGGACCTGAACGATCTCTACCGGCGGGTGATCAACCGCAATAATCGCCTCAAGCGCCTGTTGGAACTGGGCGCCCCGGACGTCATCGTGCGCAATGAAAAACGCATGTTGCAGGAGGCGGTGGACTCGCTGATAGACAACTCTCAGCGGGGCAAAGCCTTATCCCGCCGTGGACGCCGTGAACTCAAGTCGCTGAGCGATATGCTCAAGGGCAAGAAAGGGCGCTTCCGCCGCAATCTCCTGGGCAAGCGCGTGGACTACTCTGGCCGCTCGGTGATCGTGGTTGGCCCTAAACTCAAACTCTATCAATGTGGCTTGCCCAAGACCATGGCTCTGGAACTTTATCGTCCCTTCGTGATCTCGCGCCTGGTAGCCCACAACTACGCCGCCAATGTGAAAGGTGCCAAGCGCTTTATCGAGCGCAATCGCCCAGAGGTGTGGGAAGTGTTGGAAGAGGTGATCAAGGAACGCCCCGTATTGCTCAACCGCGCTCCCACCCTGCACCGGCTGGGCATTCAAGCCTTTGAACCCGTGCTGATCGAGGGCAGCGCCATTCAACTCCACCCTCTGGTGACTACGGCTTTCAACGCTGACTTCGACGGCGACCAGATGGCCGTGCATGTGCCTCTATCGCAAAAAGCGGTCTGGGAAGCGCGCCACCTGATGCTCTCATCCAAGAATTTGCTCAAGCCGGCCGATGGTGAGCCCATCATCAGCCCCTCCAAAGACATGGTTTTGGGTGTTTACTATTTGACCAAGACCGACGACAAGCCTCATCAAGGCGATGGGCGTATCTTCGCCAGCATGGATGAGGTGGAATTGGCTTATAGCCTGAAACAGGTGGAAATTCACACCAATATCCGCCTATGGACGAGCACATGGTATGACGATCAAAAGAATCGCCTGCCCAAGCCCGAGCAGCGACTTATAGATACCACAGTGGGGCGGGTGTTGTTCAATAATATCTTGCCGGAAGAGATGCGCTTTGTCAACTGGGTGCTGGACAAAGGCGGTTTGAAAGACCTGATTGCTGAATTGTATGAGGTGTGTGGCGAGGAGCGCACCCCCGAGGTCGCCGATGCGATTAAGGATATTGGCTTTGCCTATGCCACGCGTTCGGGTTACTCTCTGGCGGTGTCGGATATCTCCATCCCGCCGGAGAAACAGGACATCATTCAAAAAGCTCTGGAAGAGCAGGAGTTTGTCCATCGCGATTTCCGTCGCGGTTTGCTCACCGAACGCGAGCGCGATGAGCGCATCATTGCTATCTGGCAGCGCACCACGGAAGAGGTGGCCGCGGCGGTCAAGAAGTCTATGGACCCCAACGGCAACCTGGCAGCCCAGGCCATTTCGGGTGCCACCAAGGGTGGCTTCGGCCCGATCTCACAACTGGCAGGGATGCGAGGATTGATGGCTGACCCTGCGGGACGCATCATCCCATTGCCTATCCGTTCCAATTTCCGCGAAGGGTTAACCGCCCTGGAGTACTTCATCTCTACCCATGGGGCGCGCAAGGGTCTGGCGGACACCGCCCTGCGCACCGCCGACGCCGGTTATCTGACCCGCCGTCTGGTGGATGTAGCCCAAGATGTGATCGTCAACGATGAAGATTGCGGCACTCTGGACGGTATCCTGATTCGCCGCAGCGATGATGTGGCCGGCCAATCCTTCGGCATGCGTTTATACAGCCGCCTAGCAGCAGAACGGGTGGTTGACCCGCTGAGCGGTGAGGTGTTGGCGGAGCGCGATGACATCCTGGACCACGAATTGGTGCGCCGCATTGTGTCTTCGAACGTTCAGGAAGTAAAGGTGCGCTCGCCGCTAACCTGTGAACTGATCCATGGAGTGTGCTCCAAGTGCTACGGGATTGACCTGGGTCGCGGTAAACTGGTGGAAGTGGGCGCGGCTGTGGGTATTGTGGCGGCTCAGTCTATTGGTGAGCCGGGCACCCAGTTGACCCTGCGTACGTTCCACACCGGGGGTGTGGCTGCGGGTGGCGACATCACCACCGGTCTGCCGCGCGTGGAGGAGTTGTTCGAGGCGCGTAAGACCCCCAAAGGTGAGGCGGTCGTCTCCGAAATTGCCGGCACGGTGCGCGTGTTGCAGTCGGATCGTTATAGCGACCTGCGGCTGGTGCGGGTGGAGCACAGCGAGATGGTCAACGATGAGTACACCATCCCGGATGGCTGGACAATCGCCGTGGCCGATGAGAGCGAGGTCAGCCAGG
>JBBILY010000096.1:0-12279 GCA_037444705.1 Chloroflexota bacterium | reverse complement strand
GCATGGGTGGCGGCGGCAGGATCACCAGGACGCTGTCCACTCCAGGTTCAGCCAGTAGGATGCGCAGGCACTCGGCATATTGCTCTGGCGTGGCTGAGGCCAGCATATCCACAGGGTTGTATAAACTGGCAGCCGGGGGCAGGATGGCGCGCAGGGCGCGGCGCGTCTCTTCACTTAACTCCGCCAGGTGCATACCGTTGGCTTCTAAGGCGTCGGCCGCGGTTACCCCTGGGCCGCCCGCATTGGTCAAAACCGCCACAGCCCGCCCTTTGGGCAGCGGGCACCAGGCCAAAGCGCGCGCCCAGTCGAACATCTCTTCGCTGGTCTCAGCCCGCAGCACGCCGGCGCGACGGAAAGCCGCGTTGAAGGCGCTCTCCCGTCCCGCCAGGGCACCCGTGTGTGATGCCACTGCCCGCTGACCACTGGCATAGCGCCCCACCTTCAGGGCAATGATAGGTTTATGCCGCGTCACCTGGCTGGCTTCTTGAACGAAACGCCGACCATCGCTCACCCCCTCCAGATACAGGGTTAACACGCGGGTATAAGGGTCGGCAGCCACTGGCGCCAGCACATCGGTCTCGTTCACATCGGCTTGATTGCCCAAACTGACCAGGCGAGAGAGGCCAAAGCCTTGCCCGCGCGCCCAATCAATCACCGCGGCGCAAATTGCCCCAGAATGGGAGATGAAAGCCACGTCGCCCGGCAGCGGGCCAGGCGGTGGAAGGAAAGTGGCGTCCAGGGGTAGATGGGTATCCAATAAGCCAATGCAGTTAGGACCTAGCAAGCGCATGTCATACTGACGGGCGATGTGCAGGCACTCCTGCTCCAGGGCGGCACCCTGCGCGCCGGTCTCGCGAAAACCACCTGAAGCGATGATGGCGGCGCGCAAGCCGCGTTGTCCGCATTGGTGTAAAGTCTCGGGCACGGCTTGAGCAGGGATGAGCAAGATGGCCAGGTCCAGCGGATCGGGCACATCCAGGATGCTCGGGTAAAGGGGGCGCCCAAGCAGGCTGCCTCCGCGGGGGTTAACAAAATGCACTACCCCGCGATAGTTACATTGCACCAGGTTGCGCGCCAGGCCATAGCCCAGTTTAACCGGGTCGGCGGTGGCGCCGATCAAGGCAATGCCTTTAGGCGAGAAAAAGGGTTCAAGAGAGGCAGAGATGGCAGTGGTTTGGTGTTCTTGAGCGTTTTCCCGGATCAAGTGATTTTTCCCTCCCAGACATATCCGCAAAGAGAGGATGATCAGGCAACAGGTTTGAGTGAATTGTACCTGATTCTTGCTCGCCCAATTTCTGTTTGTTTAAAAGAACGCTTTCACGACCATTCCACACGAATCCTGCCAACAGCCTCGAAATCTACCTCCAAGATATAGAAGCCCTGATGACAGGTGCTCCAGGCGCAGGGCTTTTCATTGAGCCAGACCCGCCGCGGCGCATGGGGCAGGCTGAGAGCAATGTGCCCCTGGGCACGGCCGGGGCGTTCCAGGGTCAGGTTCACTTCCCGGGGCAGAGGCTGCCAGGCTGTCACTTCCAGTCCCTGTGAGAGGTGTAGGTCGCTGCCAAGATATTGCGGCTGACCCTGCAGAGCCGGGCGTAAAGCCAGCAGCACGACACCGTGCGCCGCCACATCTTTAAAGGTCAGCGGGCCTTCAGCGAAGGAATGCCTGAGCACGGCCATATTATCCACCTGCCAGAAACGGCTGATAAAGCAAGTCTGATAAAGGTGGGCTGAGGCGGTAGGAGGTGGAAGATGAAAATCGTCCAGGCGTAAGGTCAGGTCTTGAGGCTCGTCTGCCCAGTTGATCAGCGCCAGCAAATGCCACTGGCCCGTGGCGTTCTCCAAATCCAGACGCAGCAGGCGCGGGGTCGCCTGGTCGAACCAATCCGGCACTATGGGTCTGTGGCCGATGAGCGGTAACAGCACCTGCGCCATCCGTAGACGCGGCGGTGGCAGTTGGGCCAGGTTATCTGAGATCAAGAGCGAACCACCGCTCAGGGCGATAAGGGTAGCGATGGTCTCCACCTCCGCCTGGCTCAAATGGGTGTCTGGGCGCACCTGAAGGCAATCCGGGTCATTGCTCCACCAGCGCTGGTGCAGCGGGGCGCGGGTGAGCACGTTCTGCAAGGCGTTGCGTGCCGAGGGCAGGGTGGGCTCCTGCTTAAAGAAGAATTCGATCCCGTTCCAACTGGCATACCAGCGACGAGCAGTGTCAGCGCTGATGCGCATGGCATCAACCAGGCCGATGGCTGAACCTAAGGGGCAACCACAACCCAACAAGAATGTGTCCTGCCCGGCGCTGAGGCGCAGAGCCTCTAACCCCTGGCGCAACACCTGGGCGCGCGTGCGCCGTGGATCGCGATACCTCCCCGGCAAGGCCGCGGCGTACAGAAAATCCAGTTTAAGGTAAGAATAACCCCAATCATGAGCCGCGGTGTGAATGACCTGGCGGACATATTCCAACGCTTCGGGGTGAGTCAGGTCCAATGCCGTAGGGAACGAACCCCACAGATAGCCGGCGTTGACCGGGCGATTCAGGCGCCCGCGCAACAGCCAATCGGGATGCTCCTGCGCCAGGCGCGACCGTGGGTGAACAATGAACGGAGCCAGCCACAGGCCAGGGGTAAATCCCGCCGCCCTGATCTCCGCCGCCAGGGGTTGCACGCCCTCGCTAAAGGAGGGGCTAAATGAAAGCCAATCACCAACCTGAGCCTCATAACCATCGTCTATCTGGCACACCTGCAAAGGCAACACCGAGCGCAGGGCGGCCATGCTTGCCAGATTAGCGCGCACATCACTGGCAGTGAGCAGGCTGGTATATTGCTCGGTGGAATAATAGTACCAGGAGCACCAGCCGCTGGGGATGGCAAACGGCGGCGGAGCGGAGGGGGCAAGGTGCAGGCCGTGCTCGCGAGCTACAGCCTCGAGGTATCCCCCCAGGGGATCATCCTGATCCACATCCAGGTATGTCAGGCAGGCCCAGTCGGTGGAGATAGCCTCCCCTGGATAGAGCAATGCCCGGTCACCGCTAGCCCACAGGCGCAGGGCAACCTGGGAAGCTCCCAGATGGGCTTCTAACGAACCGAAGTGTTGTTTCTGAGAGAGGAAACCCGCCAGGAACGCTAACCGCTCGCGGCGGTCTCCCACCACGCCGAACATATCGCTGGCGAAGTGGCCTCGCCCTCGCGGTATGGGAGTGCTGGCGTTATGATCCACCTGTTTCTTCAAAGGTCCCAGGCGAGTGTGGATGTACCTGTCACTCGAGCCATAGGCCCCGCTATAAGACCACGATTGCCAGCCATTAGAGAAAAAGGCCAGTTCAAGTTCGCCTGCTCCCAGACGTAAGGCACCCGACGGCGGCGCCAGGCGCAGCATATCCAGGCGCTCGAGCGCCACCGCTTGAGCGCCCTCGTTCTCCACCGAGAGTCGCCACAAAAATAAAGGGTGCTCTTGAGCCAAGGCAAACGTGAGGCTGAAGCGCAGGCCATTCGGGTCGCCGCCCAGAAGCAGACGTCGTTGCAGAAGGCGTCCTTGGGGAGTGTCAGCGGTCTCGATCTCCGTCACATAGGCAGAGCGCCAATCTGCGGGTGAATAAAATCGGGTTTTCCCTCGCCAATAGGTCACCTCGGTACGACAACCAAGGAGGGCCACCTCTCCCCGCGTTGCAACGAAGAGATCCCAGGTTGCCTGAGCAAGGTCCAGGATAAAGCGAAAGTGAGCATTTTCTAAAGTGAGAGCCATGAAAGCCAGCCATGTAAGGGATAAGATCGGGATAACCCCCTAATTTTATAACCACAGGGTCTCCCCAGGTGATGAGAGATACGCAGGCGGATCGCTCCACCTGGGTCAGAGCAGGGGTATTTTATGATGAGCGTCCATTGATGCCAGCGAACAGGTCTTTTTCACGCAAGCCAGGTTGGGGCGGGGGATAAGCACGCATAAAGTAATCCTTTTGCCCAAAGAGCACCTGCGCCCAGCGCATCGGGCCGAGCCGCAGGGAAGGCCCCTCTAACTGGCTTGCATGACAAAGGGAGGCGGCGTCTTTTAGCGCGGCAACCGCCCGATAGTTTATCTGAGCATGGATGGGGAAATCTCCCTGGCGCACCAGAGAGACCAGGTCAATATCGCCATTGCGCCCAAACCGACGCGGGTCTTTGCCCAGCAAGGACATCACGTTAACCGCAAAGCGCAAAAAGCCTTTAGGGATGACGTGAAAGTACAGTCTGGAGGGTTGATAGGGAGCATTACCGTCCACAAAGCCCGCGTCTGCAGCCAGTTCGAAAGCCCGCACGGTGGCGCGGTGGATGGCAATGTGATCTGGATGGCGGTATCCGCCGATGGGGTCAAAGGTGAGCACCACCTGCGGGCGCAGACGACGGATGTAGCCGGTCACTTTGGCTGCCACTTCTTCCAGTGGGGCGCTGGCGAACGCTTGGGGGTGGTGATTGTGGGGTGAACCCGCCATGCCTGAATCGCGATAGCCTAGGAAGTACACCCCGCTCAGGCCCAATTTTTCGGCGGCGCAGCGCAATTCGGCCTCACGGCGCTCGGCAATGCTGTTGAAGCCGCGCAGGTATTCGGGAGATACCTCCCCTGCCTCGCCGCGCGTGGCACAGATCAGATGCACTGCCACGCCCCGCCGCGCATAGAGTGCCAGCGTTCCACCCATGCCAAAGGACTCGTCATCAGGATGGGCCAGGACGGCTAATAATGTACGTGATGGCATAAATTCTGCGTTCATACCTCTATCCATACCGTTAAAGTTTCCTCAAGCATCTGATGTCTTGTTTGTGATCATGGCATAGACCGTCTGAATTTCACGCACGATCTCCGCCTGCCGTTGGGAAATGAAGCACTGGATCACCGATTGCGAGGGGTCACCCGCAAGGATGCGGATGCCCAGACGATAGCGCCTAAATTCCGCTTCTTCAGATAGGTTGACGATCTCACCGTGAATATCCATTTCCGGGAAGGGGATGAGGCGGCGCACCAGCGCCCCAGTGGTCTTGCCGCCCAGATAGCCAGAGCCGGGTGTGCGCGAAAGGCGCAAGGCTTCGCGGCTGAAGCGATATAAGGGGTCATGCGTCTCAGCCGCCTCTTCACCCTTTTGGGGTTCGACCATTTCATATTCCCCAGGCAAGCGTAAGGTAACGGTCAAGCGCACGCCTTTGCGATAGACGGTGGGGTAGAAATTTGAGTACGGCACATAGAGAGCCAGGCCCAGGGCCGAGATATCTGCCAACTCTGCCTGGAAGGGCATCCCTATGCCCGGCGTGTAAACCGCACCCATCACCACCCCCTCAGGCTTGACCCTGACATGGCGCCGTTCACCCACGCCAGCCGCCGCCCCCTGGAACTCTCCCAGTTCGGCTCTCAGTAGGGGCAATTCCATGTTCAGCACCGCCGCCTTCAGAATATAGGGCAGAGCAGGACTTTGAATGTAAGTCTTCCGCTCATGATACAAACACACCATTTGATAAGGGCTGGTTTTGACCTGAATTGAGGCGTCTCTCACCTGAATGAGAGACGCCTCATAGGCGATAGGCACGCCCTTATATACGTTTAACAACTGAACGCCCTTTTGCTCAGTGAGCAGGCGGCGGAAAGCGGGTAAATAAGGGGAGACAGGACTCATGTAAACACGATCGGCGACGAATAAGGCTGGCTCAGCCCCCTTATTTTACCCCTTTTGGCCCGCTTCAGTAAATTGGCAAGGTGGGATCCACCTCGCGCGCCCAGGCGTTGATGCCGCCTTTCAGATTCTTGATCTTTCGGAAGCCAGCGCTGACCAGCAGTTCCAGGGCGCGCTTCGAGCGTGTGCCAGACTTGCAAAAGACCACCATCTCCTCGGCGCTGTCCAATTCAGAAAGGCGCGCCGCCAATTGCCCCAGGGGGATCAGGGTCGCCCCTTCCAGGCGAGAGATCTCGAGTTCATGGGGTTCGCGCACATCTAGCAGGCGCACATGATTACCCTGCTTCAGGCGCTGAGCCAGTTCAGTGGCGCTGATATCCCAGCCTTCGCCGGCCGAGCCTTCGTCGCGATCATGGCCGGGCACACCGCAGAATTCTTCATAATCAATCAACTGGGTGATCTCCGGCTCCGGCCCGCAGATTTTGCATTTAGGATTCTTGCGCAACTGAACGAATTCGAAGGACATGTCCAGAGCGTTGTAGAGCAACAGGCGCCCAATCAGGGTCTCGCCGATACCCAGGATTAACTTAAGCGCCTCGGTAGCCTGAATGGTGCCGATTGTGCCCGGCAGCACGCCCAGCACGCCGCCTTCGGCGCAGGAGGGCACCAATCCGGGTGGGGGTGGTTCGGGGAACAGGCAGCGATAGCATGGTCCTTCTTTGGCATAGAAAACGCTGGCTTGCCCATCGAAGCGGAAAATCGAGCCATACACGTTGGGCTTCCCCAGCAGCACGCACACATCATTGGTCAGGTAACGCGTGGGGAAATTGTCGGTGCCGTCTATGATCACATCGTAATCGGCGGCGATGCGCATGGCGTTATCCGAGGTGAATGGTTCATTGTAGATATCCACCTGGATAGAGGGGTTGAGATCCAACATGCGGTCACGCGCCGATTCGACTTTGAGCTTGCCCAGGCGCGAGGTGCCGTGGATCACCTGGCGTTGCAGATTGGAAAAATCCACCACGTCATAATCCACCAGGCCAATATGTCCCACACCGGCCGCAGCCAGGTATAGGGCCACCGGTGAACCCAGGCCACCCGTGCCAATCACCAACACCGAAGCCGCTTTGAGTTTTCTTTGCCCTTCCAGCCCCACCTCGGGGATGAGCAAATGGCGCGAATAGCGCAGGATTTCTTCGTGTGATAAGGTAGGTAGCATCTTAACACTCCGCAACAGCCCCGCCACCGGCAATGCTGGGGATGATGAGCAGGTGATCGTCTTCCTTTAGTGGCGTGTCCAATCCCTGAAGATCGCGCACTTTCTGATCATTCAAAAAGAGGTTGACGAAGGGGCGTAACTCGGCCCGCCCATCAAACAGATGGGTACGCAAGGCAGGAAATTGGGTGACCAAATCTTTCATGGCCGCTCCCACAGTATCACCTTGAACGGTCACCTCACTCTGACCATTGGTATAGTAGCGAAGAGGGGTGGGAATACGTAAAATGGGCATATTTCACCTTCCAATAGATAAAGATACCATTAAATTGAAAAATCTTCACCACGCCATTGTCCGGCTTCAGGGGCGTGGATGTGGGGGGCGACGGCGGCATGTCCGTTTTCGTGGCCGTTCAGGCGCGCCTCCAGGGCATCCACGCGCAACAATAGCGAGGAGAGCGATACACCGATTAGGTCAGGCAGGGCGGTGTGATTGAGATCCGGGGCATCGGAAGCCGTATGCGGCTTGCTGCGGGCGATGACCTGTCCTGGCACCCCTACCACCACCGAGTTGGGTGGCACAGATTTTACCACCACCGCATTGGCACCAATACGGCTGTCGTCGCCAACAGTGATGGCTCCCAACACTTTGGCTCCCGCGCCGATCACCACGCGATCGCCGATGGTCGGGTGGCGCTTGCCTTTGGCAAGGCTGGTGCCTCCCAGAGTGACACCATGATACAGGGTCACATCAGTGCCGATCTCCGCCGTTTCGCCAATCACCACGCCCATGCCGTGATCAATGAAGAACCCCGGACCAATCTTTGCCCCAGGGTGGATTTCGATCCCCGTCAGGAGACGCACCAGGTGTGAGAGCCAGCGCCCCAGAAGTTTGAGGCGATGCGTCCACAGCCAATGCGCCAGGCGATGGCTCCATAACGCATGCAGGCCCGGGTAGCACAAGAGCACCTCCAGCAGACTGCGCGCCGCTGGATCTCGTTCAAATACGGCTTGAATATCGCGTTTAACCGTCTGCCACATACCTAATCCGCTAGATGGGCAAACAGAGGCGTGCTCAGATAGCGCTCGCCAAACGAGGGGATGATCACGACGATCATTTTGCCAGCGTTCTCCTCCCGCTGAGCCACCTGAAGCGCTGCCCACATCGCCGCGCCGGAAGAGATGCCCACCAACAATCCTTCCTGGCGCGCCATGCGCCTTGCCGTCTCCAGGGCGTCTTCGTTTTTGACGCGAATGATCTCATCGTAAATTTTCGTGTTGAGCACCTCGGGCACGAAACCTGCCCCAATACCCTGAATCAAGTGGGGCCCTTTCTGTCCGCCGGAGAGCACAGGCGAGGCCTCGGGCTCTACAGCCACACAACGGAAGGAGGGTTTACGGGCTTTGATCACCTCACCCACGCCGGTAATGGTGCCGCCCGTGCCCACCCCAGCCACCAGAATATCAGCCTGGCCATCGGTATCGCGCCAGATCTCCTCGGCGGTGGTTCTGCGATGAATATCCGGGTTGGCCGGGTTCTTGAATTGCTGCGGGATAAAGTAGCGCGAATCCGAGGCGGCCAGTTCCTCGGCTTTGCGGATCGCGCCAGCCATACCTTCACTGCCCGGAGTGAGCACCAATTCAGCCCCAAAGGCGCGCAGGAGCATACGCCGTTCTTTGCTCATGGTGTCGGGCATGGTTAAGACGCAGCGATAACCCTTGGCGGCACAGACAAAGGCTAGAGCAATGCCGGTATTGCCGCTGGTGGGTTCCAGGATGATGGTATCGGCGTTAATCAAGCCAGCCCGCTCGGCGGCCTCGATCATCGCCACCCCAATCCGATCTTTGACGCTGTGCGCCGGGTTGAAATATTCCAGTTTAGCCACAATCTCGGCTTTCGCGCCCTGGCTCAGACGGCGGATGCACACCAATGGGGTATTACCAATCAATTCGGTGACGTCGTTGGCGATTCGCATTCCCTGCCCTCCCTATACCTGCTCAACACCCGGCGCGCTCAACCACCGTCTCGCAGGAAGAGGCAGAAATTATCTCCACAGGGCCCGCCATCTTAAATGGCTGCATAAAGTTTTCCAGGCTTTCCTGGTTTTCCGCTTCGGCAATTATCACCAGGGTGTGTTGCCCATCCAACACTGCCTCGCCATGGAGTTCCACACCGAACTTGCGAGCATTCAGCGGGCTGAGATGACTTAGCAGCATGGCGCCCATTTGAGGGTCTTTGGCCGGGCAGGTTTCGGCATTATGAGAGTGACGCACAAAGTAGAGTGACATATTTACCTCCATAAAATTGAATTTTAAATCAGGCGAGCGGGTTATAACCACCCCGACTCGCTGGTGACCTGAAGGGTCTCTTCTTCAAATCTCGAACGATCTTCAACCAGTCTCCACGATTGACTTTCTACCGCCCTTCCCGCCTCAATGCGGGTGATCAGGTAGGAAAACCAGGGCAAAGCCCACTCGCGGTCAAATTCAGAGGGTTGGCTGGGGTGATCTGGATGAGAGTGGAACACGCCCAGCACCTCCCATCCCAGGCGAGCAGCCTCCCGCTCGCCCCGTAAATAATCTTGAGGTGTGAGCAAATAACGGTTATGGCGAGCGCCTTCTTCGCCGGCGTTGTTCAGGATCAGGATGGCTTTCACCTGACGCTTTTCGCCCTCCACCGTCCCAAATAAGAAACCAGCCCCTTCTTCAGGGTAGGCGCTTTCACCGTGAGCCCAGATTTGAGCCAGGATTTTACGTGGAATTTCCAGCATCTTGTCCCTAATCCTCCAGCCCCCACAGGGCTTTGTCGCTCAAATATTTGTAGCCGGCATCGGGGAAAATCACCACCACCAAGCCCTCTTCCAGTTCAGCGGCAATGCGCACAGCCGCCAGAGCCGCCGCGCCGGCCGAAATGCCCACGAACAACCCTTCTTCGCGCGCCAGGCGGCGCACCATGCGATAGGCTTCTTCGGTCGAGATTTCAACCACGCGATCGGGCAAAGTGGGATCATAAATGCCCGGCTGAAGGGCTGTAGGCATGTGTTTCAGCCCTTCCAGCCCATGGAAGGGAGAGTCAGGCTGGACAGCGATGATTTGGGCATTGGGGATATACTGGCGTAAATAGCGTGCCACCCCGCACAGCGTGCCGGAAGTGCCCAACCCAGCCACGAAGTGCGTCAGGCTTCCACCCGTTTGTTGCAAAATCTCCGGGCCTGTGGTCAGGTAGTGCGCCTGCCAGTTAGCAGGGTTATCATACTGGTTGGCATAGTAGTAGCGTTCGGGGTATTGATCTGCCAGTTGGCGGGCGACGCGGATGGCTCCGTCAGAACCTTCCAGGGGATCGGTCAAGATCAATTCGGCTCCCAATGCGCGCAACAGGGCAATGCGCTCCGGGCTGGCGTTGGCCGGCAAAGCCAGAGTAACCGACACCCCCAACGCCACCCCGAAGGTGGCATAGGAGATGCCCATATTGCCCGAAGTGGAATCCAGCAGACGCTTATTGGGGCTCAATAGCCCCTGGGCCAGCGCCTGGCGCAGGATGTGTAAGGCAGGGCGGTCTTTGACCGAACCGCCGGGGTTGAACCATTCCGCCTTGGCGAGCACCTGCACCCGCGGCGAAATGCCCTGAGTCACACGGCGCAGGGGTATCAGGGGTGTGTTGCCCACGGCGGCCTCCAGGCCTCCCGTTACCAGGGGCAGGGTGACTTCTGTTTTGATCTGAGGCGAGATGGTACTCATAATCACGTCCTTGTAATTACCGGTCCAGCAGTGCACTCCAAAAGGATGCTTTACCCATAAATTGAGGGGCTTCAATATCTCCAATTACTTAAAACAAAACGGCCAACAGACATAAAAAGGCGGCTGCTTATTCGCCACGTAAAACGACTACGTAAGCGGGGTCGCAACCACCTGCCGTCCGTTGACCGGGCTATGCTCGATTTTTCGGAGAGGCGGTGGCTACAAACCCCGCCTCAGACACATGCAAGTATTCATTAACCTGTTCTCACACCTTCGAATTTTTATGAAAAATTTGCTAATAATTATAGAGCAGATAGGCGAATTGTCAAGAGGTAAAGGCTCAATTTCATCCAAAATTAACATACCTCAACCTTATCACCCGTCCGTCCGCTCTGGTAGCCTAGTGAACCGGCGGAGTTATCTCCGCCCTTACCGCTCTGCAGGCGGTGACTCCGCCTCTTCGCCTGCGCCAATGCCCAGTGGCACCCACTTGCGCTCATCCTTAAGGCGGTGGCGGATGCCGCCGCGATCATGCACCTCATCGAAGCCGACCGGCTTAATAAACAGTTGCTCGCCCTCCAGCAAGCCGGTGATGCCACTCTGGCCGGGTTCGGGGCGCTTCTCCCCTTTAAACTTAGCCGCTTTGCTCGGGTCATAGTCAGTCGGCTCCTCATAGGTGGTGATGAAGCCTTCATAATTGCGTAAGACCACCTTATGATCCGACATGCTTAGCAGGTAGTTCGGCCCCAAGGGGATCTTACCACCACCGCCTGGAGCGTCTACGATAAACTGGGGTACGGCGAAGCCCGAGGTGTGGCCGCGTAAACCTTCGATGATCTCAATCCCTTTGGCGACGGGCGTGCGAAAGTGCCCCGCGCCGGCCACCAGGTCGCATTGATACAAATAATATGGGCGGACGCGAATGCGCACTAAATCTTGCACCAACTGGCGCTGGATATGGACGTTGTCGTTTACCCCGGCCAGCAACACCGACTGGTTTCCTAGGGGGATGCCGGCGCGGGTCAGGCGGTCGCAGGCCTGCGCCAGTTCAGCAGTGATCTCGTTGGGGTGATTAACGTGGATGTTCATCCACAGGGGATGATACTTCTGCAGCATATTGCAGAGTTCATCGGTAATGCGCATGGGCAGGAAGACCGGCACGCGTGAGCCTATGCGCACGACCTCAATGTGAGGGATCTCCCGCAAACGGCTGAGTATCTCTTCCAGAATTTTAGGCGCCAGCACCAGCGGGTCTCCACCGGAGAGCAACACATCCCGCACTTGGGGGGTGCGCTTTAGATACTCAATTTGCATCTCGAACTCACTGCGCGAGAAGGTGGCGCTGGGATCACCCACAATGCGTGAGCGGGTGCAGTAACGGCAATAGGAAGCGCACTGGGTGGTCACCAGCATTAACACTCGATCAGGATAGCGGTGCACCAGGCCGGGCACGGGGGAGTGGCGGTCTTCGGCCAGCGAGTCTTCCATCATCGCCGTAAACGGCACCATTTCCTTATCGGTGGGCACCACCTGCTTGCGGATGGGGTCATCCGGGTCGTGCGGATCTATCAGAGAGATGAAGTATGGGGTGATGTCCACACGGAACAGATTCGGGGCCGACAGCGCCTAGCGTTCGCTTTCGGTGAGATGCAAGACTTTCTAAAACTCCTCCACTGTGTAACTGCGATTG
>JBBILY010000095.1:2464-12348 GCA_037444705.1 Chloroflexota bacterium | reverse complement strand
ATGGCGTTGATGGCCGCGCTGGTAGATTGAGAAAAGAAGGTCCAGGCGATCAGCCCGTTCAAGACGTAAGCCGCGTAGCCTTCTACCGTGTGGAAGACCTGGGAGAAGACCACCGTCAACACCACCATCATCCCCAGCGGGTTGAGCATCGTCCAGGCAACACCCAACACCGAGCGTTTGTAGCGGGCGACGATGTCGCGTTGCACCAGTTGCACAACCAACTCCCGGTAGCGCCAAATCTCCTGTAATTCCACCAGAGGAGCAAAGGCGCGGCGGGCGCTATCGTAAACGGGCACATTTTCCGCAGTTGAAATGAGCGATTCATGCGTCATGGGGCAGATTATATCACTGTGTGCTGACCGTCCGTAATTCAAGTTATGGATATCAGACCAATTTTAATAAAGATTGATAAACCTCAAAGGTCTTCTGATTAATCGTCTCATCGGTGAAATGCTGTAAAACACGTTCACGGCCGGCAACGCCCAGGGTTGCCCGCAGAGTCGGATCGCTTACCAGGCGCTCGATCGCCGCCGCCAAAGCCACAGCATCCTGAGGCGGCACCAGCAAGCCATTGAAACCATCCACGACAACATCGCGACAGCCCGCCACGTCGGTAGCCACCACCGGGCGGGCACAGGCGCCGGCTTCCAGTAATGCAGTCGGGATGCCCTCTCCCCACGAAGGCAGCACTACCAGATGCGATTGGGCATACACGGCTGGCATGTCAGCCTGCCAGCCCAGCCACTCCACCAGTCCTTCTTCCATCCACTGCTGCACTTCTGCCGGCCTGACCGAACCGGGGTTGCCTTCATCCACCTCGCCGGCCAGCCTGAATTTTACCGAACAGCGTGGCTTGAGCAGGCGAGCAGCCTCAACCAGGGTGTAAATGCCCTTCTCGCGCAGCAACCGTGCCGGAAAGAGCACCACCGGCACACCCTCCGGCTCGGGGGTGGGCGAGAAACGTTCCACATCCACCCCAACTCCCTCAATCAGCCACGAACGATCTGCGCCCATCAGCCCTGCGCGGATGAATTGCTCGCGATTGGCTTCATTTTCAAAAATTACCGCGGTATTCGGGCGATTCAACAGCCACCGATATGCCAGCAGCACCCAACTCCGCACCATCCGCGTCAGCCAGCGATCATTCAAAAATAAGTAACCCAAACCGGTGATGGCATTAACCACCGCCGGCACACCGCTCAACCACGCAGCCAGGGAGCCATACAACACCGGCTTAATGGTGAAGTGGTGCACCAGCCCAGGCTTATATTGGCGGTATATATGCAGCAAGCGGGCAATAGCCAACGCTTCTGACCAGGGTGATACAGAGCGGCGTCCAACTGGCCAGTTCAACCAGGTAAACCCTTCCGCCTGGATCAAGGGCACATATCTGCCCGTTGGCGAAACGAGGATGACCTCGAAGGCGCGTTGGCGCAAGTATTTTGCCAGCGAGAGGCGATAGTTATACAGGTACCAATCTGTGTTTGCTACGAGCAGGATTTTGGGGAGCGTCATAGCCTCTCAAGCCTATGTAAAACCATAAGAGGTCGCCACACGCCGATAGAGCGCACTCAACCGATCGCTCATGATATTCCAATGATAATGCTGTTCATAGGCAGCCCTGCCATTAGAGCCTAGTTGTTGCCTGGCGAGGGGGTCAGCCGCCAATTGTAAAAATGCTCGTTCTAGCGCCTGAACATCTCCATAGGGAACAACCATTCCGCAGCCAAAGCGTTCCACGATCTTATCTATATTGGTGTGCTGGGCTACAATCATTGGCTTTCCCAACATCATGGCTTCGAAGAGCTTATTTGGGCTAGCGAAACGATGATTGCGGATACCTGGATCATAAGTTGCCAGAAGAACGTCCGCTCTGGCATAAAGGTCTAGCGCAGCCTCATAAGAAACCCTGCCATACCACTGGACATTTTCCATATGCTCCGCCACGGACAGGATCTCCTCTTGGTCTCCGCCGAAGCCGGCCAGAGTCAAATGCCACTCGGGATGCTTTTTCACCACTTCTAACAGTTCTAAAAGTCCACGCTCTTTTTGCAGCAAACCGACATAGGCAATGCGCAAAGCCGATTGACTCATCGTCATAGGCTCGGATAAATCTGAAGCAGGTTGCCAGTCTTGGGGTGAGTTGTAAATGAGGAGCCACTCGCGCGGGTGAGAGCCACGGATTTGCTCCCGGCGCGATTCATCTGCCAGGATGACGGCATCTACCTGGTTGATGGCCCAAAAGTCCACCTTACGAATCAAATGCTTTATCCATTCCGGCGTTCGCCGCAGATGATCGGCATAAAAATCAAAAATGTCATAGATCACCGGTTTGTGCCGCAGCCTCTGAACGATGATAACCGGAAGGACCGTATCAAAATCGCAGGCGTGGACGATATCGAATGTGGCGCGATGCTTGATAAGCCAGGTGAGTAAGCCTATCTGCCAGCGGAGTAATTGAGGCAAGTTTCCCAATCCGCTGCCAAAGCGGGCGCGAATGGGCAGACGGTGCAATCGAGCAAAGCCCCAATCCTCCTGGCAGGGCAATTGGCCCGTGCGATCCCACCCCAGTATTTGAACCTCCCAACCCCTCTGAGCCAGGGAGCGGGCAATCTTCTCAACCCGAGGGTCGGGCGCGATAGGATTAGAACGACAGATTAAGATGCGCATTGAAAGCCTTTGAGTCTACCTAGCCCCTGCCTCATCCTCTCCAGCCCTTGCTGGATATTCTCCATTGAAGTGGCGAAGCACAGGCGCAGGTAGCCTTCGCCGTTGGGGCCAAAATCGCTGCCGGCCAGCACAGCCACGCCGGCCTCCTCCAGCAGGCGGCGGGCGATCTCTCGGGCGGGCATGCCGAAGGATTTGACATTGGGGAAGGCATAGAAAGCCCCTTGGGGTTTCTGGCAGTGCACCCCTGGGATGGCATTTAGCCCGGCCACCATCGCATCGCGGCGGCGCTGATACTCGGCTACCATTTGTTCCACCATCTCCTGGCTGGCGCTCAGGGCCTCAATGCCGGCCATTTGGGTGAAGGTGGCCGTGCAACCCACCGAATGGGTCAGCAATAATTCCACCCTTTCAGCCAGAGCCTCAGGCATAAGCGCATATCCCAGGCGCCAGCCGGTCATGGCATAGGTCTTGGAAAAACCATCCACGATAATGGTGCGCTCAGCCATCCCAGGCAGCGAAGCAATGCTGGGCACCCCTCGCCCGTCATAAGCCAGGCGGGCATAAATTTCATCCGAGATCACCCAACAATTATACTGCTGCGCCGCGGCAGCGATATGCTCCAGGTCCTCCAGAGGCATGACCCCACCCGTAGGGTTGGCCGGCGAGTTGAGGATGATTAACTTTGTGCGCTTATTGACCCGCTGGTCGAAAGCCTCCAGGTCAAAGGAGAAGCCCTTTTCCTCCAGCAGGGGTACTGCCACCGGTATGCCCCCCGCCACGCCAATCATCGCCGCGTAGGTGGGGAAGCCAGGATCGGGGTAAATCACCTTATCTCCTGCCTGCACCAACGCCAGGGTTGAAAAAAACAGCCCCGGCTTAGCCCCTGGCCCCACCACCACCTGAGTGGGACGAAATTCGATCCCGCGCCGTCTACCGGCCTCAGCGGCGATGACTTCTCGCAACTGGGGTAAGCCCGCAGGCGGATTGTAGCGGGTGTATCCCTGGCGGATGGCTTCGATCCCGCGTTGGCTGATGTGGGGGAAGGTCTGGAAATCAGGTTGACCGATCTCAAAGTGGATGATATCACGACCCTGAGCCTCCAATTCCTGAGCGCGGGCCAAGACCGCGTAAGCCCCTTCAGGTTCAAGATGGGTGACACGATCAGCAAAGGTCCTCATATCCTATCCAGGATGACGTAAATAGCCACCGAGCAAATCACCCCCTGTATCAGCCCGCAACAACGCCAGAGTGACCGACAGCAGGCTGGCAGGTCCAGGGTAGATCAGATAGCGCGGCGACCAGATCGGGTGAAACTTCTCTTTGAAGGCATGTAAGCCTTTAAAATTATAAAAGCGGTTAACATGGGCGTAAATATAGCGCAAAGCGCGTTCGATAGCCGGGTCCTCGGGCCTCTCTCCAACTCCAGAGAGAGCACTCAACCCCATATCCAACCTGGCGTATCCTTGCCGTTTAGCCCACTGAATGAGCGAGACGAACAGAAATTCCATACGCCCACTCTCAGACTGGCGGCGGTGACGCATTAAATCTATTGCCACCTCGCTGGTCTGAAACCCCACAATAAGGTTAGCAAAGGCTTCGATCTCTCCCTGAGGGTTGCGTACCAGCAGGATAGGACAGGTATTGAGGTATCCCTCGTCAAACCAACCGAAGGAAAAGCGCATCTCGCTGCCACCCACATGGCTCAGCCATTCATCGCTAATAAGGTGCGATTCTCGCAGCAGATGCGGAGCATGGGGCGGTTCAACCACTTCGGCGGTATAGCCCAGGCGCACAAGTTTATTGTAAGCATTGCGCACGTTCTTATTCTGGCTGCCCTCCAGGGTAAAATCTGCCAGTTCGACCAGGGCTTCATGCCCAATGCACACCGCGCTAAAGCCAGCCCCCTTATAGTGCTCCAGATAGTCGGGTAAAACCTGATAAAAGGCTGGTTGCCAATCGTTCAAAGCGCAATAGGCCTTGAAGGTGAGCAGGCAAGGCCCTACGTCATCAGCCGGGCCAATCGGATCGCCCAGAGCCAGCGCCACTCGCCCCTGGACGGTATAAGCGATCACAGAACCACCGGCGCTAAAGAAATAGAGTTTATCATTCAACAAGGCCAATCGCGCCAGCGAAGTGCGCCCATAGGCGCGGACAATCTCCCAGGCGCGGGCGGTTTCATCAGGGCTGGCACGATGGCGCACTAAGACCGGACGGATAAGCATGAGCAGCCCATATCCGAAGGTCGTTGCAGCGACAATATAGATAGAATCAGCAAAATAGCGGCCAAAACCGCTGATCGGCTCCAGGCCTGGATCATAGAACTCAGTAAACATCACGATCGTCTGGCGCAACGCCTCCCAAAAGCCAAAATGAATGCGGAAATGACGATCAAGCAGGTAAAAACCGCTCACACCATACGCCAGGATGAAAAAGAACGCCACCACCAGAGTCTGCAATCCTCGACGGATGGACGGCTCATCCGAACGGGCGTGAAAGTGGGGTCGCAAGTAAACCAACCAGGCCACGAGCAATCCAGAAAGCAGCGCTTCCTCATAGTCAAGACCTTTGACCAAATGCGCAATGGCTGAGATCAGGAGCACGATCACAGTCACCATCCATGCCACGCGCTTGCGCCGCCACAGGCTAAGGGAAAGGAGCAACAGGGCAAAACCGGCCAGGGCCGCGGCGAGGTGGCCACCTCGCGTCACCGTCAGAGGAAAATAGCGCCTGAGTAGCGCCAGACGCTCCCGCGTGGCTGGCGTTACCGCCGAAAACAGGTTAACCACCCCCATTGCAGCGGTCAGAAGAGCGACCGCACGCACGCTGCTCGCCTCCACCCATAAGGGGAAGAGGCGCTGAGGCGGCTTCATAGGATGGGCCATTGCGCGGAATGGTTATAGTTTGGGTAAAACGATGGACTGCTGCCTCTGATACTTTCCCTTCTTGTCGGCATAAGAGATCTCACACTCTTCATCCGCCTCAAAGAAGAGCACCTGGGCAATGCCTTCATAGGCATAAATCTTGGCGGGCAGGGGCGTCGTGTTAGAGATTTCTAGAGTGACGTACCCTTCCCACTCCGGCTCGAAGGGGGTGACATTAACAATAATACCACAGCGCGCATAGGTGGATTTCCCCACGCAAATTGTGAGCACATTCCTTGGGATACGAAAATACTCCACCGTGCGCGCCAGGGCAAAGGAATTGGGTGGGATGATGCATACCTCTCCTTTGAAATCCACCATTGATTTAGAATCGAAATTTTTGGGGTCCACAATGGCTGAATAGACATTGGTGAAGATTTTAAACTCATCGGCCACGCGAATATCGTAGCCATAGGACGAGACCCCATAAGAAATCACCCCGTCGCGCACCTGGTTTTCGGCGAAGGGTTCGATCATGCGGTATTCCTGCACCATTTTGCGTATCCAATGATCAGGTTTAAGCCCCATACAGCCACTCCTAAGAAAAAAGATCACCATCCGCTGGCGTTAAAAACAGCCCGCAATAATTCATCCCGCTCGCCGGGGGTCATCGGCCGCGGGCGAGCGTAATCCACAAACATCATGGTTAACAATTCTGTGCCAATATAGCGCCCATTATAAAACACATGACGATCCACAAACGCCTGACGGCAGGCACGGCAGACCTCATACTGGTCAAAAAATAAATTGCCAAGGCCATAGTGGATGAAGGCTGCCTCTTCAAATGCGAACGCCTGGGGTTGATGCGCCTGGCTACCGCTGACGATGACCGCCCCGGCTTGCGCCATGCGGCCAAAATCGCGCTTTTGAATGTGCGTAGCCGCATACATGTAATACTCATAATGTTGAAAAGTGACAATGGGCAAATAACCTTCGTCCCGAAGGCGGGCTACCTCAGTTGCCATCCAATCCATATCACAGGCCACTGCTCCCGGGTGGTGAGGACCAGCTTGGGCATAAGCGCCGCCCTTGGCATTACAGCCGATAAAAGCCAGGCGGTTGCCATGATGCTCTATGATCAGCGGGCGGCGGGCCTCTTCTATATCAGATCCACCCCCATATATCCCCCAACCACGCTGGTGATACAGATCAAGGGTATAGAGCATAGCCGCCTCGCCCCAATCCTGGAAATGGTCGCCGGTCAGTTCGACAATGTCAGTGCCCACTTCTTCTAAAAGCCCAATGTAGCGCGGGTCGCTACAAAAGCGCAGGTCGGGCTGGACAGGATTGGGGAAAGGGCAATTCTGGGCAAAAGGCACCTCATTGCTGATATGGGTAAGGTCGGCGTTGCGCAGCCACTCACCGATGTCCTGCGCCGGATATTTAATCCCGCGTTGTTCCATGGTATAAGCCGTGGCGCGCACCAGGGCGGTCACCCCAGTCATCACCACCACGGTCAACCTGTGCGCCTCACGATTGGTAACTGGCAGCAAAGGTCTGGCCGAGTTCTCACCATACACTGAGCGTAGCCTCTGGACCAACTGCAGATCACCCACGAGGGATATAGGAATGCTCAATGGATACCTAGAGGCATCAAACTCTTTGCGCAGCGGGGAAATGCCGTCCACCTCCAGCACTTTCCAGCGCGGCTCAAGCGCCTCGAAGGGCACCACAGCCCAGGAAGGGCGCCGCTCCCAGGCATAGTCCAGCATCTCCTGGCCAGGCAGGACTTTAACTGCCCCCTCAGCCGGCGCGCCCCATAAAGCACTTAGAGCCGCCAGCCCGCCCTCATCCACCAGTAGTGGCCGTTCACTAAAAGCCCCAGAGGGCTTGCCGCGCCATGAATTGCGCAAATCATCCAGGCTCACCCCTTGCTCCAGCGTGGGGAAAGGTGCCACCAACGCATACACCCAGTGACTTAGGGGATTTTCACCGCCGAACTCCAGACGTAAAACCGCCTGTTCAGGCCGTTCCACTAGGGTGATTTCCACGGGCAAAGCCAGTCCTGCGCGGAGTGCTGGCGGCAAGCGCGGGTCTATCCACAGGGTGAGGCCAGCAGGCGGGGTAAGGGTCAGGGTGGCTGTAGGGAGCGGCGCTGTGGTAGGGGTTGGAGAGGGTAAAAGGGGTTGAAAGGGAGTAAAAGTGGGCGTGGGCAGAGCCCCGGGCAGTAACGCCCGAGGAGCAGTGCCACAGGCGCTGAGCAACCAGGCGATGATTATCATCGCCCATGAGTAAGCCCACAATCGCCTGACTTGCCCTTGTGGTTGACCCCGAGCAACGTTCATCGAGGCGCGGCGATCCTCTCTTATTGACCCAGGTGAAAGGTGACCAGGATTAGCCCTCCAGATTGCACGCTGACCACTTTTTGTTGCATGCCTCCTTGCCAGAATGAGATTTGATAATCACCAGCAGGCAGGTCACCGATGGCAAAGGATTCCTCCCAGGGATCGAGACCAATCAATTTTGTCTCGCTATAGGTGGAGATGTAATAAGTGTCCTGGGCAGCGCCAGCGCTGGTCAGGCGTTCAATGACGATGTTGGAGATTTTTAGCGGCTTACCCTGGGCATCCAGAATGCGCCCGGCAATCACACCCAAGGGCTGCCCGTCCTTATCTGCCAGAGGTTTCAGCCATAGTTCAGGATTGCGCACTGCATCATAGGAATTCTTGCCCAGGCGCACTTCGAAGTGCAAGTGGCTGCCGGTAGCTGCGCCGCTGGAGCCCACCTCTCCGATCTTCTGACCCGCCGCTACCCGCTCGCCTTCCTTCACATCAATTTGGGAAAGGTGAGCGTACAGTGTGTAAAGAGGTTGAGAGAAACCGGGGACATCGTGTTCCAATACCACCAGATTGCCATAGAAATTGCGATACAGGCCATAAACCGTCTTAGAGTCATCGCCAGCCAAGACGACCACACCCTCGGCGGCAGCCAGGACTGGCGTGCCGGCCGAGTTTAAGAACTCGACCCCGTGGTGCGGATCACGCTTACCATGATCGCTGCTGCCAAAACGATAGGAAACATCAATGATCTGCCTGCCAGGTGGAGCAATGGGGCGTTCCAGGGGAAAAGACACAGAAAGAACGCATACCTCTTCTTCACAAGTGGGTTGTGTCTCAGGTGCAGAGGTAACCGCGGGGCTAGGCGAAGCCGGGGGAGGAGTCGTCGGCGTTATCGCCAACACCTGAGTGGGGGTCGGCGCGCCAGAGGTCGAGGATGGCAAAGCAGAGGTCTTTTCAATCGCCGGGGTGGGCAAGGCTCTGTCTGTCATCTCAGGTGTAAACAAACGACAACTCACCCCGACGATGAAAATCCACAGCGAGGTGAGAGCAAAGATATGAAGAGGTTTTCTAATCATGGCAATTTCATCCCTCCGCGCTGGCTCAGCACAGCCCGAACATCCGCCTCCAGCCTCCCAGCGCGCTGCTCTAACGCTTCCAGTTCGTCCAATAGTGGCTGAGTGGCCTGCTCATCCTTCAAACTGGCCAGGTTGATGCGCACATTATAGCCGGCGCCGCTCAAAGCCGCCCGTGCCAACGCCGCAGCGGTAGCGGCGTCGCTGATGGCATTCAGATTGCCATAGCTCACCGTTTTTAAAGCCAGATACATGACCTCGACAACCTTACGCGCCACCTCCAACGGCACCTGAGCCGCCTTGAGGGTGGCGCTTTCGATAGCCGACTGTCGCTTCTGCATCTCTTCAGAGGTATCTTTGGGGAGTTTAAAGGCAGCCATAACCGCCTCGAAGGCGGCCGCATCTTCCTCGATCGCCGCCGTCAATTCGCGGCGCAGGGTTTCAGCCCGCTCCAGAATTTGCCGCATCTGTTCTTCCACGTGGGCATATTTCTTCCTGCCCAGGGTTAGGCGCGCCACCATAGCCACCAGCGCCGCTGCAGCAGCCCCACTGTAGGCCGAGGCTGAACCGCCGCCTGGGGTGGGCGAATCTGAGGCTAAAGCCTCTAGAAAGTCTTGTGCCGCGGGAGTGGCGGGTTGCAGCGCTTCACCCAGGGTTGCTTGCAGACGGCGCTCCAGGATTTGCTCTGGGGTGAACTGATCCAATTGCAAATACCACACTGCCGCATCTACCAGGGCCTCTTCGGGGATCAATCCCACCAGTTCGCTGTGATGAATAGCCACCCCATAACGCTGGGCTTCGCGGCGGATGAACTCGACCACGCGCGCCAGCGGTGTTTGGCGATAATTGGTCAGGTTCATCGAGACCTGAGCCTGCCCCTCCACCAGCAACCCCAAAGCCTTGACATAACGGAAGCCACCCGAAGAATGGCGCACAGCCTT
>JBBILY010000095.1:0-2454 GCA_037444705.1 Chloroflexota bacterium | reverse complement strand
GCGCAATAGACACATCAGCCGTAGTCAAATATACATTGTAGGCAATAAGCGGATGGCGAGCGCCGATCACCGTGGCTCCAGCCGTGCCCAGGCGAGGGGGACCAAAATCGGGGAGGCGATCGGGGTTGGTGAGAATCTCATCCTTAAGACCCTCATACTCCCCACGGCGCAGGTCTTCCAGGTTTTTGCGCTCTGGACGGGTGGCGGCTTCCTCATAGAGGTAAACAGGGATGCCCAACTGCTCGCCCACGCGTTGTCCCAGACGGCGGGCAATGGCTACACACTCTTCCATGGTGACACCGGCGATGGGCACAAAGGGCACTACATCCGTAGCGCCAATGCGGGGGTGTTCACCCCGATGTTCGTCCAGGTTGATCAGTTCAGCAGCCTTGGCAATAGCGCGAAATGCCGCCTCCTCCACGGCTTGTGGGGCCCCGGCAAAGGTAATGACAGTACGGTTATGATCCAGGTCGGAGTGCTGATCGAGAATCGCTACGCCTTCAGCGGATGCAATTGCCTGACGGATGGCATCAACCACCTGCGGGCGGCGTGCTTCAGAGAAATTTGGGATGCATTCAACGATGGATCTAGTCATAGTTATAAATTTTATCACAGGCGGCGCTGGCAGGCTTCTTGCACCCAAAAATCCAAATCCTATGCCCCCACCTGACGACCAGGGCTATGGTAGAATGTCAATCGGCATCATCCTATGAGCCGCTCTGCCCCCTCCAGGCATCCTCTCTTCTTGATCCCGGCTTTTCTGGCCGTTCTGGGCGCTGTGCTGGCGTGCTCCCGCTCAGCATTGCGCGAGGACGCCCCAGCCTGGCAGGTGCCAGCCCAGGGCGAGCAACGAAGGGCAAGGGCTGATTCGACCTTACTACCCTCTTTCAAAATGCCCACTCGCCTGCCAGGTGCACCCATTCTGACCCCAACCCCGGATGACCCCCACCCTTTACCTGGCTTGCGGACCGAACCGGAACAATATGTCGTGCAATCAGGAGACACCCTGGCGACCATCGCCCAACGTTATGGTGTCAGCCTGGAAGAATTAACCGCAGCCAACACCCTGCCCAACCCCGACTTCTTACAAGTGGGGCAGTTGCTGATCATCCCGGTTCCCACCCCTCAAGGGGTTAGCCCAAATTTTAAAATCATACCCGACTCAGAACTGGTGTATGGCCCAGCCAGCATTTATTTCAATGTAGAAGCCTTTGTCCAGAGTCAGAGCGGCTATCTGGGGCAGTATCTTGAAGACCTGGATGGAAAGACCCTGACCGGGGCGCAGGTGGTGTTGCGCGTGGCTCAGGAATATTCGGTTAACCCGCGCCTCTTGCTGGCTGTCCTGGAATATCAAAGTCAGTGGCTGACACGCAGTGATCCACCTCAGGGCAAAATAGACTACCCCATAGGTATCCGCGAAGCTTGGCGTAAAGGGTTGTATCGTCAACTCTCATGGGCTGCCAACCAACTCAATCGCGGCTACTACTTATGGCGCGCAAACGCCGTTGCCACCTGGCTCCTGGCGGATGGTCGCGTGGTGATGATAGATCCCACGATCAATGCCGCAACGGCCGGGGTGCAGTCTATGTTTGCCGCCCTGTACGGATGGGAGGAGTGGCAAGTGGCGGTTGGCGAAAAGGGCCTCTTCGCCACATATTACACGCTGTTTGGTTACCCCTTTGACTATGCCATTGACCCTTTGCTGCCGCCAGGATTGAGCCAGCCCCCGATGCAATTACCCTTTGAACCTGGCAAAGCCTGGGCCTTCACCGGCGGGCCTCATGGTGGCTGGGGTGATGGCTCTGCCTGGGCGGCTCTGGACTTTGCCCCTCCCACAGACGCCCTGGGTTGTGTGCCCAGCGATGAATGGGTGGTAGCCGTGGCGGATGGACTGATCCTGCGCGCTGGGGATGGCGCGGTCATCCAAGACCTGGACGGTGATGGCTATGAGCAAAGCGGATGGGTCGTGCTCTATATGCATGTCGAAACGCGCGACCGCGTTCGGCCAGGGACGTATCTCAAAGCGGGGGAGCGTATCGGCCACCCCTCGTGCGAGGGTGGGGTTTCGTCAGGCACACACGTCCACCTGGCACGACGGTATAATGGGGAATGGATCTCAGCTGACCAGACCTTACCCTTCATTCTGGATGGGTGGGTGTCACGCGGCCTGGGGACTGAATATGAGGGATATTTGGAGAAAAATGGCCACAAAGTTGAAGCCTGGGCGGGACGTTCTCCCGACAACAGCATCCAACGCTAAGGCACACCGCACACTGTTAAATCCTCTGCCTCTATCTAAGGGCAAACCTCGCACCACCGGGCTTCGGGCTTTCCTGACACTGGGTGTAATCCTGCTTGGCGCCAGTCTGGCTTGCTCGCGCGGGGGTTACTGGCTACCTCCCAAAGCCACGGATACGCCTCCTCCTGGGCTGTCTTTATTGCTCGATCCTCCTC
>JBBILY010000094.1:0-12368 GCA_037444705.1 Chloroflexota bacterium | reverse complement strand
CCACCCTAACCTTTCACCTCCAGCCCTCCTGGGGCAGGCTCGAGCGTGTCTTTGAGCGGCGCCTGAGCGGTCTCGTAAGGCAATAGCAGCGCCCCCAGGCCACCCACGATAAAGGCCACGGCGTAAACCGTGAGGGGGATGACCAGAGACACACCCATCAAAGCTGCCCCCAAACTGGGGGCAATCGCCCCAGCGATGCGCGTCATGCCGCTGGCTGCGCCCATGCCTGTGGTGCGGATGGAGGTCGGGTAGGCTTCAGGCGTATAAGCATAAAGCGCCCCCCAGGCTCCCAGGGTAAAGAACGACATCCACACCGCCATGCCCACAACGAATGGCAGCGAGACCGCGAATGCGAACAGATAGGTGAACACCCCGCTGGCGAGGAGATAAAATCCCAGGGTGCGGCGGCGTCCCATGACTTCCACCAGGTAGGCAGCCGAGAAATAACCCGGCAACTGCGCCACTGCCAGCAAAAACGTGTTTTGATACACCGGCAGGAGCGCCATGCCTTTCAGGCGAAAATAGGATGGCAGCCAGGTAAACACCCCATAATAGCCCAGGGAGATGGCGAACCAGATCAGCCAGAGCAGGAAAGTGGTGCGGCGCAGCGACGGAGAGAAGAGATGGCGCAACCTGCCACGCCCTGTGGCCGGCGGCGGCAGCAACTCACCTGCAGGGAGAACGCTGCGGTTTTCGCCAGCCACTTGCTCCAGGATGCGCCGCGCCTCGGCGGTCCGCCCGCTCACCAGCAAATAGCGCGGCGACTCGGGCACATAGCGACGGATGAAAAAGATGATCAGGCCAGGCAGGGCAGAAAGCCCCAACAACCAGCGCCACCCCAGGCGAGGCACCACCAACCACGCCAGCCCGGCCGCCACCACCGTGCCCAAAGCCCAAAACGCCTCCAGCAACACCAGGTAGCGCCCGCGCTTTTTAGCCGGCAGATACTCGGCAAAGATGCTGTAATCCACCGGCAAGGTGCCGCCCACCCCAACCCCGGTCAGCGCCCGCAGGAGCAACAGCCAGCCGAACGAGGGAGAAAAGGCGGATAACAGCCCAAAGACCGAATCGATCGCCACCGTGCTGATAAAACCCACCTTACGCCCGATGCGGTCGCTCAAGAAACCCCAGCCCCAGGCTCCAGCCAGCATCCCGAGGAAGATGGCGGTGCCCAGCAAGCCCTTTTGAGCGTTGCTGAGACCCCATTCCTGGCCAATGGCCGGCAGGGCAAAGGCGATCAGCAAAACCTCCATGGCATCTGCCGCCCAGCCCAAACCGCAGATCCACATCAGTTTTCGCTGGAAGCGTCCGTAGCCAATGTGCTCAATGGCCTGATCATAAGTGAGGGCAGACATGGGAAACCTCCGCGCAGAAAAAGTTACGACGGGCGTTCACCTGCTTAAGGATGGGCGCCGTCCGTCGGGCAAACAAGGGCAAATTAGTGTATTATATACACTTATAGACATGCTAAATTAAAAAGCCAGGCTTTGTGTAATTTACACAATATTTTATCCCAAACCCCCACCCTGTCAAGGGCATCTTTTAGTTGTCATTTTTCCGCCTTGCGGCCCGCAAACCACCGCTTTGCGCGGACAAGTCGGTGACTTGTCCTACAAACCAGGCTCTGAGTTTGCGGATAGACCTGAGTCGGCTTTTAGCCGACTTTCGAGGGCTGAGCAGGGGATTTATCCCCTGCTGCCAGAGCCAGGAAGACATCCTCCAGAGTGGGTTCCACGCGCTCGGCCTGGGGCTGCGGCAGGCCTTTCTCCTGCAAATAGGATACCAGGTCTGCGCGGCTCACCTCCGGGGGGGTGATGGCGCGCAGATGGTCTCCCGCCAGGCCGGCGCGCAAGACGAAGGGACAGGTTTCCAGGGCATTCAGGGCCAACAACAAGCGCGCCCCGCGCTCCGCCTCCGCCGCCTCTACCGATACATCCCAGGCCAGCCCGGGCAAAGCCGTGGCTTTCAGCGCCGAGGGGGTATCCATGGCCAGCAAGCGCCCCTGACGCATGATGCCCACCCGTCCACAGTATTCCGCCTCGTCCATGTAGTGCGTGGTCACCAGGGCAGTCACGCCTTCGTCCGCCAGGGCATAAATCAAGTCCCAAAAGGCGCGGCGGGCAGAGGGGTCCACGCCGCTGGTGGGTTCATCCAGGAAGAGCAGGCGCGGGCGGTGCACGATGGCTGTGCCCAGGGCCAGGCGTTGCCGCCAGCCGGTGGAGAGATTGCTGACGCGCTCCCGCTCCAGGGGGCGCAGGCCAATCAAATCCAGCACCTCTTCCAGGCGCGCCCGCTGTCGTTCGCCGTAGACCCCAGCGTAGAAAGCCAGGTTTTCTCCCACGGTGAGGTCATTATACAGGGCGAATTTCTGCGACATATAACCCACCTGGCGGCGGATGTGCTCTGCCTGGCGCACCACATCATAGCCCAGCACGCGCGCTTCGCCCTCGCTGGGCAAGAGCAACCCCAACAACATGCGGATGGTGGTGGTCTTACCAGAGCCGTTCGGCCCCAAATATCCCACCACCTCCCCCGCCTGGACGGTGAAAGAGACATGGTCTACGGCGGTAAAGTCGCCAAAGCGCCGCGTCAGGTCACGGGCAACGATCACCTCTTCAGCCATGGTTCTCTCCCTGCTGCAAAGCGATGAAAACGTCCTCCAGTTGAGGTGGGATGGGGCGTAACAGGCTGACTTCTCCACCTTCGGCCAGAATGCGCTGGCGCAAGCCCTCTTCCACCGCCTGAGCGTGGCCTTTCTCCACCAGCAGATGCAGGCGATCGCCAAACATCTGAGCATCCAGGACGCCGGCCTGGCTGAGAGCCAGGCGACGCAGCAGGAATAGGGGCTGACCGCGCAACTCGAGAATCTGGCCTTCCAGGCGGGCGCGCAATTCGGCCGGGCTGCCTTCAACCATCAGGCGGCCCTGGCTCATGAAGCCCACCCGCGTGCAGCGGGCGGCTTCATCCATATAGGGCGTGGTGACCAGCACCGCCACACCCTGGGCGTGATCCGATTGACCCGCCAGGCGGATGATCAATTGCCAGAAATCCTGGCGGGTGACCGGATCTACCCCCGTGGTGGGTTCATCCAAGAGGAGCAGGCGCGGGCGATGCACCAGAGCCGCTGCCAGGCCCAGTTTTTGCTTCATGCCACCGGAGAGTTGCCCGGCGCGGCGCTCGGTGAACTCGTCCAGGCCCACAAAGCGCAAGATTTCCATGCAGCGGGGCAGCCATTGGCTGGCAGATAGGTCGCGCACCTCGGCGAAGAAGCGGATGTTTTCGATCACGGTCAGGTCTTCGTACAGGGAAAAGCGCTGCGGCAGATAGCCGAGGCAGGCACGCGCCTGTTCGGTCTGGCGCAGCACGTCGTAGCCCGCAATGCGTATTGAAGTTGGACGCTCACCTCCTGCAGCATCGGGGCGCAACGCTCCCACCAGCAGGCGCAATGTGGTGGTTTTGCCGGCGCCATCTGGACCAACCAGACCATAAATTTCCCCGGCATGCAGGTTCAGGTCAATTCCATCCACCGCCCGCGTGGCCCCAAAGGATTTCCTGAGGTTGGTGGCCTGGATTAAAGGCGCCTCAGGTGCAGATGGGAGAGGGGAAGCCCGCATAGCCATCTAGTTTGCTCTCAATCTGCCCGCGTCTTAACGGAAACTGACATCGGCCGGCATGCCAGGCTTGAGTTTGCCCTCGGCGTTGGATACCGCCAGTTTCACCGCAAACACCGTAGTGCGCCGACCTTCGGCGGTCTGAACGTTGCGCGGGGTGAACTCAGCCTGGTCGGCGATGCGCACCACGCTGGCCTGGAAAGTCTCGCCGGGGAAGGAGTCCACCCTCACCTGCGCCATTTGCCCCAGGCGGATGCTGCCATAGCGATCTTCGGGCACATAGACGGTGATGGTTAGACGCTCCACATCCCCTAAAGTCAAGAGGGGAGAGCCAACAGCCACCACCTCCCCGACCTCCACGGCGCGGCTCAGCACCACACCGTCGCTAGGGGCGGTGATGACCAGTTTACTCATTTGGGCCTGAATCACCTCGAGCGCTGCCTGAGCCACCTCAACCTGGGCGCGGGCTACGGCCAGTTGTTCCGCTGAAGGTTGAGCCTTAGCGGCAGCCAGGTTGGCTTCAGCGACCTTCAGGCGCGCTTGTGCCAGTGCCAGGGTATCGGGATCAATGCCTTGCTCCAGTTCGTCCAGTTTCTTTTGCGCCTGGTTCAGTTGCGCCTGGGCCACGCCCAGGTCAGCCTCGGCCTCGGCTATATCCAGGTCGTTGGCGCCGCTGAGCAGGTTATTCAGCAGGCGCACGGCGTCTTCATAGGCTTGCTCGGCCTGAGCCTTTTTGCTCAACAGGACGGCGCGCACCAGGTTATCTTCGGGCTTTTTGGCGTAGGGTTCAAAATCTTCCTGAGCCTTTTCCATGCGGTCGCGGGCGATGGCGACGTTGGCGCGCGCTTGGTCAATGTCAATCTGCTCGGCAGGGTAGCGCAAATTGCGCAGGTAACGCTCGGCGTCGCGCACCGCCTGGCGCGCTTTGGCCACCGCCTGTTGCGCCTGGGCCTGGGTCACCTCGGCGTTATCGTACAAGGCATCCAGGGCTTGCTGGGCGTTGAGCAATTCCAGTTCGGCCGTGGCGATAGCCACCTGACGTTGCTCTTCAGGAAGGCCGGCTGCCACCAGGTCGTAATTAGCTTGTGCCAGAGCCAGCGAGGCCTGGGCCTGTTTCAATTGGGCGCGCAGGAGGGTGTCGTCAAGACGCACCAGGATTTGCCCGGCCTGCACGGCCTGGCCCTCATCCACCAGCACCTCGAGCACGCGGCCGCTCACCTCGGGGACGATGGTTACCTGGGTGGCTTCAATGGTGCCCGAAGCGCTGAGGACGCCGCTTTCTGCCTGGGCTGCTTGACCGTTGAAGTACCAGTACAGCGCGCTAGAGATTAAGAGCAGAAAAAGGACAACAGGAGCGATTTTTTTGGGGTTGGGATGCATAGCCACCTCCATTTGGGATTAATCCAGTCGTTTGCGGAAGCGCAGGGCTGCGGCGGTCATAATGACCCCACCAAAGATTGCCAGGGCCAGGATTTCATCGCGCAGCATTTCCGCCCCCACCCCTTTCAACAGCAAGGTGCGGATAATCACCAGGTAATAGCGCAGAGGCATGATATATGAAATCCACTGCAAGACCTTGGGCATGGCTTCCAGCGGGAAAAAGAAGCCGGACAGGAACAGGCCCGGCAGCAGCGTCATCCAGACCGTTAGCATAGCTTCTTGCTGGGTGTTGGCAATGGTGGAGGCGAACAGGCCAATCCCCAGGCTGGAGAGCAAAAACAGGCCAGAGAGGACTAGAACGAGGGATAGACTGCCCTGAATGGGCACCTTGAACCACCAATGCCCAATGGTCAACACTTCCAGGGTGTTGAGGAAAGCCAGGATGACGTAGGGTAAGAGTTTGCCCACCACCAGTTCCCAGGGGCGGATGGGGGTAACGATCAGTTGCTCGATGGTGCCGCGCTCGCGCTCGCGCACGATGGCCGAGGCGGTTAGGATCGAGGTCAGGGCGTAAAGGATCATGCCGATCACCCCGGGGATCATGAAATAGGCACTGACCAGGTCGGGGTTGTACCAGACACGCGTGCGCACTTCCAGGGGCAACTGGAGCGAGGCCGCCTGTCCCCGCCGCGCCAGGCGTTGGGACATGATGCGCACTGCCAATTGCTGTCCGATCAACTGGGCGGCGGAGAGTGAGGTGGAGGCCACCGTGGGGTCGGATCCATCCAGGACGAAAGCCACCTGGCTCCAACCGTTCTCGTGCAGACGGTCGCTGTAATCGGAAGGGATGATCAAGCCAGCGCGGGCGGCGCCACTGTCAATCAGGCGTTGCATCTCTGCCTCGGAGTACACCTCATAGGCCAGGCGGAAATAGTCTGCGGCGCGAAAAGCGTCCAGCAAGGCGCGCGACTCTGGGCCGCGATCCTGGTTAAACACCGCCAGGGGCACGTTACGCACATCGTTGGTGGCGGCGTAACCCAGCAGGAACAACTGCATCACGGGGATAATCAGCACCAGGATCAAGGTGCGTGGATCGCGCGAAATCTGGATGAACTCTTTGCGAATCAGGGAAGACAAACGCGAATTGAACATAGGTCACCTGCCTGCGGGCGTGTCGCTCAAAATGCCATACAGAAAAATGTCCACGAAGTGATCCAGGGCGTTTTGCTTCATCTCGGGCAGCATTTGCTGGGCAAGGAGCAACTCGGTGATGTAATAGGAGAAGAACAGGCCAACGAAAGCGCGCACGACGATCGGCAAGGGGATGGGGCGCAGTCTGCCCTCCAGGCTCAATAAGCGCTGGACGAAGGTCATCACCCCGGGGAAGGAGTGGTGGAACAACTGGGGTAGATGCTTCCCCTTAAACTCCACCAGTTCGATAAACATCAGGTTGAGGAAGTCGGGGCGTTCACCCAGGCTCTCGATCATGCGCCGGGCGGCATCACGCACCAGTTCTTCCACATTGCCCCCCTGGGCAGCTTCCAGGGCGGGGAAGACGTTGCGATAAGGGGGGGGTTCCATAAAGACTCCGACGAAGAGCTCCTCTTTGCTGGGGAAGTAGTTGTAGATATTGCCCAGGGAAATGCCGGCTTTAAGGGCGATTTGGCGCATGGAAGTGCCATGATAGCCCTGCTGGACGAACAACTGGTGAGCAGAGCGCAAGATCGTGGCCTGAGTAGGTTCTCCTTTAGGTATATCTTCAACCATCTTCGGCCTCCGCTTATGAACGAACGTTCGTTTATATTATACCTGCGATAACCTGCTTGTCAAGATGGTTACGTAGGACAAGGGTTGGTCAGTTATCCTACAATAATGGGCAACTGCTTGCAGTTGCCCTACATAATAGCAACGCAAGCAGTTGCCTTACACATAACAGTTGCCCACCAGGTGCGCGGCCAGGAGGGCTATCACCACCGCAGGAGCAGCGATTGATCGGGCTGTAACTCTACCCAGGTGCCAAATTTTTCCCCTATGCGCCTCAACTGCTGGCTCAACCACGACACGTCCTCAGGCGAGGCGCGGTTGAGTTTGAACTGTTTAATCTGCATGGGCGTCAGGCGCAACTCGAGCAGCGCCCCTGTTTGCGGATCAATGCGCGCCAGATACAGCAAAGCCAGGTCGCCGCGAAAGGCTTCATAGCCCTGGATGCCTTCGTAATCGTTAATCAGGTCGCCGGACCCGTAGAGGATCAACTTGCCGTTGTACACCTGGATCGGTCGGACATGGTGGGACGAATGGCCATGCACCACATCCACGCCGGCCAGATCAATTAACTGTTGGGCAAAAGCCACCTGCTCGGATGGGATCTCATAGCCCCAATTGCTACCCCAGTGGATTGAAGCCACGACCACGTCTCCTGGCTGTTTCACCGCCTCTACCAGAGCCTGGATGTGCTCCAGCGTGGCCTGGCTCAGGTCGGGCAGCAGATGGACCCCGGGCTTATCGCGGGTGGCCGCCCAATCCAGGGGGATACCGCTGGAAGCCTCGCCGAAGGCAAAGACGATTAGCCTGCCCTTGCCCGGGAGGGTCACTATCGCCGGAGCTTCGGCTTGAGCCAAATTCAGCCCCGCGCCGCTGGTCTGGAGGCCGGCTTGCTGCAGGGTCTCGAGGGTTTGGCGTAGGCCGTCATAGCCCCAGTCCAGGACGTGGTTGTTAGCCAAAGCACAGATGTCAATCTGCGCTGCTTGAAGGACAGAGACATTGGCTGGATGCATGCGGTAGTGCACTGCTTTGCCTGGCCAGTAGGCGTTGCTGGTGGTGATGCTGGTCTCCAGGTTGATCAGGCGCACATCTGGCGGCGTGCGCTGCCACTCTTGCAGGGCATCGCCCCAGATATAAGTTGGCTCCACCCCTCTGGGAATGGGGCCGCTGCGCTGTTCAGCCAGGGCGACATAGCCCAAGGCGCTGGTCATATAGGATTCGTAGAGGGTCGGATTGCTGGGGTGGGGCAGTATCTGGTCTATGCCGCGCCCGGTCATCACATCGCCGCTGAGGAAAAGGGCAATGGCAGCCACGCTGCCCGCCGGCGGCGCGGTGGGAGAGGCCGCGGCCGGCCTGGTCGCTTGGCGGACAGCGGGTGAAATTCCGCAGGCAGCCATTGCCAGGGCGACAAGCAGGAACAGGCTACATTCAGGGAGGCAAACGCTCAATCGCATTGGTTTATTAAATTTACCACCACCTCCTCCAAATGGCTATCCAGGGATAGCCATTTTTCTATCGCATTTCCCTCCATCTGGCTGAAGACAGCCTCCTCAAATATTGTTACACTGAGAGCGGTATGACAAGGCGCGTGTTGCTCGTGGGTCAGGGTATGTTTGGCGAGGGGCTGAGGCATCTCCTGGGCGAGGTGCCCAATCTGGGGCTGGTGGGCGTGGTGAACACCTGGGATGAGGCTCAAACCCTTTTGCAACGCGAAGCAGCCGAGGTAATCATCCTGGATCATTCCACCGTCCAGGTGGGCGAGGCTGAGCTGGCCGCGCTTTTTCGGGCGCATGGCCAGGCGCTCCAGGTGATCAGCCTCACCCTGACAGAAAGCAAGTTGACCCTCTTTGCCCTGAAAGAAGTGTCCAACGCCACCCTGGAAGACCTGGTGCACCTCTTGCGCGCTTCGGGCGGGGATGGGCGCGGGGAGGAGGCATGAGGCGGTTTTTGCTCATTGACCTGATCGCAATCGTAGCCCTCATGGTCATCTCTGCCTTTGCTTTTGTCACCTTTCAACCTATCCAGGTGCTGCCGCGCATCCGCCTGGCGCCGGGCTTCGCCCTGGTGGATCAGGATGGAAAAAGGCTGAGCAGCGAAGACTTGCGCGGCCAAATCGTGCTGTATAACTTCACCTACACCCGCTGTCGCCCGCCCTGTCCCCAAACCAGCCAGACGATGAAGGAGATTCAAAGCCGCCTGCGGGCCCAAAACCTGGGGGAGGTGCGTGTGACCCTGGTGAGCATTTCATTCGATGCTGCCCACGACACCCCCCGGGTGTTGAAAGCCTATGCCGCCGACCTGGGTGCCGATGAGGCCAATTGGCGCTTTGTCAGCGGCGCTGACCCCGATCTATTGAAAACCGTGGTCGGAGGTGGCTTTGAGGTGTATTACCAGCCCCAGGCGGATGGCGCTTTCATTTTCGACCCAACTTACATCCTGGTGGATGGCTGGGGTATCATCCGCGGCGAATATCGCTATCGCACCCTCACCCCCGATGTGGAGCGCATCTTGCGCCATATTGGCGTACTGGCTGAAGAGGTACAGAAGAGTCGCGGGGCAGCGCGCCTGGCCTATGAGGCGGCGCATCTGTTTCTCTGCTACGCGCCTTGAATCAAGGGAGGCAGGTATGCGCAATCTCAAATTTCTGGGTTTAGGTTTCAGCACTGTGCTCTTTTTGGGGCTGGCGGGGTGGTGGGGGATGGCGCGTTTGCGTCCCCATGTGTTTCATGGCATGCTGATCCAATCCCCTCAACCCGCGCCGGATTTCACCTTGATGACTCAGGAAGGACAACACCTTCGCCTGAGTGATTTTCGCGGCCAGGTGGTGGTGCTGTATTTCGGCTACACCTTTTGCCCGGACGTCTGTCCCGCCACGTTGGCGGAGGTGGCCAGGGCTATGCGCCTGCTGGGAGAGAAAGCCGCTCAGGTTCAGGTCATGATGATCACGGTAGATCCCGAACGCGATACCCCGGCCAAACTGGGGGAGTATGTGACCCATTTCGACCCCAGTTTTCTCGGCCTGAGCGGCAGCCAGCAGGAGATTGCCCGTGTAGCGACCTTATATGGCATCTTCTATGAGAAACATGAGGACGGCCGCGTGGACCACACGGCAACCCTAACCGTGGTGGATCGGCAAGGTGCGGTCAAGTTGATCTTCCCCTTTGGCACTTCGGGAGAGGAGATAGCTGAAGACCTGGCCTATCTTTTGCGTTAGATAAGGTGGCAGGTTTGTGGGGAAAACCCCTTGAAGGAGGCAGAAAGATGAAAAGGAACAGTCTGATTTATGGCATAGGGCTTACTCTATGGCTACTGGGTCTGGCGGCCTGTGCGAGGGCGAACAAAAGGAGCGATATCGTTATCGAGCAGGCCTGGGGGCGACCGTCACCCCAGGCGGCCGCCAACGGCGCTTTCTACATGACCATCAAAAACAAGGGGCGCCAAGCCGATCGGCTGCTGGCCGCCCAATCCAGCGCCTGCATGAGCACCGAACTGCACCAGACGGCGATGAACGACCAGGGCGTAATGGAAATGCGCCCGCTGCAGGACGGCCTCGAGATCCCAGCCGGGGGGCAGGTGGAACTCAAGGTGGGGGGCTTGCATATCATGTGTATGGACAAAATGGCAGCCTTCACGCCCGGAGCCACAATCCCCCTGACCCTGCAATTCGAAAAGGCAGGCGAAATCTCTATCCAGGTTGAAATCCGTCAGCCTTGAGGTGGGCCAGACCACCGAAGGCTCATTCCATTTGATGAGGAGGTTTGTAAAGATGGCTGGAAATAACCAACCCGAACATCCCAAACCCGTGGGCGCCATGGCGCTGATGCTGATCTACTTCATCATCATCGTCGTGCTATGGTCTAGCGCTTACCTGACCCTGCTTTCGAGAGGAGTGACCCGATGAGCGCGCAGATCAAACCCCAATCTGAACTGCAAGTGGACCTTTATGAGAAGCGTTGGCTGTTGCTGAGCATATTCCTTTTGATCGTGTTCGCTACAGCCATTGGCTTGAGCAGCTTTGCCTATGGCATTCAGGTGCCCGCCCCGGAGATGCGGGTTGACCCCAACACCGTGGCATTAGAAGGGCCCTGGGCAACCCCCGGTCTGCGGGAATTGGCTCCCGGCAAATATGAGGCCTATGTCCTGGCGCAGACCTGGGCTTTTCTGCCCAATACCATCACCGTCAAGGCTGGCTCAACCGTCACTTTTTATCTCACCAGCAAAGACGTGCAACACGGCTTTATGCTGGAGGACAGCAATATCAATATGATGGTGCTGCCCGGGCAGGTCTCCAAACTTACGCACACCTTCGACACGCCTGGCGAATATCGCTTTGTGTGCCACGAGTATTGCGGCGTGGGGCATCACACCATGTTTGGCAAAGTGGTGGTGGAGCCATAGCCATGAGGCGCTCGTCTCGTCTTGCCCTGGGTGTGAGCCTGGCGCCGTTGGAACGCCGTCGCAGCTTAGGCTGGGCTCTCTTCTGGCTCAGACAAGGTGTAGCCCTGTTTAAACTGCGCGTGGTTTTCCTGCTGTGGGTGGCGGGGCTGGGTGGGGCATTTCTGGCTGCCGAGGGTTTTCCAGGGGTGAAAGCCCTGTGGCTGCTGACGCTGAGCGGGATCGCTTCGGCCGCGGGAGCCTCGGCCATCAACCAGTACCTGGAGCGAGAGCGGGATGGCCGCATGGCGCGCACGCGGCGGCGGCCCTTGCCGGCCGGGATAATCTCTCGCCCCAGGTGGGTGCTGGGGGTTGGAGTGGCCATGGTGTTGGGAGCGGTGGCCCTGGCCGGGGCTTTTAACCCGGCTTTGGCTGTGTTCACGGGCTTGGGGGCGGTGGTTTATATCGGCGTTTACACCCTTTGGCTCAAGCCCCGCACCAGCCTGAACATCGTCATTGGTGGGGCGGCCGGCAGTTGCGCCGTGCTCAGCGGTGGCGCGGCGGTCCACGCCTGGAATGAAGTTGGGGTGCTGAGCCTGGCCTTGCTGGTCTTCCTGTGGACTCCGCTGCACTTTTGGAGCCTGGCAATGGCCTATCGCCAGGACTATGCCCTGGCGGGCTTTCCCATGTTGCCGCTGCGGGTGGCGCCCAGGCAGGCGGCAGCCTGGATTGCCCTGCACGCCCTGGCGGTAGCCCTGGTTGCCCTGGCTTTGAGTGCCCACACCTCCCTGGGCTGGCTCTATGGCCTGGCGGTTGGGCTGGCCACCCTGCGCCTGGTGTACCTGACGGTGGGCTTACTGCGCGCCCCTGAGCGTGCTCACGCCTTGAGGTTATTCGCTTTTTCCAATGTCTATTTAGGCTGGCTTTTACTCATCTTGATTCTGCTCTCTGCCTGGAGGTAATATCATGAAAGAAGCAACCTATAAATTCGAAGATAAAATTGCAGCCTGGCATATCGGCATTGCCCTGGCTGCCCTGGCCATCGGTTCCTGGTTTGGCCCGCTACAGGCCTTTGAACATGCCGGTTTGAACCTGTACAAGTTCCTGGCACCTGGCATTCAGACCTATTATCAGGGCCTGACCCTGCACGCGGTGCTCAACGCCCTGGTGTGGACCACATTCTTCATCACCGGCTTCTTCACCTTCATTGTGCCCCGCAGCCTGAAGCGCAGTCTACGCTAT
>JBBILY010000093.1:258-12522 GCA_037444705.1 Chloroflexota bacterium | reverse complement strand
CGAGGAGCCCCGTGACGAGGAAACCCCAGCCGAAGGCGAGCAGCAGCATCGGCCCGGTGTTGCGCCGCTGCTCGGGCGCGAGCGGCGTCAGCGGGTTGTCGGCGCTCCGGGCCTCGGCGGCCGGGTCGAGGCTCGACAGCCCCTGCTCGGCGCGCTGCAGCGCCTGGCGCGATTCGGCGTCGTCCGAGTCTTTCCAGCCGCCCATGCCCCACATGCCATAGCCAATCTCGCTCACCATCCAGCCAGTTCTGCCAAATCTGCAGTATTTCATGCCACCTCCATAACCTCCAAGATTTTTACTCCTGCCTCGGCTCTGCAGGTATGCCAGAATATCCGCCCCTGCCAGAGCGCAAGGGAGTGCCCCATGCCGAAGCGGGATGAGCCTCTTCAGGTATTATAATCCAGGCTCATCCCTGATAAGCATAAGGCGTTTTGGGACGTTTTCAATCGCCCCAAAACGCCTGCACATTTGGCTCGCATTGGAATGGGGCGCGGCTCAGGCAGTGACGACCTTGATGCTCTTGGGGCGGTGGGCCTCAGCCTTGGGGACATACAAGCGTAAAACGCCGTTTTTCAGGCTGGCTTCGGCTTTGGCGGGGTCCAGGGCGGTGGGCAGGGTGATCACGCGGCTGAAACGCCCCACAGGCAATTCGCAGAGCAGATATTTGCTATCCTCTTTGCCGCTGCCCTTGAATTCACCGCGCAAGGTGACGGTGTTATTGAGGATTTCAATGTTGAGGTCTTCAGCCTCCAGGCCGGGCACCAGGGCGGTGATTTCGTAGGCGTCGTCTTCGGCGCGCACATCCACTGCCAAAAGCATTTCACGCTCCACCGTCGGCGCTTCGGCCAGGGTCTCCTCCAGCATGCGGTTCATGGCTTCACGCCAGGCGGCCATACGGCGATAGGGGGATATGAACACGGTCATAGATACACTCCTTCAGATAGGGTTCAAAGGTTATTTTCACCCCGACATGTTAGCCGTTAACTATCTGAGGGGCGCAAGAGATGTATAGATGTTTTATTAGATTTTGCCCAGCCAGCCGAGGCGGGTTAGCCAAACCCTGCGTGATCGGCGACACTCGCCATGCCACTTCTGGGATAAAATCAACTTTAAAGACCTGACCAGAGCGCAATTTATTGACAACCAGCCTGCCTGCCTTTAAAATCAGCCAAACCCAAATATTTTCAGCCGAATTTGCCTGATTTATTCCAAAGGAGGGAACATGGTACAACCAGCCGTCAATCAGAAGGAAGCGGAGGAGGTTTACTACCCCGCCCCAGAAGTGGTCAACGCTGCTCACGTCAAAGAGTATGAAAGCCTTTACCGCCGCTCGATCGAGGACCCGCAAGGTTTCTGGGCGGAACGCGCCGAAGAGTTAGAATGGTTCAGGCGCTGGGACAAGGTGCTGGACGATAGCAATCCCCCTTTCTTCAAATGGTTTGTCGGAGGGCGGGTCAACATCGTTCATAACGCCTTGGATCGCCACATGAAGACCTGGCGCAAAAACAAACTGGCGTTGATCTGGGAGGGCGAACCAGGCGACACGCGCTCTTTCTCTTACCATGCCCTCAACCGCGAAGTGTGTAAGTTCGCCAATGTCTTGCGCAGCATGGGGGTGCGCAAAGGCGACATTGTCACCATCTATCTGCCGCGCCTCCCAGAGCAGGTGATTGCCATGCTGGCCTGCGCCAAGATCGGCGCGGCGCATAGCGTGGTCTATGGTGGCTTCAGCGTGGAAGCCCTGGCCGAGCGCATCGAAGATGCTCAAAGCCGGGTCTTAATCACTGCCGACGGCGGCTGGTTGCGAGGCAAGATCGTCGCCCTGAAGGACATCGCCGATGAGGCCATGGCGCGCCAGCCCACCATCGAGACCTGCATCGTGGTCAAGCGCACCGAGCAGGAGGTCTACATGGAGGCCGGGCGCGACTACTGGTATCACGACCTGATGAGCCTGCCCATTGCCAATCAGATCTGTGCCACCGAATCCATGGATGCTGAAGACCCCCTGTTTATCCTGTACACCTCGGGCACTACCGGGCGCCCCAAGGGGGTGGTGCACACCCACGGCGGCTACATGGTTTACATTTACACCACCTTGAAATACGTCTTTGACCTGAAAGACGAAGACCGTTGGTGGTGCGCCGCCGATCCTGGGTGGATCACCGGGCATTCTTATATCGTATATGCTCCCTTACTCCTGGGGGCCACCTCGTTCATGTATGAAGGCGCCCCCAATCATCCCTATCCCAATCGCTGGTGGCGCATGGTCGAAAATTACGGCATCACCGTGCTCTATACCGCCCCCACCGCCATCCGCGGCTTGATGCGCTATGGAGATGCCTGGCCTAACCGCCACGATTTGAGCAGCCTGCGCCTGCTGGGCAGTGTCGGCGAGCCGATCAACCCCGAAGCCTGGCGCTGGTATTACCATGTGATCGGCAAAGGGCGCTGCCCCATCATGGACACCTGGTGGCAAACGGAGACGGGCGGCTTCATGATCAGCCCCCTGCCGATCACGCCCCTCAAACCCGGCTCGGCCACCCGCCCCTTCTTCGGCATCGAAGCCGACGTGGTAGACGACCATGGGCAGCCCGTCCCTAACGGAGAAGAGGGCTACCTGGTGATTAAAAAGCCCTGGCCAGGCATGTTGCGCACCATCCTCAAGGACCCAGAGCGCTATAAGAACCAGTATTGGGGCAAGTTCGGCAACATGTACCAAACCGGCGATTCGGCGCGTAGGGATAAAGACGGCTACATCTGGATCATTGGGCGCATGGACGATGTGATCAAGGTCAGCGGCTATCGCCTGGGGACGGCCGAAGTGGAGAGCGCCCTGGTGAGCCACCCGGCGGTGGCCGAAGCCGCAGCCATTGGCTTACCCCATGAAATTAAGGGTAATGCCATTTACGCCTACGTTATCCTCAGGGCTGGTGTGGAGAAAAGCGAAAAACTGGCGGAGGAACTGCGCAACCATGTGGCCCACGAGATTGGCCCCATCGCCCGCCCGGAACAGGTGACCTTTGTGCATAGCCTGCCCAAGACGCGCAGCGGCAAGATCATGCGCCGCGTGCTCAAGGCGCGGGCCTTAGGCCTGCCGGAGGGTGATGTGAGCACCCTGGAAGAGTAGAGGTGTATAATCTCCATTTATTGGAGGGCGAGTCGAGCAAGGGTCTGTCCCATTTTGGGTTGGTTTTGCCTGGAGTGCGTATTAGCCGGAACAGCGGGCGGATATCCGCAGTTGCACCGCCATGAGGTTGGGCTCGGCGCCAGCCAATTTTAGGACAGACAAAATCATAGGTGATGGAGTCCACCCATAACCGCCGTTGAGTGATGACTCCTGGGAAATTATCAGACTAGGAGTGTCGGCGCATATGCACAAACTATGGCTCATCGGCTTGGGTGGTTTTTTGGGCTTGGTTACGCTATAGGGTTAGCGGACTTGTCCAGGGTTGGTCGCAAAGCGTTTCATTTCCATTGGGGACACTAGCAAGCCCAGGTCAAAGTTTATCGGGGTCGTCGGGCGTAAGGCTGCCCAACCCAGGTTATCGCGGACAGCAGCTATCGCCGCTTCACGGTGATTTCAGGCGGACGGGTCTTGCCTGCCTCGCCGCGGGCAGCTGTAGCGCCGGCCGTTGGGTGGCGAACCCATGATGTGCACAGCGGTTGCATTGGGTGGATATTTTTGCTACAATGAAAATGCAAATTCCATCGAAGCCTTCGTTCAACAGCGGATGGGGCGGACGCCGCGGCAGAACGAAGTCTGATCATTGAAAGGCTCACAGCCGGCCTTGAAGCCCTCTCGACACCCGGGGCGCTGCTCATTCTAGTCGTTGGGCGCATGCAAAGTAAGACTACCCCATAGGGAGAGGTAATAATGCAACAAAACGAAGTTGCTGTGGCTTTTGATATTGTTTTGGAAGAAATTGAAAACGCAATCGCTGCCCTCAATCGGGAAGGGGCGCAAGCATTTGAGAAGGGCAAATATGAGATTGCTCGTGATCTCATGGAGAAGGGCTCGCAGATGACGGCATTTAGAAGCCGCGTGAAGGATTTGCAAAAGGAGTGGCTTAATATTTTCGCCGCCGTAGTGCCTCAGAGACCGAGAAGACAAAAACGCCTCGATTCGCGAAATTAAAACGCGGCTTACGCACCCCTGAAGACGAATTCCGCCTCCCCATCCTCCAAGTCCTTGTCGATCTAGGTGGTTCTGCTCCAATAAACGACGTTCTTGATGGAGTGGAGAGATTGGTGAGTAATAAATTGAACCCTTATGATTACCAGACCTTGCCGTCTGATCCGACAATCCCGCGATGGCGCAATACGGCTCAGTGGGCAAGGGCTGCTATGGTGAAAGAAGGCTTACTTTCACCCAATTCTCCGCGTGGGATCTGGGAGATTACACCTGCAGGCAGAGAATTTCTGGCAGAACATGCAAAGCGCCCGACAGGTGCTTCCAGCGGATCCGTGGCGGTGCGGCAGAGCGGCTAGCCATTAGCCAGCCCTTCTCATATCAATGGAACATAGTTGGACACATCAACTGCCTTCAATCTATTCCGAAACTCATTGCAAGATTTATGTGATGTCTTCAACCGAAAAGAGTTCCAGCCTTTACTGGAAGCCGACGTCGCAGCTTATCTCTATCATCGGCTTTTAGAGAACGGATGCCCTCTTTCAAGCCTTTACAGCGAGACCCGTGTTTGTGGGATTGGGGGTGAGAAGCGTAAGTTTGACATCGTGATCGGTGCGGTGAATACTTCTCTCGCCTGTATTCAGCCTGTGCTTGTTGCTCAAATAAAATGCTTTCAACGATGGGGATTTACCCATCAACAGCTCAAGAGACGTTTTGAAGATATCATAACCGAAGACATCGAGTCTTTGAAACAACTGGCGCATGTGCTGCAAAGCGGGCGTATTGAAATCGTGGCTGACTTCAGGTTTACACGACAGGGCACAGGCTACTTGAGCGGCATTTGGAATCAACAAAGACGTCGCGATGTCTTGGCAGATTTGTGTAAAGCGAGTGGCATTACATTGTTCTGGGTTCGCCCGAACCGTCGGGATGAATTGGAGGTAGAGCAGATTGTTTGAAGGGCGTCACGCTATAACAACAATAGGCTGGCTAACCCGCGCTCCTATCCGATCCACCTCCGCTGGCGCTGCGACCGCGGCTGAACCCGAGCGATTGGGCGGCTTGTGTGCATGCAGAGGCTGTCGGGCCCGCAGGGGATAAATCCCCTGCTCAGCCCTTGAAAGTCGGCTAAAAGCCGACTCGGGTCTATCCGCAAACTCAGGGCCTGGTTTGTAAGACAAGTCACCGACTTGTCCGCCCAAAGCGGTGATTTGCGCCACATTTTGAACATGCCAACTGGAGCGGATAGATACTCAGCCTCGCAGAGGCTTTCATAAATTGATAAGATAGATGAAGAATTGCCGTATCAAGCCTCAGCACCTTAGCCAACGATTTGCCGCTCAAACATAGGGTTTAGTTGAGGCGGGGTATGCTCCCCGCCCGAAGGGAATTTGTCCTACCAGGCCGCGCGTGTTGCTAACGCGAGCCGTTGGGCGCTTCTGGTTGCCCAAATTCAAGCAAAAGTGGGCAGTCATGCCCTTCGGAGCCAGAAATCGGAGAGGAAATAAGTCAATATGCCCAGGGCGAGGCTGAGGTGGAGCACCCCGATTGGCACCTGGCTGCGGGCCATTGCCTCAAAGTAGAGAGCCATCGCTGCCATCGCTAGCATGATCACGACAAACCCATTGCGGGCGGCTACGGCGTTTATCGCTTGTGTGCGCTCGTCCCGCCGCAGGGCCGTAACGCCAAATTCGGGATGAACCGCATAGCGTCCACTGCGCGGCATCCAGAGAAAGAGAGCAAACGTAATCAGGCTTACCGAGACAGCCATCCACCCCGGAGAGCCGCTCAGGGCAAATAAACTGCCAAGCCCAAGGGAGATTAATGCGCGACTGAGGTAATAGCGGGATAGGCCAGTCATGGTTTTTCTCCTCGGCTGTTTTCCAGCCAAAATATGCTTTCGAGGGGCGCACCCAATGCCAGCGCAAGTTCCAGAGCTAATTTGACTGAGGGCACAAACTTCCCCTTTTCAATCGCAATAATGGTCTGGCGGGTTACGCCCACCGTTTCAGCAAGGGCCTCTTGAGTGAGCTCTTTTTGGGTGCGAACTTCTCTCAAACGATTGCGCAGGTTCATCAGAGTGACCAATGTAAAGTATGGTTTACATTATAAATCCCTCCTGTGCAATTGTCAAGTATGGTTTACATTGGGAGTCAAAAGGCCAGAGCGCCTCCAGCCGCCGCCCGCTGCCGATATATTTCGCTCCATGGTAGTAGCGCCCCATAGGACAAATACTAAGTATAGACAACTTGGAAGTATAATTACCGCTAAGAACCCTTTGCGGCCCGGCGTTAGAAAAATGACCCGCTTACGCAAATCTCAGTGGTTGGCCTTGAGCCGCCTGGTGGCAGAACTGGTCCAGGTACATGACATGCCCGCCCTCATGGGCCGCTTCTTCAACCTTGGCCGCGAATTGCTCGCCGCGGATGCAACCGGCGTATATATCCTGGGGGGTGATGCCACGACCCTAAGCCAGTTTTATGCCGATCGTCTGCCCCAGACTTATTTGCATCAAATCAGTCAAGATTATCCTGCTTCGCCGCAAGCGTTGGCCTGTCGCACCAGGCAGGTGCTGACGATCCCCGACCTGCGCGCCGATCAGCGCTTCCAGGCTCATCTTCAAGGCCTGCTAGAAGAGGGCTATTTGTCCATATTAGTGTTGCCCATCCTCCCCCAGGAGCGCTTGCTGGGGTCGTTGGCTTTTTATTATTGTCAGCCGCGTACCTTCAGCGATGAAGAAATCCGCCTGGGCCTGACCCTGGCGCATACTCTGGCGATCGCGATTGAGAACGCCCGCCTGTATCAGGCCGTGACGGCTCAGCGCGAGTTTGCTGAAGCCCTGGCTCAGGGGGCAGCTGCCGTGATTGACAGCCTGGACCTGGACCAGGTGCTGGATCGCATCCTGGAGCAAACCGTGAAAGTGACCCGTTGCCATTCGGCCAACATCATGCTGATCGAAGGCGATCAGGTGCGCGTGGTGCGCCACATAGACCGCACCGATCCCGGCGAGGTCATTCGCCATGTGACCGGGAAGACCCTGCCCCTCTCCCTGCCCACGCTGCAAACCATGCTGGCCAGCGGTAAGCCCCTGGTGATCAGCCACACCCGCCTGGATGCCCTGTGGCGCCAGGTGGAGCAAACCACCTGGATTCAATCCTATGCCGCCGCTCCCTTGCGCACCCATGGGCAAATCATCGGTTTCTTGAACATGAATAGCGATCAAGGGGGGTTCTTTGATGAGGCAATCACCCCCCGCTTGCAAGCCTTTGCCGACACAGCCGCGGCTGCCATCCAGAACGCCAAACTCTATCAGCAGGTTCAGGACTATGCCGCAGAGCTGGAAGATCGCGTCAGTGAACGCACAGCTGAATTGAGCGCGGCGAAGGAGCGCATTGAACATATCTTGATTTCTGTTCCGGATGCTATCCTGGTGCTGGATGAAAGCCATCACCTCATCCATGCCAACCCGGCCGGGGAGGCGCTGTTGGTGCAGGCAGAGCAAGAGGGGTTGGACATTCTCTCGGCGGCTTTTCTGGCCCGGCTAAACCATGGCGGTGAGCCTTCGGAAAAGACCGTGGTGCAAATCCAGGGGCGCGCCTACCAGGCGCTGGCTTCTCCCATGCCATTTAAAGGCTCAAGTGCCGGTACAGTGATCGTTTTTCGGGATGTGACCCGTTTCCGCGAACTGGATCGCATGAAGACCCAGTTCATTTCCGACATCTCCCACGAGTTGCGCACGCCGTTAACCAATCTCGCCCTATACCTGGATTTGCTCTCGAACGCCAATGACACCGAGCGCAGTCAGAAGTACCTGTCTGTCTTGCGCCGCGAGACTCAGCGCTTGACCCATATGATCGAGAATTTGCTCACCATTTCGCGCCTGGAATCGGGGCGGGTTGAGATCAATATGGATGTGGTGGATGTCAATCCGATCGTGGCTGATCTGGCTCAGGATCGCCAGCAGATGGCAGCCAATCGCAACCTTAGCCTGACCTGCCGCACCCACCCCGATCTGCCTTTTGCCCAGGCTGATGCGCGCTTGTTGGTGCAGGCGCTTTCGAATATCCTCACCAACGCCTTGAATTACACCCCTGCGGGCCAATCGGTGCATTTGTTCACCGATCTGCGCCGGGATGAGCAGGGAGAGATTTGGGTGACCGTGAGCGTCAGGGATAGCGGCCCGGGCATTAGCCCGCAGGAGATGCCCTCTCTGTTCACCCGCTTTTTCCGCGGTGCTGCGGCTCAGGCTGCCAATACCCCAGGCACGGGCTTGGGATTAGCCATTGCCAAAGAGATCATCCAGCGGCTGGATGGACGCATCACAGTCGAGAGCCAGTTGGGAGAAGGCAGTACATTCACGGTCTGGCTTAAGCCTGCGTTATAATAAACGCTTAGACACTCGAGGGCCAAAGGAGCACATATGTACGACGCCAAAAAACTCGAACAACTCCGCCAGGATTTGGAACGCTGGGAAGAGACCAGCCTGCAGCGCGCTCTGGCGCAAATGCCCGAGCGCAGGGAGCGCTTCATCACCACTTCATCAGAGCCGGTGGAGCGTTTATACACGCCGTTGGATGTGGCCGACCTGGATTATCAACGCGACCTGGGCTTTCCGGGCGAGTATCCTTACACCCGCGGCATTCATCCCACCCTGCACCGTGGCCGCCTGTGGACCATGCGCATGTTTGCCGGCTTCGGCACGGCTGAGGAGACCAACGCTCGCTTCAAATATCTGCTGGAGCAGGGCCAAACCGGCCTGTCCATCGCCTTCGATTTGCCCACCCTGATGGGCTATGATACCGATGCCCCTGAGGCCCTGGGTGAATTCGGCAAGTGTGGGGTGGCGGTTTCGTCTCTGAAGGACATGGAGATCTTGCTGGAGGGCATCCCACTGGATAAGGTCTCGTCCAGCATGACCATCAATTCGCCCGCGGCAGTGATTTGGGCGATGTACATTGTCACTGCCGAGAAACAGGGAGTGCGGCCAGATCAATTGCGCGGCACAATCCAGAATGACATCCTTAAAGAGTACATCGCTCAAAAGGAGTTTATCTTCCCTCCAGAGCCTTCCATGCGCCTGGTGGTAGACACTATTGAATATGGCAGCCAGCATGTGCCCCAATGGAACACCATCAGCATATCGGGCTATCATATCCGCGAGGCCGGCGCTACCGCGGCTCAGGAACTGGCCTTCACGTTGTCGGATGGCATGGAATATGTGCGTTGGGCGCTGAAGCGCGGCCTGGATATTGACCAATTTGCCCCGCGCCTCTCGTTTTTCTTCAATGCCCATAACGACTTCTTTGAAGAGATCGCAAAATACCGCGCTGCCCGTCGCATTTGGGCTAGAGAGATGCGCCATACCTTTGGCGCCAAGAACCCCCGTTCCTGGCTGATGCGTTTCCATACCCAGACCGCCGGGGTATCGCTCACAGCGCAGCAACCGGAGAATAACATCGTGCGCGTGGCCATTCAAGCCCTGGCGGCGGTGTTAGGGGGCACGCAATCCTTGCACACCAACAGCATGGATGAGGCCCTGGCGCTTCCCTCAGAACACGCTGTGACCATCGCCCTGCGCACGCAGCAAATCATCGCCGAAGAGTCGGGGGTGGCTAACACCGTTGATCCTCTAGGAGGCTCGTTCTTCGTAGAGGCGTTGACCAACCGCCTGGAGGCGCAGGCGTATGACTACTTCCGCCGCATTGAGGAACTGGGCGGGGTCTTGCCGGCGATCGAGAAGGGTTTCTTCCAGAGCGAGATTTCGGATGCTGCCTATCGCTATCAGCGCGAGATAGATGAGGGCCTCCGCCATATTGTCGGGGTGAATGCCTATCAGGATGATAAACCCATAACCATCCCCATCCTGCAGATGGATCCTCAGGGGTATAAGCGCCAGGTGAGTCGCCTGGAGCAGGTGCGCAAGGAACGCGATTCGGGGCGGGTGGGGCAAGCTCTCGATCGCCTGCGCATAGCCTGTCAGGGGACTGAGAACACCATGCCCTACATTCTGGACGCCGTGCGGGCTTATGCCACCCTGGGCGAGATCATCGGCGTGATGAAAGAGGTCTTTGGCACCTATCAGGAGCCAACCTGGGTTTGATTGGCACCTTACCAAACTTTTATGCCTTTTTGAGGACTATCTCAGGAGGAAGCCTGAGATAGTCTTTGCATTAGGTGAAAAGTTCCTTGCTCTGAATGGGTCTTATTTCCAGTTGGTGGTGATACGATCTGTTGGCGGGCAGGGATGATCTTTTGTGATGGAGGTGAGACTTATGGCAAATGTCAAGAAAACCAAGGGTGTGATTGGCATCTTGACTGGGGGAGGCGATGTTCCTGGCCTGAACCCGGCCATTCGGGCGGTGACCTTTCGCGCCATCCGTGAGGGCTATCAGGTGATCGGCATACGCCGTGGCTGGGCGGGTTTGATTGACATCATCCGCGACCCCGAAGCGGATAATAGCAACAATTATCAAATCCTCACCGAGGATGTGGTCAATCGCGCCGCCCGCACCGGGGGCACTTTCTTGCACACCTCTCGCACCAATCCGGGGCGGGTGAAGAAGGGCGATGTGCCTGAGCATCTGAAAGACACTTATAAAGACGAGATTAACGATCTGACGCCTGAGGTGCTCAAGAACCTGGATTATCTGGGGATTGACTATCTCATCCCTATCGGCGGCGATGACACCCTCTCCTATGCAGTGCGCCTGTATCAAGAGGGGGTGAAGATGGTCGCCATCCCTAAGACCATGGATAACGATGTGCCAGGGACGGATTATTGCATCGGTTTCAGCACTTGCGTCACCCGCACCATTCAGTTAGCCAACAGCCTGCGCACCATTGCGGGCTCGCATGAGCGCATCCTGGTGATGGAAGTCTTTGGGCGGTATGCCGGTTTCACCGCCTTGCTGCCCACCATGGCCGGCGCGGCGCATCGCTGCGTGATCCCCGAGTACAAATTCAAGATCGAACGCTTGACGGAATTGCTGGTGCAGGATCGCAATAAGAATCCGAGCAAGTACTCGGTGGTGCTGGTCTCGGAAGGCGCCATGTTTGAGGGAGGCGAGATGGTCTTCCAGGATCGCACCACAGATGCCTATGGGCACGCCAAACTGGGTGGCATTGGCGATCTGGTCTCGGAGAAGATTAAAGAACTTTCGCCGCTTTATAACAACGGTAAAAGGGTGAATACGGTCGCCCAGAAACTGGGGTATATGGTGCGCGGTGGCGATCCAGACGCCATTGACTCCATCGTGCCCATGGCCTACGGCAACCTGGCGTTAGACCTGGTGTTGAGCAAAATCCATGGGCGGCTGGTGGTTCTCAAGAACGGGCGCTATGACAATGTGCCGATTGATGTGGTCACCAGCACCAAGAAGGTGGTCAACGTGGAGCGCTTCTATAATACCGATCGTCTGCGCCCGAAGTATGAAAGTTTCGAGATGATGCCATTGCTGATCATGACCAGCGATTGAACGCGCAAATGATCTAAAACAGTAGCACAGGGTTTTATCCTGTGCTACTGTTGTTTTATCGCGGCTGGGGAGCGGTTTTGGCTGCTTATTATTGAAAAGTGATCGGCTCAACCCGCACGTTTTCTGGACCCACCATGCGCTGCAGTTTGGCGATCAATTCCGGGCAGAGGCCGGTGGTGAAGTTGGGGAATTCAATCAGGAATCCCCGCCCTTTCTCAAAAACTTGAAAGGCGAAGCGATCATTGCCCGGATAGGACATGACCGTGCCATGGATGCGACGCATACGTAATACGTCGCGGGTTTTGTCGCCTGTAGAACGCAGAATGACCGTGATCATGTGCATCTTGCCGCCCTCCTGAGCCTCCAGGGGGGAGATCAGGTAAGGTGGCAGGGTAACCGCCGGGATGGCGGTCTCGCTCTCCGTTGGGGCAGGCGCCTCGGCATCGGGCGCTGGGGGATTATCATAAGCTTGGGGCTCTTCACCCACCGCCAGAGGTGGCACGTCCGCCGCCTGGGTTAGAGAAAGCACGGCTCCCCCAACCCCCGTCAACGGGGGCAGGGAGTTGGGGGATTGGATGGTGGCTATCTCGCCTGCAGGCAGGGAGGCGCCATGCGTCAACTGGATTGGCTGGGGGGACGGCGTGCTGGTCAGTGACAGG
>JBBILY010000093.1:0-248 GCA_037444705.1 Chloroflexota bacterium | reverse complement strand
CCCCCCCCGCCCTCACCGCCGCCACATGCCCGACCGCCTCCGCCTGCCGGGCCGCCGCGCTGGCCCTTGCGAGGCGCACCATCCATAAAGGGGGGGTATCTTCTGAGTTCAGGTCGTCCTGAATGAATGGCTCTTCATCCAGCCACTCGGTTGGATCAAGGTCTAATTCGGAGGCAGATAATGATGAGGGCGGCTGGCCTTTTGGGGTTTGAGAAGGATTATGGTTTGCCGCCGCATGTGAGGGAAGC
>JBBILY010000092.1:0-12524 GCA_037444705.1 Chloroflexota bacterium | reverse complement strand
CCCCAGGCGACCCGCAGCATGTCGTTGGCGCGCCTGGCTTTGCTGAGCACTGCCACGCTGTTCCTGGTGTGGGTGAGCGGCGCCGCCCTGGCCACCGTGGAAACTCCCCCGCTCTGCCGTACCTGGCCGTTGTGCGCCGCGATCCTGCCGCCCAGGGACGGCGCAGCCTGGTTGCATTTAAGCCACCGTTTTCTAACCCTGGTCGCTGGGGGGTTAATCATGGCCGTGCTGTGGCGCGCCTGGCGTACCCGCAGTTCTCAGGCGTTGATTCTGGTGACGGCCACGGCTGGGACGGTGTTGTTTTTCTCCCAGGCGCTGATGGGTGCCCAACTGGTGCGCCACCTGGGCGACCCGCTGAACCGCGCCCCACTGCTGGGGTTACATCAGGCGAGCGCTGTAGCCACCTGGTCAACCCTGGTCATGTTGAGCACTGCAGCTATCCTGGACTGGCCCAGTCCCGAGCCTGAGCGCCTGGAACGTCCAGGCGCTCCCAGGCGCAAAGGGTTGGGGCGCGATCTGTTCTTGCTAACCAAGCCGCTGGTGGTGGCTTTGTTGCTGGTGACCACCTATGCCGGCATGGTCATTGGGGCACGCGCCTTGCCATCCCTGTGGCAGACGTTGTGGACGTTGCTCTTCGGCTTTATGGCTGCCGGCGGTTCTGGAGCGATAAACCAATATATTGACCGCGACGATGATCAGAAAATGCAGCGCACTCAAAAGCGCCCCATCCCTTCCGGGCGGCTCACCCCGGCCGAGGCTTTGGCTTTTGGGGTGGGGCTGTGTCTGCTGGCTTTCTACGGGATGGCGGCTTTTGTCAACCTCCTGGCAGCGCTGCTCACCCTGGCGGGCATGATCTACTATGTGGTGATCTACAGTCTCCTGCTCAAGAAGACCACCGTGCAAAATATCGTCATTGGCGGTGGGGCAGGAGCTATTCCACCCCTGGTGGGCTGGGCTGCAGCCACCGGGGGGTTGAACATACCTGCCTTGTTCTTGTTTGCGGTGATCTTTCTCTGGACGCCGCCTCATTTTTGGGCGCTGGCCCTGGTGCGGCGCAAAGACTATGCCCGCGCCGGGGTGCCCATGTTGCCCGTGGTGTACGGTGAGCAGCGAACGCGCTGGCAAATTTTCCTCTACACCCTGGAACTGGTGGGGTTGACCCTGTTGCTGCCCCTGTTTGGCCTGGGGGGCAGTTTGTATCTGGTGGGTGCGCTGATGCTGGGCGGCTGGTTGCTCTGGTCTGCCTGGCGGGTGTGGCAACAGGGGGGCAATCGCCTGGCGTGGAAGATGTACCGTTTCTCCAGCCTGTATCTGGCCCTGTGGTTCGTGGTGTTAATGCTGGATCGCCTGCGATAGGCTGAAAATTGGCCTTTATATTGGCCGCTCTGCCTGCGCCTGAGGGTATAATCGGGAAGGCGCTCTAGATAGCTGGAGGCAGGCAAACACTCTAGGACAACTGTGAGCAGTTGTCCTAGATGAGCCATTACAGGGACGAGATCCATGACCACCCTGCTCGAAGTTCAGCATTTGCTGGTGCGGCGTGGCGCGCAGACCGTGCTCCAGGTAGAGCATTTGAGTGTCCACCAGGGTGAGGTGCTGGCACTGATCGGGCCTAATGGGGCTGGCAAGAGCACCTTGCTGCTCACCCTGGCGCGCCTGCTCAAGCCTGAGGCGGGACGTTTGTCCTTTCGGGGTCAGCCGCTTGAACAGGAGGATGAATTGGGTTATCGCCGCCGCCTGGCCCTGGTGTTGCAAGAGCCTTTACTCCTGGACACGACCGTGTTCGACAACGTGGCGGCTGGGCTGCGTTATCGTCGCCTACCCGCGGCTGAGGTCAAACAGCGGGTAGATGAATGGCTCTCCCGTTTGGGCATTGAGCATCTGCGCGATAAATCTGCCCGCCAACTCTCAGGTGGCGAGGCCCAGCGTGTCAGCCTGGCGCGAGCATTCGCCCTGCAACCCGAATTGCTCTTGCTGGATGAACCCTTTGCTGCCCTGGACGCCCCTACCCGCCTTCGCCTGCGAGACGACCTGCAGGCGCTGCTGCGCCAGACGGCCATCACCACCATCTTCGTAACCCACGACCTGGATGAGGCCTTACAGATGGGAGATCGGGTGGGGGTGCTGATCGGCGGTTGTCTGCGGCAGGTGGGCCGCCCCCAAGAGGTGTTCAATGCCCCTGCCGATGGCGAAGTGGCGGCATTCGTGGGAGTGGAGACCGTGGTAGCGGGGCAGGTGGTGGCTGCGCAGGATGGGCGTCTGATCGTTGCCGCTAATGGCTTGCACCTGGAGGCTGTGGGAGACCTGGAAGCTGGGCGTTCGGTGTGGCTGTGCCTGCGCCCGGAAGACGTGACCTTGCTGCCCGCTGACGACTCAACCCCCTCCAGCGCCCGCAACCGCCTATCTGGGCGCATCTTGCGCCTCACACCCCAGGGCGCCCTGGTCAAGGTGAGCCTGGACTGCGGCTTTCCCCTGGTCGCGTTGATCACGCGCGCCTCGGCTCAGGAATTGGGCTTACAGGAAGGAGCACAAGTCACCGCGGTTTTCAAAGCCAGCGCCATTCACCTGATCCCGCGTTAGAGTGAAACCTTTCCAGCAGAACGGCGACGCGCCTGGGCAAAGCCAGAATCCCAACGGCGCAAAACTGCCCCGCATAGCATCCAGGCCGTTCGAGGCCATTGCATGTTGACACGCTCTGGCCTACCAGTTACAATGACCTGAGCAATGGAACTCCTCTCCGGGTTAAATCCGCAACAGCAACAGGCGGTCATGGCTGGCCTGGGGCCTGTGTTGGTGATGGCCGGCCCTGGCTCTGGCAAGACGCGCGTCTTAGCCCACCGCATTGCCTATCTGGTGAACGCCATGGGGGTGCGCCCCTACCATATCCTGGCAGTGACTTTCACCAACAAGGCGGCGCGGGAGATGGAAAACCGTGTGCGCGCCTTGTTGGAAAGCAGGGGGCAGTCGCAAGGTATGCCCAGCCTGGGCACCTTTCACGCCGCCTGCGCCCGCATCCTGCGGCGCGAGGCTGATCAGTTGCCCTTCAACACCAATTTTGTCATTTTCGATGAGGACGATCAACTCAGCCTGGTCAAGACCGCCCTCAAGGACTTAAACCTGGATGAGAAACTCTACCGCCCGGCCGGGGTGCACGCGGCAATCTCTAACGCCAAGAATGACCTCCTCTTGCCGGACGATTATCCCGTGCAGACATATCGCGATGAGGTCATCGCCCGCGTCTATCGCCGCTATCAAGAGCTGTTGATCACCAACAACGCCCTGGATTTCGACGACCTTCTGTTGTGGACGGCCTACTTATTGGAGAATTTCCCCCAGGTGCGCGAGAAATATGCGCGGCGCTTCGAGCATGTGCTGGTGGATGAATTTCAGGATACCAACATGGCGCAATACCAGTTGCTCAAGCATCTAGCGTCTTTCCACCGCAACCTGTACGTGGTCGGCGATACGGACCAATCCATTTACGGCTGGCGCGGGGCAGATTATCGAAACGTCTTACGCTTTACCCAGGATTTTGACGATGCCCAGGTGATCCTGCTGGAGCAGAATTATCGCTCTACGCAGAATATCCTGGATGTAGCCATGGCAGTGATTGACCGCAATCCCTATCGCACCCCCAAGCGTCTTTTCACCACGCGCGGCGAGGGGCAAAAAGTGGTGATATATGAGGCGTATGATGACCGCGCCGAAGCCACTTTCGTCGTGGATACGATCGCCACCCTGGTGGGCAGCCGTCAGGCACAGCCTGGCGATTTCGCCATCATGTATCGCACCAATGCTCAATCGCGCGTGTTGGAAGAGACTTTCCTGCGCGCAGGACTGCCGTATAAACTGGTCGGTGCGCAACGCTTTTACGGGCGGCGTGAGGTCAAGGATGTGATCGCCTATTTGCGCCTGGTGCACAACCCGCGTGATGAAGTGAGCCTGACGCGGGTGATCAACACCCCACCGCGCGGCATTGGCCACAAAACTTTCCTGGCCCTGCGCACGCAGGCTCAGCAGGTGGGCGTGGCGGCCGGTGAATTGCTGTTACACCTGGGGGAAGGGCAGAGATCCGACCACCTGGAAGCCTTATCGGCGCGGATGGTGGCCCCGCTGGTGGCCTTTGGGCAGATGCTCAACGCGTGGCGGAATTTTGCCCTCAGTGCCAGCCCCTTGAGCCTGATGGATCGCATCTTGAGCGATGTTGATTATCAGTCTTACCTGGATGATGGCAGCGACGAAGGCCGTGAGCGCTGGGAAAACGTGCTGGAACTGCGGCGGCTGGCAGCCGAGTTCAGCGAACAGGGGCTGGAGGCTTTCCTGGAACAGGTGGCACTGGTCTCGGATCAGGATACGATAGACGAAAGGGCCAGCGTGCCCACGCTGCTGACCCTGCATGCCGCCAAAGGCCTGGAATTCCCGGTGGTTTTTATCGTCGGCCTGAATGACGGTACCCTGCCCCACAGCCGTTCGTTCGACGATCCAGAAGCCATGCAGGAAGAGCGACGGCTATTTTATGTGGGCATCACCCGCGCCAAAGATCGCCTGTATCTGGTATATAGCCAAAACCGCAACCTCTACGGTGCAGTGGAACCCATGTTGCCCTCGCGCTATCTGGAGGATATCCCCTCCCATCTGGTTGACGAAGCTCAACCGCGGCGCACACGGGCAACTGCCGCGCAAGTCGCCTACCGCCCCCAGCGCTGGGGGCCAGGCACTGTGACACCCGGGGCCTTGCAACCGCGTTATCAGGCGGGACAAAAGGTCTATCATCCCACCTGGGGCGAGGGGATGGTGCTCAACAGCCGCCTGGAAGACGATGATGAGATCGTGGATATTTTCTTTGAGGGGGTGGGGTTAAAGCGCGTGGCAGCCTCGCTGGCAAGGCTGGAAATCAAGTCTTGAATGTCACTGAGTGGCAGGGATTTATCTCGGGTTACAGGGCGCCGGCGCCCCTGGAAGGCCGGCCTGTGTCACAACCCACCCCCAGGGGTAGGCCAACTGCTAGCAGTTGGCTTACATGCCTTCTACTGCCCTCCTCTTATTAGGGCAAGCGCATGGGGGGAGAGTTGGGACGGGAACTCACTTCAACCGCCGGGCACCCTGACATTCAGCAGGTTGGCAAGGCTGGCGTTTTGGGGTATGATTTTTCCCTGAGTTTCTGGCGACCTCCCTCAGGTCGCAGGTTATGGAAAATGGAGTAAATCACCTATGAAACGATGGCTTCTAATTGCGCTTGTATTCCTGGCCCTGAGCGCCTGTGGCCGTGGCGCCACCCCCTCGGCGCAACCTACGGCCACTTCTGAGACCTCCCACATTTCGACCCCAGTTCCTTTCCCAACCTCCCCCACCAGCACACCCATTACGGCGACTACTACTAGTGCCGCCGAAGCCTCACCCACAGTCACCCCCGTGCCTCAGGATTACGGCCCGGCTAACTTCCCCACAAACGTCAACCCCCTGAGCGGCCTGCCCGTCAGCGACCCGAGCCGCCTGGAACGTCGTCCAGTGGCGGTTAAGGTGCAAATTTTCCCCAGAGGACAACGTCCCCCCTGGGGTATCTCTCTGGCAGACATCGTCTATGATTATTATCAAAACGATGGCTTGACCCGCTTCCATGCGATCTTCTATGGTAATGACGCCCAACAGGTGGGGCCGGTGCGTTCGGCGCGCCTGCTGGATAATCTGCTGGTGCGCATGTACAAGTCTGTGTTCGCCTTCGGCGGCGCCGATCAGCGGATTTTACAGGTGCTCTTCAACTCCGACTATGCCGACCGTCTGGTAGTAGAGGGAGGTGGCATCTGCCCCGTGTTATGCCGCATCGAACCCAATGGGCCTAATTACCTGATCGCCAACACGCAGGAATTAAGCAAATACATTAGCGCGAAAGGCGTGGCTAATGGCCGCCAGAATCTTAACGGGATGCGCTTTCAACTCAAGCCTCCCGGCGGCGGTCAGCCCGCCAGCCAGGTTTTCCTGCGCTACTCCATCAGCGCTTACGTGCGCTGGGATTACGACCCCACCACAGGGGCGTACCTGCGCTTTCAGGACACGCAGGAAGACACCAGCGGACAGGGAGAAAGTTATGCCCCGCTCACCGATCGTCTGACCAACCAGCAAATCTCGGCGCGCAATATGGTGGTGCTGTTTGCCACCCATGCTGATTATCTCAACAACGGCTCCTATCGCATTGTGGATATCCAGTTGCAGGGCAGCGGGCAGGCATGGCTGTTCCGGGATGGTCAGGCCTACGAAGTGCGCTGGCTGCGCCCGGCCGGCTCGGAAGGGGTGTTGACCTTGATTGACCAGAATGGCAATCCTTTCCCATTCAAACAAGGCAACACCTGGTTCCAGGTGGTGGGTCAGTCTTCGCACATCACCAAAAGGGGAGAGGCAGGCGTCTGGCGCTTTGAGAACCGCATCCCTTAAGAAGCGGCATGAATATCATCCCTGCTTTCAACAAACGCCAGAATAGGAGAATCAAGCCCCTCCCCCTTCAGAGCGGAGCGATGGTGCTCCTGCTGATGGGATTACTGGTGGGATGTCTCAGCCCGAACTCCCCTCCAGGAGATGCTCCCGAGATCACCCTGGAGGCGGAGATAACCGCCCCACCCCCCTCAACCCCCACGGCCGCGTTGAGCGGCCGCGCCCCCGCGCCCCCCGTTCCCAACCCCAGGCCAACCACCAGTCCTACCCCCACCGCCACCGCTTTTGCCTACGCCTTTGGCCCGCGCCATTTCCCTGTGGATATCAACCCTCTAACCGGTTTACCGCCACAATCGGCCGCTCTCCTGGAGCGGCGCCCCATCGCCATTAAGGTCACCAATTTCCCCCGAGAAGTGCGCCCACAATGGGGCTTGTCCCTGGCAGACCACGTCTATGAGTACTACATTGGGGATGGCATGTCGCGTTTCCTGGGGATCTTTTATGGCAACGACGCCGAACGCGTCGGGCCTATTCGCTCGGCGCGCCTGTTCGACGCCCATCTGATGCGCATGTATCGCGCCATCTTCGTCTTCGGCTGGGCAGATGATGCCGTGTTGCGTTTTCTCTACGCCCCAGACCTGCGTCCCCACCTCATCGTTGAACGGCCCGCTAACTGTCCCCCTCTGTGCCGTCTGGCACCGCGTAACGCCTACAACAATCTGTTTGTAGATACCACCCAGATCGCCGCCTATCTGCAGCAGCGCCGCACCAATAACGCGCGTCAGGACTTGAGTGGCCTGCGCTTTGAGGCTGCCATCCCCCCAAGTGGCAACCCTGGGGAAGCGTTGGCGGTGCGTTATTCGAACGTATCCTATCACCGTTGGGAATATGATGCGGGCTTAGGGCGCTATCTTCGCTACCAAGAGGCCCGCACCGCCGACCAGGCGAATCGGGAATACGCCCCTCTCATGGACATCCTGACCCAGGTGCAACTCTCGGCCAGCAATGTGGTGGTGTTGCTGGTGCCCCACCAATTTTATCTGAAATCTTCGTCTACCGAGATCATTGACCAACGCCTTTTCGGTCAGGGGCGAGGCTATGCCTTTCGCGATGGGCAGATTTTCCCGATTCTTTGGGCTCATCCTCAGGCGGATGCCCTGCTGAGCCTGAGCCTTCCCAATCAACAACCTTATCCCCTGAAGCCGGGCAACACCTGGTTTGAGGTGATTGGCGAAAGTTCGTCTTTCCTTGAGGACGAAGACGGCACCTGGTCCTTCGATTTCAAAATGCCTTAGCACCGCCTAAAGGCTCTCCAGGATGCGCCGCACCAGGCCTGGCCCCTGATATACCAGGCCGGTGTAGACCTGTACTAAGACTGCGCCGGCCTGCAGTTTCTCGCGAGCATCGGCCGCGCTCAGGATGCCCCCGACGCCAACGATGGGCAACCTGCCCTGGGTGCGTTCATGAATATAGCGGATGATCTGGGTGCTGGCGTCGCGCAACGGCGCCCCGCTCAGGCCGCCGCTCTCACCTGCCTGGGGGGAGCACAGACCCTGGCGCTGGAGGGTGGTGTTGGTAGCGATCACGCCATCCATCCCTGTCTGCAAGAGCACCTCCAGGGCGTCGTCCAGTTCAGCCGGGCTCAAATCCGGTGACAACTTAACCAGTAAGGGCAGAGGCCGACCCAATTGTTCCACCTGGCGCTGGCGCGCTAAGGCCAGTGAGCCCAGGAGCCTCTCCAGGGCCCGTCGCCCTTGCAGGCGACGTAACCCGGCCGTGTTCGGCGAACTGACGTTGATCGCCAGGTAATCTGCCAATGGGGCAAAGGTGTGCAGCAGGCTCAAATAGTCATCCACGGCCCTTTCCAACGGGGTGTCCCAATTTTTGCCCAGGTTCACCCCCAGGATCAGGCCGGGCGGGCGTGGGCCAGCGATTTGCCTGGCGACAAATTGCGCCCCCCTGCCGGGGAAGCCCATGCGATTAATCAGAGCCTGGTCGGCGGGCAGGCGAAACAGGCGTGGGCGCGGGTTACCCGGCTGAGGCCGCGGGGTTACAGTGCCAATCTCGATGTGGCCGAAGCCCAGGCAGGCCAAACCGCGCCAGGCCAGGCCATCTTTGTCGTAGCCGGCCGCCAGCCCCAGGGGATTGCGGAAAGTCAAGCCAAAAGCCTGCACGGGCCTGGGCGGAGATGCCATCCGCGCCCTCAACGCGGCGCGCAGCCAGGGCAAATCCCCCACCAGGCGCATAGCGTACAGGCTCAGAGCGTGGGCGCGCTCCGGCTCCAGGCGAAAGAGCAAGGCTCGCAAGAAGGGATACACCTGTCCTCCGTTCAAGCCGTGGTTTTAATGAACTCCCGCACGGCGTTGGCTTGGGCGGTGGTGATCTGCCCGCTGTGCTCCCAGTAATCCAGGAGTTGGGTCAGGCTAAACACCGCCCACAGGCGATAACCCGCCTGCACCAGCGCCTGCGCCGCCCCAGACTGGCGATCAATCAAGACGACTACATCCTTAACCTGCAGGCCGGCGGCGATCAGTTTCTCGATGAACTCGAATTTGCTGCTGCCCGTGGTCGCCAGATCATCCAGGATCACCGCCGTCTCCCCTGCCTTGAAAACGCCCTCGATTTCGGCCCGTGTGCCATAGGTTTTAGCCTCTTTACGCGGATAAATCAGCCGCCAGCCGCCTTGCAGACTGACGGCGGTGGCGATGGGGATGGCCGCATAGGGCAGGGCTGCCAGGCAATCGAAAGAGAGGTGGGTTAACAATGGCAGGTAAGCCGCGGCCACCTGCGCCAGCAGGCCAGGATAGCCCACCAGACGGCGCAAGTCAATGTAGATGGGGGAGATCAGGCCCGATTTGAGGGTGAACTGCCCGAACTGAACGCAGCCCGCCTGGAGCAGGTTATCGGCCAGGGGTCGCAGCCCTGCAGGCAAGGCTTGAACTTCATCTGGCAGGCTTCTCTGGCGGTAGCGATTGATCTCATCGCGCAGGGCTCTGGCAGCCTGACCTGGGTCATCGGCGCGCCCCAGGCTGCGTGAGACGGCGACCAACACCCCCATCCCATCCTGGCGTAGGCCGGCTTGCAGGGCGGCCGACAGGTCTCCACCCTGGACGCCAACCCCCGGCAACAGGAACCACAGGTCAGGGGCCAGCGCCCGCACTTGCGCCAGCGCCTGAGGCTGGGTAGCCCCCACCACCAGACCCAGATTGTCGTCACTGTTCCATTGCGCCGCCATCAACGCCAGACGTTCATAGAGGCGCAGATCGCCCACGCCTTGATACGCCTCTAAAAGGCGCAGGTCTTGCAAGTCGGCTGCCCCAGGGTTAGAACTCCTGCACAGCAAGAAGACCCCCCGCTCAGGGTAGGCCAGGAAAGGTTGCAGGGCATCATAACCCAGATAGGGGTTGAGGGTGATCGCCTGAGCTCCCAAAACCTCAAAGGCAGCCTGGGCGTAAGCCTGGGCGGTGGAGGGGATGTCGCCGCGCTTGGCATCCAGGATTACCGCAATGTCCTTGGGCACAGCGGCAATGACCTGCTGCAGGGCCTCCAACCCTGATGGGCCAAAGGCTTCGAAGAAAGCCACATTGGGCTTGAACGCCAGCGCCACTTCGGCGGTGGCTTCGATCAAGCGCAGGCAATAATCCCTGGCCGCCAGGGCCTGTGGCCGAGGCAGGTCGGCGGGGTGGGGATCCAGCCCCACACACACCAGGGAATTAATCTGGCGGGCGCGCTCTTCCAGACGGGTGAAGAAACCCATAGCCTCCACTCTCAACTAGGCTTTGCCCAGCACCATGGCCAGCAAAGCCATACGCACATATAAACCATACTCCATCTGGCGGAAATAGGCGGCGCGGGGGTCGGCATCCACTTCCATGCTGATTTCGCCCACTCGCGGCAAAGGATGCATGACGATCATGCGTTCCTTGGCCCGCTGCATCACCTCCGGCGTAATCACATAGGCGTCCTTAACGCTCTCGTACTCGGCCGGGTTCTCAAAACGCTCCTTTTGTACACGGGTGACATAGAGCACATCGGTTTCAGGTAAGACTTCGTCGAGTGAGGTGTGCTCGCTTTGGGGGATGCCTTTCTGGTTCAACTCCTCAATGATCTCCGGCGGCATGCGCAAGATTTCCGGTGATACATAGTGCAGGCGCACATCGTAGAGCGAGAGCAAGCGCGCCAGTGAATGCACCGTGCGCCCATATTTGAGATCGCCCAGCATGGTGACCGTCAGGCCATCCACCTGACCCAACTCTTCGACGATGGTGAACAGGTCTAACAAGGCCTGGGTGGGGTGTTCACCAATGCCGTCGCCGGCGTTGATGATCGGCTTGCGGGCATACTGAGCCGCCAGGGCTGAGGCGCCCACCTCAGGATGGCGCAGCACGATCACATCGGCATAACACTCCAGAGTGCGCACCGTATCCGGCAGCGATTCCCCTTTGGAGACGGACGAATAGCGCACCTCATTGATCGGGATCACGCTGCCCCCCAGGCGCTCCATGGCTGAGGTGAAAGACGAGGAGGTGCGGGTGGAAGGTTCATAGAACAGGTTAGCCAGAATTTTGCCCTTGAGCAGGTCAAAAGTGCCCACGCGCTCCACCATCTCACGCATTTCGTGGGCCACGGCGAAGATGTATTCCAGATCGGCGCGGCTGAATTGCTTGACCGAAAGGATATCTTTACCATAGAAAGGGGCGTCGCGATGATCGCCAAAAGGCAGATGGGGGTTTTGTTTGCGTTGAGGAGGGGTAAAAGCAGCCATAGGTTCTCTCCTTATTTTTATGGGATTGAGGTCAATGACTCACGCGCCATTGCCTCTCTGATATTGATGCCAAAGCCGGGCGGGGCGAGGATTTCACCCTCGCGGAAGACCTCCGTTCCCCGCAGCACCACCCGCCGCAGGCGGACGCGCACACGCCAGCCCTCAAAGGGAGTCCAGCCACATCGGGTATAGGTTTCTTCAGCGCAGATCTCCCAGTTCACCTCAGGGTCCACCTCAATCCAGGTCTGCGGTTGTTCGACAAGGTGAAAGATGCGGCGTGGATTGGTGACCATGCGCGCCATCAACTCCTCCAGCGTCAGGCGGCCTTCGTGGACCGCCGTCAGCAGGAGAGGTAAGGCGGTTTCCAGGCCGGGAAAGCCCGGAGGCGGGTTGGGGCCATCTTTCTCCGCCAGAGTGTGGGGGGCATGGTCGGTGGCAAAACAGTCAATCACCTCCAGATTTTCCCATAAAGTCTGGCGATCTTGAGAGCTGGCTAGCGCAGGGCGCACCTCTGCCCTTCCCCCTTTCAAGTCGTCCTGGGTCAGGAAAAGATGATGGGGCGTGACTTCACAGGTGATGGGGATGCCGCGCTCTTTGGCGGCGCGAATGAGCAGGATTTCTTCACGGCGGGAGACGTGCGCCAGGTGCAGCGGACGATCATACAGGGCGGCCAGCAAGATAGCCGCCGCCAGGGTGCGGCCTTCGGCATGCACCACCAAGGGCCAGGGCTTTGGCCAGCGGGAGATATGTTGCATCCAAGCGCTCATCGTCTCCAGGCGTAGCGGACCATAGGTCTGATCCAGGTACATCTTCAGCCCAGCGGTGTGCCGCGCCAGAGGCGGCAGACTCTCCCAGTTATCTGCGCCGGCCCCAACATATTGGGCATAGTCGCAACGGGCTTTGAGGCGCGCCGCCTCCAGCGCCAGCCTCAGAGTGTCCGCATCGGTGATGGGAGGTTGCGTGTTAGGCATCGCCAGGATGAGGGTAACCCCCCCCGCCAGGGCAGCCGCAGTGCCGCTAGCCCAGTCTTCTTTATGCGTAGCGCCAGGCTCGCGCAGGTGGACATGCGGATCAATCAACCCTGGAAGTCGCATGGAGGCCTCCCGTCCGCCAACAGGCAAAAAAAGAGAGCCTTTTCGGCTCTCGTCGGATAAAAAAATCGCCCACGGTGGGGATTGCCCTGGGCGAAGTTATATTCACTGGGGGTAAGAAACTTCGATTCATTCCGCCTGATTTTATACAGAATCTCAAATCTGTCAAGGAGATTTTCAGCGGGGTGCATGGCTTTCTCAAAGTCGCGAATTACTGGTGACAAGCAGGGCGAAAGCCTGGT
>JBBILY010000091.1:0-12541 GCA_037444705.1 Chloroflexota bacterium | reverse complement strand
TCTCGTTCCTCATTTAAAATTCTGGACCAGGTCTATGGACATCAACCCAGGACAAAGGAAGAAAGGGTGTTGATCCTGGGAGCGGGAGATGCGGGTGAAATGGCGGTGCGGTGGATGCTGATGAACCCCCAATTTGGTTATCGGCCAATAGGTTTCCTGGACGATGATCCTTATAATGCTGGTCGAGAGATCCATGGGGTGGGAATTCTTGGAGGATTCGATCAGATAGAAAATATCATCTGTGAGAGGAGAGTTGATGGAGTGGTTATATCGGAAAGTGAACAACTGCCTAAAAATGTACTGGAGGAAGCGGTGAGAGTTTGCCGGGTTCAGGGATGTTGGATAAGGTCCTTGCGCCTAGAATTTGAATTAATCGAGTGAAAATGATGAGCGTCACCGAGACTATCACCCACGATACACCTATTCCGTACATTCGAGCCAGTGGCTCCCATCGAGAGATTGGGCGTCAGATTGGCGAGGCGTGTGCCCGCCAGGTGCGGCACAGCATCGAAAACGCGCGGGTCTTGATTGCCAGTGCCTATGACGATTTGCAATTGACCTGGGAAGGGGCTCAAATCCAGGCGCAGAAATACATTCCATTTGCCCAGGAACGGTACCCCCAGTATGTTGAGGAAATGATTGGCATCGCCGAAGGCGCAGATGTGCCTTTCGAAGATGTGGCGGTGCTCAACGCGTTGGAAGCCGTCACTATGGATGCATTGCACTTGACGAAGTGCACCAGTCTGGCAGTGAATGATAAGCGCACTGCCGATGAGCATATCCTGATCGCTCATAATGAGGATTGGTTGCCAGAGGATGAACCCGATGTTTACGTGGTGCAGGTTACTCCGGAGGATGAGCCTCCTTTTCTGGCGATGACCTATGGGGGGTTACTGCCTAACGTTGGTTTCAACGCCGCAGGGATTGCACAGTGCTGCGATTCAGTCTATCCGAGTGACAGTCGCATTGGGATACCACGCCTGGTCGTGTCACGAGCAGTTTTAGCAGCCCGCACGATTGGAGAAGCCATCCGTTGCACGCTTACCCCTCAACGCGCGGCAGGGTATAACCATTTGATCGCTCATGAAAGCGGCGAGTTATACAATGTTGAGGTTTCAGCGCGAAAATTTGCAGTGTTATATGGGCAAGACGGGTATGTTGTCCACACCAATTTTTATCTTGATCCCCAAATGCAGGCTATTGAAGATGAACCAGACGAATTAGTGGGAACGCGGGTGCGCTATTATCGCGCCCTCAGATTATTGCTGAGCACATCCAAGCATACGATAAAAACCCTGCAGGCAATTCAGAGGGATCATATCAACTATCCCAATTCAATCTGCAACCATGCCGTTCACGATTTAGACCCCCTGGATCGTGAGAAGACCATCAACGCTTTGGTCATAGACCTGACCGCAAAGGCCATGCATATAGCCTGGGGGAATCCTTGTGCAAACAGTTATCATACCTTTCATCTAGAGACTTAGACCTGAGTGGAGGGGTAAACCCCCTCCACTGGATGACTGCCTCACAACTTTGCTAATAACTCTGCTTTTTTATTCTGGAACTCTTCGTCCGTCAAAACACCCCTCTGGCGCAATTGGTCAAGCCGCTCGATCATAGCGGGGATGTTATCGGGAATTGAATCGTTTGCCTCGCTAAGAGCCTGACGCTCGATATACTCCTTGGCGTTGAGCATAGCGGTCTTGAAGCGTATAGGTTCGTCAATGCGTTTGAAAAGGTTTACACCCAGTTCACTAGCGGTCAGGATTTCGATGTCTCCATAGCCAAATAAACGGCCTAAGGCGCTTTGTTCCATCTTAACGTCATTGACTTTCTCCAGGTTGGAGTCAATTACGCTCTTGTTGAAGATCCCTGAGATCTGGATTACACGGCGATTGGTGATGATGAATTGGCGGTTAGCCCAGTTGAGAATGTCTATAGTCATGGTAGCGATCGGGATGAGAAGCAAAACAAAGCCAATGGCTGCGATTAAAGCAGCAAAAGGAGGAAAGAAAATGGCCGCGGCGATGGTGGTAGCAAAGATGATTAATATAAGGGTAATTTCAAGGAAAATGGCACGGGCTAGCACAAACCAATGTTGGCGGGTGACCAAGATGATCTTCTCATGTTGACCCAGAAGACTTTCAACATAGGTTTTGGACATAATAACTTCTCCTCTGGAAGATTAGGGGTAGAGGCTGATCGAATTAAGGTCAATATAGCAAAGATCGTTTATCGTGTCAAGAAAGGCAGACGCCCGGTAGTACCGGGCGTCGCCGCAAAGGGAAGGGAAGAGAGGGGATTGGCGGTCACGGTATTTTACAATCGCACCTCCTTAATGACTAACTAATCACTCTTTGAGATTTCTCCAAACCCAAACCCACCCGAATAAATTTAATAAACCAGTCACGGAGAAGAATAATGTGGTACTTGTAATGGGAGAAAACCAAAGAATTAAGAGCCAGATCCCAACCAGGGCCGCAGGAAAATAGCGGTTGATATTCTTCTCCGAATGAGAAAATCTGGGTTTGAGCGTAGAGGACGGTTCGGACATGAGCGTTTCAAGTGGTTGGCTGAGATCTGACTCTTTGTCATAGTTTAGCATTAATAGATGGAGATATTGCCTGACAGTATTGCAATTAATAAATCTGTTAGTCAACCGATTTATACGCCTCTTGGGGTAAGTGTAACTTGGCTTGCATGATGATTAGGGTTATTATCCCGCAGGCTACAGTTACGAAGAAAGTGGTGCGATAGCCACTGTGATCCGCCAGCCAGCCACCTAAGAAGGGGGCAAGAATTGTGCTCGGGGCCACCAGCGTATTAGCCAGGCCGATATAGGCTGGCCGGTCCGTTTCATTGCTAAAGTTCATCATCATTGCCATCGGAATAGTCCATAGAGTGACATTACCGATGCCGGCCAGGGTGAAGACCAGATAAAACCAGGCCGGGTGGGAAGCAATCCCAGCCAGGAAGGCGCTCAGTATGCAGGCGAACACCCCAAGTTTCATAATGCGCGCATGCCCCCAACGATCACCCAGCCAGCCCATAATGGGATTGGCAACAATCTGGGTGCCCATCAACACTCCCGTCATAATCCCTATGGCGCTTTCGCTCAAGTGGTGTTGGCGGACGGCATAAACGGTATAGAAGGCAAAGGCTATAGTAGCAAAAGATAATGCCATACGGATCGGGATAAACCAGCGAAAGGCTGTGTCGTGACGCAAGATGTGAAAAGACTTTGCCCACAATGAAATAGAATTTGAATGTGAGGGGGTAATCTCGCTCTCGGGCTCTCGAGTGAGAGCCAGGGCAACCCACGAGATCGCCATGCACAGGCTGGCCAGTAAAAAGCAATAGACATAGCCCAGGGGCGGATCAAATGCCTCGAGGATAAAACCCGCGAACACGGCTCCCAGGCTGGAAAGAGCATTACCAATCGAGGCCTGGGCGCCCAAAAATGTGCCACGGAAATCGGCAGGGATAATTTTGGCGATCAAATTCTGCCAGGGGTTGGCCGTCAAGCCAGCACCTAGACTCTGCCAGATCAGGAGCAGGTATGTGATCCATAAAGCAGGTTTAGTACCCAAATAGGGGAGTGCCCAGGCCGTTAGAGCAAACCCCAGGAATGGGATTCTTTCCTGGATAGTCAGCCAGAGCACCATGGGCTTGTAGCGCTTCAGGCGCGAGACACGCTCGGCCATGAGCAGTTGAGGGAGTTGCCATCCCAAGGCATGTACAGCGGGGATCAGGCCGATCAGAATGGCGGAATCGGTCATGGTGGAGACGAATAAAGGGATAACGGTGACGAATGAGGCAAAGCCAATGGCCATGCCAAAGAAGCCGCCATCGGTGAAGTTAACGATGATGTTGTATCGCAAAGACTTGGCGATTTCAGAGTTCATCGTTTTTGCGAAGCAAGCGGGTTAGCCGATGTTGCAGTTGGTTGAGCCAGTTTTGTTTCTCGTCAAATGAGAGGTCTGTTTTTTCTAAAATATTCAGTGCGGAGCGTGTCCATGAAATGGCCTCCCTATAATCTTGTTGGCGATGTTCGTAAAATTTCGCCAGCTCTATATGAGCGTGGAGATGCTTCAGGTGAGCGGCCTTTTCCCATAAGGGGACGGCGAGGTTAAAGTTTCCTTGCCTCTTATAAAGCATAGCCAGATTGTGAAGGCTCTCGGAGAGGATTGGGGCAGGTAGTGGATATTCCAGGGCTTTAGCATAAAGATCAATAGCGGCTTTGGCCTCGTTTAAATCCTCGAAGAGCCTGGCCAAGGCAAGGATATCTGGGCTATATTCAGGGGGGATTTGAATAGGATTAGCAAGGAGTGCAGTTAGGTAACTAAAAAGGGCAGCCAATGAGATTACATCCAGGGCGTTATGATAAAAAACCCTTTTCAGAGGGCGGGCATCACCGCTGATTAAATAGTCGAAATATATTTGGGGGATCATCCATCCTGGCAAATCTTCTTCAGTACGGGTGGCTCCCAAGATGTGAAATTCGAGATTGTATAGTGTGCGGCTGGGCAATCGTTCTCGCCAAAGGCGACGGGCCAGGTGTAATAAGTCAATATGCGCAAATTCTGCAAGGGGCACTCGCCATCCATGGCTTAAATAGCGGGTTGCTATGAGGGGTAAATCAAAAGATTTTCCATTGAAAGTAACGACAGCCTGACAGGGTGCCAGAAATTTCTCTAAGGCAGCCAGCAACCTGATCTCCTCAGCGGGATCGCGCATGAAGAATTGAACGAGATGAAATTGCTCGCCTTCAAAACGCGCAACCCCAACCAGGAAAACATATGTCCCTGTACCTCCAGAAAGACCCGTAGTCTCGGTGTCAAGAAAGACAAAGGATTGTGGTGAAAGGCTCGACAGACGTTCGTCCTCAGCCCATGCGGCTAATATATGGGGTAGATTATTCCATCCGAGAGGCACGCGGCCATGGTAATGATTGGATGGATAATAGGCTTCTTTTACAAAGATTTCCCCGAGAGGTGTGTTTATGTAACTTCCACCCAAGACATTTTCGATCGTGAATGGATGCTTGGGTTTGGGGGGTGGTAAGTGCTGCGCGCCAACTTTTACCCCGAGGGATTTTAATTTATCGGCCAGGGAAGTCATACGTGGGGGAAAATAAATCCTGTAGGAAAGTATTTATGATGTATTTATACCATAAGAAGGGAGCATTATAGGGGCGTTGGAGTGATCAGGCTCAGGATTGCCAGAGTCTCGGGCTTGCCTCCTAAGCCATTCTCTCCCCCTGGACCCACACAGGACGGACAACCGTCAGAGCATTCACACGTGGCTATCAGTTCGTGGACGCGAGATAATAACAGGTCGTGGCTTTCATAAATTTTCTGGCTCAGGCCGATTCCGGCTGGAATGCGGTCGTATAGGATAATCGTAGGTCGTCCTAGCGAGAGATTGGATTGCGGATCTGAATGGATCCCGATATCATTTCTGTCACACATCAGAAATAGCGGAGCAAGATGGGCTATGGCATATGCCAACCCCGCAAGACCGCTACGTACATATACACCCGTCTCTGCGCGCCGGTGGCAGGCTGGACAAAGCGTTACCAGGTTATCCAGCATGTTAGCGCGGATAAAATCGGGTGTACCATGCTCGTCTTTGAAAAAGCGAAAGGGTATTTTGTGATGAACATCGTGGGCACGCCCTGTTTCTGGGGCGCCACATACCTGGCAACGATAAGCGTCACGAGCGCGCGCGAGATCGCGTTGGGTGCCCCAGTTTGGCCCATATTGATTAGGGTCGTTACGCCATAAACCTCGCTCTCGTATCTGATTTACGGTATCGTCGCTTAGAGAGAGCCAGTAGGCTGTTGTCAGCAGTTCTGTTGGGGGCAAGTTTATCTCTTCAATTCCTAACACTTCGTGAGTGAACCATCGTATCTTGCGGAAGCCGACTAATTGCGTAGTGACTTTGATCTCACCCTGGGCTTTTGTGGCACCGCGGACGTCACTCTCAGCATATTTCTCAAGTAATTGGATCGTAGTTTCAGTTATAGGCTCAGTGTAGTAGTCAAGGTCCACTTCACGCAGGGTAGCCAGATATTGTTCCAAATCAAGATTCTCTACCAAAAAAGTTCGCCCCTCGTGGATATAGACTGCACCTGGATGGACCATCCAGGGGGCGCTCTCATAATCCACCTGGCCAATGGTGGATGTGGAACCATTGGTTTGATTTTGAAGCAGTATATGATTGGGCGAGGCGCTGCGGAGGGAGACGCCCTCCGCAGGGTAATTATCTGCCATCCAATAATATCTCCCCTGGGAATAATGGAGGATCTGCGAACTTCGCAAAAATTCCAGAAATTCATGAACCTGAGTACTCTCCAATTTGCCAAAAGCCTCATTTTCCTCGAAGGGCAACTCAAAAACAGCGCAGCGCAAATGTGCCAGTAGAATGAGAGGGTTATCTGGGTTAATCAAGGCTTGTTCGGGGGATTGTCCGAAGAAATAATCGGGGTGATGGGCCAGGAACTGATCGAGTGGGTTGGCTGTGGCCACCAGTATGGCTACTGACGGCTCTTGACCACGGCCTGCTCGCCCTGCCTGTTGCCGGGTGGCGGCGATTGTGCCAGGATAACCCACTAACAAAGAGGCTCCCATTCCACCGATGTCAACACCCAGTTCAAGAGCATTTGTAGCGACAACCAGTCTTACGGCACCGCTTCGTAAGCCTTGTTCAATTTTACGGCGTTCTTCGGGGAGGTAGCCAGAACGATAGCCGCGAATGAGGCTTTTCTCTATCTGGTTAACTTTGGGGTGAGGCTTTGGGGTAGGTGCGGTCTTTTGTGTTAGATAGGTCAAAATTAATTCTACGGACCTGCGTGAGCGGCCAAAAAGTATGGTTTGTATGTCATAAGCCAGCAAATCCTCTGCCAGACGAACGCTTTCTATTAAAGCGCTACGCCGGAGGCCTAACTCCTGGTTGACAATAGGGGGATTATAAATTAGGAAGTGTCTGGGGCCACGGGCAGAGCCATCGTTATCTACCAGAACAACGTCTTCCTCGATTAACTTTTGAGCCAGTTCGATCGGGTTAGCAATGGTGGCAGAGGTGAGGATAAACTGAGGGTGAGACCCATAAAAACGGGTGAGGCGTTTCAGGCGACGCAGTACATTGGCTACATGAGAACCAAATACACCACGATAAATATGCAATTCGTCTATAACGATAAAATGGAGATTGCGGAGAAATTCGCTCCAGGCCGTGTGATGGGGGAGAATTCCCATGTGTAGCATATCCGGGTTGGTGATTAATAAACGCGCTTGCTTGCGGATCGCTGGGCGTGCGGAAGCGGGGGTATCCCCGTCGTAAATGGCTATTGGGATTGGCGAGAGAGGCTGTTTTTGAGAACTTTGGCTATCTCTAGGATATGGAAATGATGCCCCTTGTGTTATTTCTTGCAGAGTGGAAAATTGATCTTGGGCAAGGGCTTTGGTAGGGAACAAGTAAAGCGCACGACCTTCCGCATGGCGGTACAGGTAATTTAGAACCGGCAAGTTATAGCACAGGGTTTTACCACTGGCAGTGCTGGTGACTACAATGATATTGCGCCCCTGATGAACATGTTCCCATGTGGCATATTGATGGGTGTATAAGGCGCTTATACCCTTGGCTTTAAGGGCTTCTATTAATGCCGGGTTTAAACCTTCGGGGAAGGGTGTATATTGAGGTTGGCGGGCCGGCTCGGTCTGCCTTGCGGCAATACAATCCGCGATTGAAGGTTCGGTTTGCCAGGCATTTAATAGGCGGGTAAGTGTCATGGGAAACAAAAGGGTGGCTCAGGAATTTACTTCGGCTCCCATTTGATCCAACATCTCTGCAGCCAAGCGTTTGATGTGGGCTAAGATGGCGAAAAATCCATTCAGCCTCTGCATGGTGAGGATTTGTTCCAAGCCCATTTGCTGGAAGAAATCGCCAGGCAGCGCTAATATTTGTTCAGGAGTTGCTCCATTTAGCCCTTCAGCCACAATAGCAGCAAAGCCCCGCACAGTCGGTGACTCGGGGGGGATGTCAAAGTAAAAGTGTAGACCTCCATTCTTGATTTCTGATTTGACAAAGACTGGGGTCATACACTCTGGCACCGGTTGCATTTCCTCAGGGTGTTCCGCTAAATGAGGTGACAGTGGTGGCATCCGTTCAGAGTAGTAAACCAGCAATTCAACCTTCTCGCGCCCTTCGCTCGCTTGAAAGGCCTCGATAATTTCTTGCAAACGCGGTGGTATAGAATGACTTTGGGTCGTCATGTTATCGCCTAATCTTTCTAAAAGAGTAATTATTGTCTATTTTACTGGAAGATCTTTAGATGAAAAGTTAAAAATGCTTGGGGAAACCAGGGTGTGACCACTGGCAACCCCAGCCAGTCGAAGTTGAAATCTTAGTTGCCATCAGAAATTAACCCCATAGCAATGCTGCCATAGTCTTTGGTAATCTGAGACTTCCTGTTCCCATCTTGGATCATCCCAACCCAGTTCGGATTGGACGATTTTGCGTAATTCGATCGAGGATGGTTACTCCTCCTTGGGGGAGAAGCAAACCCAGGCGGACTCGTCTTAATAGCAAATCTTCCAGATGAACCACCTGTTCTGATCTGGCAGCCCAACGCAATTCCGCCCAGAGGTTGGGTGTGTTTTCGATCTTGGATAATTCCCCAGGGTTGGCGATCTCAATTAACGAGACAGCATCCCGGCCATAGCGGCCAAGCAATCGCAGATGAGCGGCGCGGCTCAGATCAGGGTGGATAATTTCCTCAAAGGAGATGGGATTTAACATACGTTGATGTAAATGGAAGCGGGGAGAACGAGGCAATTTGCGGCTGATGGCGCGGAGGGCGTCGTGTGCCATCAGGCGAAAGGTGGTTAGTTTGCCGCCGGTTACGGTAAGCAATCCATTTTCGAACCAGATGACATGTTCGCGCGATTCTTTAGAAGGGTCCACCTTACCTGTGTACACCACAGGACGGATACCAGAAAATGTGGACTGCACATCATTAAAGGTAAGCGATTGCCCAGGAAAGACGATGTTTAAAGCGTCCATTAAATACTCTAATTCGGCGGTGCTGATCGTCGGATCGGTTACGAGAGGGGCAGCATGGTCAACATCTGTTGTGCCGAAGAGGGTAACCCCTTCCCAAGGAAAGGCAAAAACGGGTCGGTGATCTTTGGGGTGCAGAAAACTTATTGCCCGAGTTAGAGGTAAACGATGATAGGGAAAGATAAGATGGCTGCCACGTAGTTTGCGCAAGCGTGGTTTGCCTCCAGCCAGGGTGCGCAATTCATCTGCCCAGGCACCAGTGGCATTAATAACTACTGAGGCTTGAATTTCGAGTGTACGGCCTTGCCCTTGAGGGGATTGATCCTGCAAGACTACCCCACAAAACTGACCCTTATGATCATGAAGCAATGAAGTGACGCGGGCGTAATTGAGGGCCAACGCCCCATCACCTTGTGCCTCGTGGATTAAACGCAGGACCAGACGAGCATCATCCGTTTGAGCATCAAAGTAACGATATCCACCCAGCAACCCATCCTCGTTAATGTAAGGACAGAGGTCTTTAATATCAGTGGCGTCATAATAGCGGTGGTTCCACTTCAAGGCCAGGAGGTCGTAAAGCGCTAAGCCCAGTCCGAAAACCCAGGCTGGGATCCGATCGCGGTCGTAACTGACCAAAAGAAAGCCCATCTGGTTAATCAAGCCCCTGCCTTCCTTGAGCAGCCGTTCGCGCTCATGCACGGCCTCGAGGGTGAGTTTGAATTGAGCATTTTTTAAATAACGGAAACCCCCATGTACTAACTTAGATGAACGGCTGGAGGTGCCTGAAGCGAAGTCGTGCCCTTCAACCAACAAGGCTCGCAAACCCCAACGTGCGGCTTCACGCAATATTCCTGCCCCTGTGACACCACCCCCAATGATGATAACATCCCACGGCCGATTTAAATTTGACCAGATCTGCTCTCTCCAATCGGGGTTAGACATCGTCTTCTAACATTCCTTGGGATTATCGGTTTGGGATTAACTTTCCAGGGTTCATAAGCCCGTTAGGGTCAAGTGCCTTGCAAGCGGCCTCCAGCATAGTCAGGCCAATTGAGCCTTTCTCGCTCAATAAATAGGGAGCATGATCTAAGCCTACGCCGTGCTGGTGGCTGATCGTGCCACCATGGGTGATAATGACCTGGCTGGCAGAGGATTTGAGAAGTTTCCAACGCTCCAAGACTTCATCGGGGTCACGCGCCCTACGGAAAATATAGGTGACATAGATGCTGGCACCGTCTTTATAGACATGCGAGAGGTGGGCAAAAGCCAAAACGCGCTCACCGAAGGGGAGCAAAGCGGACGTCAGAGTGTTTAATATCGCCTGGGTGGTTTCAGGCACAGATGACCAAGGAACGGCGGTTTCCAAGGTGTCTATGGCATACCCTAATTCCCATAACGTATTACGCAGGTATGGGGTCAGAAAGCGCTTCTTTTGCCATAGTTTCCCCACGAACGATCCGACAAATAAGCCTCCAAACTTGCGTGCCAGGGTAATAATGCGCCGCCGGGAGTGGTTGACGTCTTCAATGTTACCGGATACGGCGAAGATCAGCAGGCAACGTTGGTCGTGATATCCCAGTAAGCGTAAGCCCCGTTCTATCCAGGGAAGCAGGCGTTCGTTATCAGAAAGGGCAAGGGTAATCTCTGTCTCTTGTGAATTGCTGAGGCGAAGCATAGATGCCAGGATGTCCTTCTGGGCGATGTTACGGAGGGCATCAACGCCTGATTCCCAATCAGGGAATAGAATTCCAAAGAAACCTTCCGATTCTGGTAGCGGACGGATGCGAACAGTCGCACGAGTGATGATGCCGAGGCGACCCTCGCTCCCCAGTATGAGCTGGCGTAGGTCAGGGCCAGCCGCGCTGGCAGGGAATGGTTTAAGTTCAAGGGTTCCGATGAAAGTTTCCAGATGCGCTGCGGCAAACAGGTCTTCGATACGTCCATAGTAATAAGATTGTTGTCCGCTGGAACGTGTGGCAATCCAGCCCCCTAAAGTGGATTGTTCGAAGGATTGTGGAAAGTGTCCTAGCGTATAACCCAGGCGATTTAATTGGGATTCGAGGTGTGGGCCTTTCACCCCTGCATCAAAAGTGGCAAGCCGGCTGGTTTCATCCAGTGTCAGAAGTTGGTTTAAGCGGGACAGGTCAACCGTTATCACAGGAGTATATTTCTCCAGGGGAGTAATGTGGCCCACCACACTGGTGCCCCCACCGTAAGGGATCAGATAAACCCCCTCTTTATGTGCAAAAGCGAGGACGGAGCGAACTTCCTCTTCCGTTGAAGGATAGGATATCCCGTCAGGGAAAACGCTGATGCGGCCGGAACGCAAGGCAACCCAGTCGGGAAGGCTTTGACCGCGAGCGTGAAGTAACCTATCTAGGGGGTCGGTCGTGATAAGAGGATGCTGTGGCAGGCGAGATGTGCGAATGGATGCCAACACGCTTTCCAGGCTCGCGTCTGGATAAATAGTAGCAGGCCCGATTCTTCGAGCCAAGTAATGTTTTGCATGGTCATGTAAAGGGTATTGAATTGAAGCGTCTCCCCACCCATTCCAGCGCCGCATACATACTCTTTTAGGCTTGAGCAAACTCTTAGTGTCTAGATTTCACGCGTTTTACCTCGAATGGCGGAAGTTATTGCACCAAGAATGGCGATGAAAATGAACGCGGTAAAAGATTTTTGGGTTGCGCTGATAATCGGTGTGCCGGTTGAGTGACCCATCAGCAGGGTGTTAAAAATCGCTCCTGCCAGCCCAACCCCGAGTACCATACCCACGTTGCGAGCCGTAGCCAATAAGCCAGCCGCGATCCCCTGGCGCTGACGGGGGGCAGCGCCCATTAAGGCACTATTGTTGGGAGAGATAAAAATGCCTATCCCCAAGCCGGTGACTGCCAGGGACAGGATGACAATAGGCAGCGGCGTAGAGAGTTCCAAACGAGAGAGTAAGAATAGACCCAGAGATAGCAATCCCATACCTAAGGTGCCAGGTATCTGGGCGCCAACCCTGTCTGAGATGGTTCCGCTGATTGGGGCGACAATGGCCATAACGATGGGCTGCGCGGTTAAGAGGGTGCCTGCCTCGGATGGTATCAATCCCCGCCCTTGTAACAAATAGAATGGCATCAGAAACATGACCCCGTAGACACAGATGTAATTAATCACCGCGCTGATCAGGGAGGCTGAAAAGACGCGATTTTGAAACAGACGCAAATCCAGCATTGGATCAGGGATGCGGTTCTGGCGTTGAACAAATAACATTAACAATGCTGCGGACAGAGCGAGCGAAGCCAGAACCGCTGCCGAGGTCCACCCCCAATTATGCCCTTGGTTCATGGTCAAGAGTAACAAGGTAAACCCACTCAAAAAAGTCAGCGCACCCAACCAGTCAAAACGTTCGGTCACCTTCTCGGGGGTGTCACGCGGAATAAAGCGTAGTCCCAACGCCAATGCCAAGCGCCCTACAGGAAGGTTGATG
>JBBILY010000090.1:0-12541 GCA_037444705.1 Chloroflexota bacterium | reverse complement strand
GATTATCACGCCAGCGCAGCCAAGAGGAGATATTCAAACCGCCATGGAAAGCCAAATCACGATCGTCGCCACCTCGCCTCCTGGGGTTGCCGGCTCACCCCATACCGTTTCACTGACTTTAATTCCAATTGACACGCCAATCCAGAAGGCTTATCTCCCCCTGATGGCGCGTAACGGACCTTAACCCTTTCAGGGTTGGATCGCTCATCCCGAGAGGCTTGTCTAGAATTGCACTTGAATGTCTACGTTTGATTTTTACCATTCAATAAGTCACGCCCCGAATGTCAATTCGGGGCATGACTTTATGTAATTTTAGAGGCTGTTTGCGCATTAAAACCACGCTTAGGCAGCCTCTTATAAAATGTTAGCGTGAAACGGTTGGCAGGAACATCTTGTAATCGAACGTCAAAATCTCGGCAGAGCCAACTGCATTGTGATGATGTAATAGCAACAAACCTCTGGAGTCATTGGCAGCAATGGCATTCTTGTCATAGGTGATGTCGAAGGTTGGAGAGTAATCCGCGGCATCCAGCCACATTGGCATTCCCGTATTCGTGGTATCTACCGTGATGAAGGATTGATTGGCGACATCGTATGACATGAGATCACTGACATCCACAGCCCCTGACGCCTCTCGACTATACGAAACAACGTAGAAGTCGAAGTCTGTGTTATTCACTTCATCCAGCCCAATGCCTACCAGTGGCACTACTAGAGTCATCACATTGTTATGGAAAAGATTGGTGTTCGTGGATCCGCTCAGCCCATTCACGTAATACCAGGCGTCGCAAACGAAGGAAGAGAGATCGCAGAAGACTGTCACAATCGCATCATCCGTGACGCCGGTGAAGAAGCCCAGGTTGGTATTGAACACCACAAAATCGTCGCTGCCATCCTCATTCACATCAATGTAAATATCAAACTCGACTGAATTAGGTGTATCCCACCGGCCATAGGTGGCAATACCAAAATATAGAGCTGCCTCGTCAAATATATACACAGGATAATCCGAGGTCGCACCGATATAGCGCAAATCGGCAGCTTCGTTCGGGCCAACACTCGAGGCATCATTGGGATCCTCATCCATCAATTCCAGTATGGATACCCAAGAAACGTCATCAGTCGTATCCACGAGAGTACCCACCGCGTGCAAACTGAAAGTGCCTGTCGTGGCTGCGGGTAAATTGATCCTGTGCTCAAGAATACCCATGGATGAGGCCGGGCGAGCGGCGATGTGAACTGGCACACGCAAGGTTGGGGCACTGTCATTCGAGGTTAAGACGACATATCCGCCACCCTCGCTAAAGCGCTGACGACCATTAGCAGTTGAGATCGTAGCATCAGGAGCGCGCGTCAGTGCGCCAGCATCAATATCCACCTTGACCTTGATATCCAGAGTGCTATTGGCTGTAACGGTCACCGGATTGGTCAACGCCACATTATTCGCATCTAGCAAGGTGAATGTCAGTCCTGGATTGGCCTGATAGCGCGAATCAAAGGTGACATTGTAACTCTCGGGCGAGGAGCCAAAATTCTTAATCGTAATTGTTTTCACGATACTCTGGTCAACGCCTGAAAGCAGATCAACAACCTCTACCTCACCAAAGGCGAGGCTAACCTGGCCTGGATCATCCTTATTGAAGGCAACCACATTAGATTGAGCGGCGTTGGCTGCGCTGACCCGCCCGGCACCAATGCGAGTTGGCGTGTATTGACTACCCGTGCGATTAGCGCCAGTGTACAAATCGTTAGTGGCTGTGTTCATCGCCAGAGCCTTCAACTCCGCCACCGACCATGTAGGATGCATCTGCTTCAAGAGAGCCACCACACCTGCCACGTGCGGCGCAGCCATTGAGGTACCATTGAAACTGACACCCTGGTTTCTACTCAAGGCTTTGGTAGAGAAGACAGTATCGCCAATCGCAGTAATATCAGGCTTGAGGTAAGTTCCGTAGCGCGCTGGTCCGCGCGAGGTGAATGACGAAATCGTATCTTCCAGACCGGGATCAGTCATGGTAAATTGGTCACGATGTTGGGTGGTTAACTTCACCGTGACAGTGCCGCTCGACAGGTCATTTTTTAGTTGAGTACCAATGGCTTTCGTGGTAAGCATGGATGGGATGGTAATCGTAGGATCCTCACCACCCATGGCAAATGGAAAGCCATCTATATTATTAGCCACCAACACCCCAATTGCACCCGCATCTTGAGCGTTCTTAACTTTTGTCACAAAGGTGCAAGCCCCGCGGTCTATGAGGGCGATCTTGCCACTGACGCCGGAGATTGCGGTACAACCATTGGCTGGGGTCGCATAAGCCAGATCGCCAGTAACATCATAGGTCTGTGGACCAAAAGCAGCCTCCACGGCCGGGTAATTTCCCGCGGGTATGCTTGGCGCAGTAACCACCTCAAAAGCGCTGACAACGGCACCTGAATCCACACTGCTGGCGACGCTAATAGCATGGCGCGCTACGGCAGGGGAGCCAGTGATATAGTACACATCTCCGCTGTTCCCAGCCGAAGCAACCACCAGGACGCCTGCCTGGGCAGCATTATTCGCAGCGATCGCCGATGGATCAACCTCAGTTCCAAAAGAAGAACCCAACGACATGTTAATAACGTCCAAGTGATCGCTAAAGTCGCCATCATTATTGGGGTCTACCGCCCACTCGATCGCCTGTTCCACGACCTCGGTGGAACCACCGCAACCAAAAACCCGCAGGGCGTACAATTTAGCCTTTGGAGCCACGCCAGGGCCAATTCGGAATTTGGCGATATAAGCGCTGGGGCTCAGGTCCTTCAAAGCAGCATAGGTATCTGTGCCGCTCTCTTGATAAGTGCTACCATCCGGGAGCACACCGAATCCGGCAATCGTGCCGGCAACATGACTACCATGGCCGTTACAGTCCATTGGATCGGGATCTGGTTCAGGGATCGGGTTGGTTTCAGCATCGTAGTCATCCCCCACGAAGTCCCAACCGCCCACCACTTTGTCGGTTGGAAAAGCGTTGACTGCCTCGTCTAATGTGGTGAAATCCTGCCCCGTATAAATAGCTGAACCGCCAAAATTGGTATGTATATAGTCTATCCCTGTGTCAATGACACCCACTTTGATTCCATCGCCAAGATAGTTCCCCACGCCTCCCCATATCTGCGGGGCGCCAATCAGAGGCATACTAGTGGTGTGATCCAGTTTCTTCGGGATGAGAGGGTGTATTGCCTTGATGCCGGGAACGGATCGTAATTTCTCCAGATCATCAACATTCACACGCATCCAAATGCCGTTATATACCTTCTGGGTGCGGAAGAGCTCGGTTATCCTTATACCCTTGTTTCTCAGAGCCGCGGTGAATTCATTCTGCTTTTGCTCAATACGTTCAATCTGATTTTTCGCGAGAGTAAGGCTTTGGGCGCGTAATTGTCCCTGGCTCTGTGCGTAGATGAGTGTTGCCGGTGCGTCCTCTAGCTCGATCACAATGCCAATAGGACCCTTTCGATCAGCTAACCGACCATAGTAATTTTCAACCTCAGCGAGGCTGACTTTATTAATATCAACCCGTTCTTTAGGCGGGAATGGATATTTCGCCTGACCTACTCTCACGGTTTGTGAAAAAGCCAGCACAAAAACCAGCATGAGCATAATGATGCGCATAAACTTTATCGCAATGGCTTTCATGAGATTTCCTCCTGTATGTGGGCTTGAATTATCTGATGACACCAAAACGCGTTTAGATAAGGATATTGATCCGACTATGTCTGCTCTCCTCTCACCTCCTCTCTGAGAGTTACACCGATCCCCTAAAGGGTTTAAAACTCACGAGCCACCCTTTGAGATACTTCTATAGGGTGGCTTGCGCACAACACAACTGTCAGGAAGAGTGTAGCAGGTTCGGGTGGGTAATAACGCAGACTATCCATGATGTACGAGTAAAATCCAGTTGATTTTATCTGCTTAATGCCCCAATTTCACTAAACAATTTAGATAAATATTACACAGATGGGTCAGTTTTATGATTGTCCCTTATAAAATACCACACCTATTTGCAAATTGTCAATGCGATTAATAGACCATTAATCTAAGTTCCCTCACCCCAATCCCCGCGTTGTTTCCGCCAAGTGATAATCTGTTCCAGGTGCTCGATTTCGTGCTTAAAACTATCGCCGGCAACCCAACGCCATAAGGGTTTGCCCTCCAGCCAGGGGAAACGTTGGGGATCATTCAGTTCCTGCTCGGTAAACGCCTCCAGACGGCGGATCGTCTGATTGCGTACGCCGTGGAAATCTTGTAAAATGCGCTCTAATGGGCGGGATCGATCCTCCTGCTGCCAGCGGGCATTAATCTCCTCATCAGGCTCCTGGCTGTTCAATTGCGTGGTAGGCTTCACCCCCTGTCTCGCTTGCCACAAAAGTTTAACCAGTTCTGCTTCCCAACGGCTGATATGCGCTAGCACATCTTTCACCGACCACTCACCCACTACCCCTGGCTCCAGCATGGCTTCTTCAGATAAGCCCTCCAGTGCTTCCAGGAATTTCTCGCGGCTCTGGGTAAGGGCTGTAATCAATTCAACCTTATTCACAATTGTCCTCCCTCGGTGAGCCCCAATTCGCGGGCGAATTTCTCAATGGCTTGCAGATGTTCCGAGGGTGAATTAAACCCAGCCCCCATCGTGTTCAGGGAAAAATGGGTTGCCCCGGCAGCCTGCCAATCGTCAAGGAGGCCTCTCCAGGTCTCCGGATTGCCGTCGCCATAGGGAAGTCGGGCTTCAATACCAAAATCCTCCCAACCTCTGCCCGACTCAGTCACATACTGTTTTAACCGCTCAATCGTAGGTATGGCATCAGCGGGCTTGCGATAATTGGTCAACCAGCCATCTCCCAGGCGCGCCATGCGTTTTACTGCGGGTTCAGCGCTACCGCCAAACCAGATGGGGATAGGACGCTGTAGCGGCAGAGGATTTAACCCCGCATCGGGAATGCGGTGCCAGCGGCCATTAAAGTTCACCAGTAGCTGTGTCCAGAGCAAGCGTAAGAGTTGCACTTGTTCCTCGATGCGGCGACCACGATTGTGAAAGTTCTCATTCAAAGCGATATACTCTACCTCATTCCACCCTAATCCAACACCCAAGCGTACCCGGCCACCGCTCAAGACGTCTAAAGTAGCTGCTTGCTTCGCCACCAAGGCCGTTTGACGTTGAGGCAAGATGATAACCCCAGGGGTGAACTCAATCTTTTGCGTCACTCCCGCCATGTAACTGAACAGGACAAAAGGTTCAAGGAATTGGTGCTGATAGGTGTATGGCCCATGCCACCCCCCTGGACGTTGGGGATTGGCTCCCAATATATGATCATAGGCCACAATATGGGAATAGCCCAGGCCTTCCGCAGTCTGGGCATAATCCTTGATAGCGACCGCATCGTTGCTGTATTCGACCTGAGGGAACACCACACCTATTTTCACAGAAGCCTCCTTGTTATGGGAACTTTGCTATTTACTCAAGCGAAGATAAAAACTCTATAACAGCCCGATTGAACGCCACCGGCTGTTCCAAATTGAGCATGTGACCTGCAGCCGGCACATTTTGTAATCGGGCTGTGGGGATAGCATCTCTCATTTTCTCGGCCTCACTGATCGGCACAATCTGGTCTTCCGCACCGTGCAAGATCAACACCGGCACGCGCATCTGTCCTAAAAGAGGGGTGGAATCGGGCCGCACCTTCATGCCTGACAGCGCCCCAATCAGGCCCTTTACAGAAGCCGTTTCCATAATCTCCCGCCCTGTTTCAACTAAATGCGGTTTCAAGGTATAGGTTTCAGGAGCGAACATCTTGGGCAACATGCTTTCTGCAATCGCCTTAGCCCCTCCCTGGCGAGCCAGTGCCATGGCTTTGTCTCGGTTACTTTTGGTTTCTGGCGAATCTTCGCCCGGGCGCGTGGCCGCCAGAATCAGGGCCGCGACGCGCGCAGGGAAACGGCGATAGAAAGCAAAAGCCACATAACCACCCATGGAAAGGCCGCATATTACAGCTGGCTCTTCAATGTTCAAAGCATCCAGTAACGCATAGCAATCTTCTGCCAGGAGATCCATCGTATAGATTCCATCCGTCGCTCCTGATTCACCAAAACCACGTAAATCTGGAACAATTAACTGCGCCACTTGCGACAAGGGTTCAATCTGCGGTCGCCACATATGGCGATTAAGGGGGAAGCCATGGATAAAGAGCAGTGGCCGCCCACTGCCGTGTGTTTCATAGGCCATTTCGAATTCGGCAAGACGAATGCGCATCATTAAGTTCCCTTCAGGCGATTTAATTGTGCTCGTAAGCGCGCCGCTGTTTCTTTATATATGTCCAGTTTTTCCTGCTCCTTCTGCACCAATGCTGCAGGGGCCTTTTGGGCGAACGGCCCAGCCAGCAACCCCTCCAGGCGTGCGATCTGAGCTTCGGCTTCGCCTAATTCCTTCTCCAAGCGTTTACGTTCTTCATCAACATCCACCAGGTCGGCCAACGGCAAATAAATCTCTACCTTGCCGACCACCAGAGTAATTTGCCCATCGGGTCGAGACGATAGCCCTTCCAGAATGGTTAACCGAGCAGGATCAACCTGAGCCAGGGCTGCGATGGCGGAAGCCTGCTGATGTAAGATCGGGGTTTGATCCTCCGCCACAATGGTGGCTGGGACGCGCTTTCCGGGTTTGATGTTCTTTTCAGCCCGCAGGTTGCGGATCGCACGCACCACTTCCTGCACGAGGCTGAAATCGGCAATGGCTTTGGCCTCCCAGGCTTCCTCTGCCTGAGGCTCAGGCCAGGGAGCGATGATCAATGCTTCCGCCTTAAACGTATATGGCAGTGTGGTGGCTGTCACGGCCCGCTTCAGGTGGCCCCACAACTCCTCGGTGACGAAGGGTGTGAAAGGATGCAATAATCGTAGACAGGTATCTAATACATAGATCAACAAGGTAGCGGTTCTCTCCCTTTGGTTAATGGATTTTGTAGTATTGCCGTTCGCCAATTGCAATTTGGCAATTTCCACATACCAATCGGCAAACTCACTCCAGAAAAATTCATAAATTTGCTTACCTGCTTCGCCATATTGGTAATTATTGAACAGCCGCTCCACCTCGCGGATCAGAGCTTGTAGACGGGCGTAAATCCAGCGATCAGCCAAACTCCACTCAGAGAGAGGATAAGGAGCACTGGAGGTCACCTTATCTACGCTCTCCTCTGCCTTCTGAGGCCTTTGCCCTTCGAAGGCTGCCAGTTGCGAAATCACAAAGCGGCCTGCGTTCCACACCTTATTGGCGAAATTGCGGTTAGCCTCCACCCTTTTCAGGCTCAGGTTCATATCATTCCCAGGCGTTGAGCCTACAAGTAGCGTAAAGCGCAGAGCATCGGTGCCCAGTTCATCCATCACGGTCAGTGGATCAATCACATTACCCGCGGTTTTGCTCATCTTGCGCCCTTGTTCATCGCGAATCAAGCCATGCAGGTACACCGTATAGAAGGGCACCTGCCCGGTAAATTCTAATCCCATCATGATCATGCGCGCCACCCAGAAGAACAGGATGTCATAGCCTGTTTCCATCACAGTGGTGGGATAGAAGTATTTGTAGTCTGGGGTCTCATCCGGCCATCCTAAAGTGGAGAAAGGCCATAATCCTGATGAAAACCACGTATCCAACACATCTGGGTCCTGATGGATATGCGCGCTATTGCAGTGGGCACAGTGCGTGGGATCCTGGCGCGCTACCGTCATCTCACCACAATCATCACAATACCAGACAGGTATGCGATGCCCCCACCATAATTGGCGGCTGATGCACCAGTCTTCAATGTTTTCCAACCAGTTGTAATACACTTTGGTGAAGCGTTCGGGGATGATGCGAATGCGCCCCTCGCGCACCGCCTCTAGGGCTGGCTCTGCCAGGGGTTTGATCTTCACAAACCATTGAGTCGAGATCATCGGCTCCACGATTTCACCCCCGCGCTGAGACCGCGGCACTGTCAGCAGATAGGGCTCTTCTTTGATCACCAAACCTGCCTGGCGCATATCCTCCCAAAGCCGCCGGCGGGCCTCAAAGCGATCCAGACCACGATATGGACCGCCATTTTCATTCACCCGCGCCGCCTCGTCCAATACAGAGATGATTGGCAATCCATGTCTCTGGGCGATTGCATAATCGTTGGGATCATGCCCAGGGGTGACCTTGAGCGCCCCGCCGCCAAATTCGCGGTCCACGTAGGCGTCGCGGATGACCGGGAACAGCCGACACTAGATCGGCACGATGGCTTTACGTCCGATATAGCGCTGATAGCGAGGGTCATCAGGATGTACAGCAACTGCCGTGTCACCCAGGATCGTTTCTGGCCGCGTGGTGGCCACGGGTAGGAACTCGTGGCTGGGCTGGCCTGCATCATCTGCCAGCACGTACTTGAAATAATACAGGGTGCCCGGTTCCTCGAAGTATTCCACCTCCAGGTCTGAGACCGCGGTCTTCAACCCTGGCGACCAGTTAATCAAGCGCGGTCCACGATAGATCAAACCTTTCTCATACAGGCGCACAAAGGCTTCACGCACCGCCCGTGACAATCCTTCATCCAGGGTAAACCGCTCTCGATCCCAATCGCACGAGGCTCCCAAACGACGAATTTGGCGGGTGATAATACCCCCATATTTCTCCTTCCAAGCCCAGGTGCGCCGTAAAAATTCCTCGCGCCCGATTTGCTCGCGGGTCAATCCTTCTTTAGCCAGGGCTTTCTCAACCTGCAATTGGGTAGCAATCCCGGCATGATCTGTCCCAGGTACCCAGAGGGTGGGCACACCTTTCATGCGATGATAGCGGATCATTAGATCTTCCATCGAGACAAACATGGCATGGCCCAAATGAAGTTCACCGGTCACATTGGGAGGTGGAATCGAGATGACAAAGGGCTTTCGCGTTGGGTCGAAGTCAGGACGATGCGGGTCATTTGACGGCTTAAAGTACCCCTTTTTCTCCCACCAGTCGTAGATGCGTTGCTCGGTGGATTTAAAATCATAGGTTTTCGGTAGATCAAAGCCAGCCATCATTCACTCCCTGATAAAAACGAGATCACATTTCGATTAAAGAGAACACCCTTTCGTCCAGTTGAGGACGAAAGGGTGAGCCTTCCGCGGTACCACCTCAATTCACCGGATTAATTCCGGTGCTCTCATGACCCATCTGGGTTATAGATTATTACCCTTCTGGGTCTGGCAATAACGGGCTCCCCGTGCCGGTCTACTACCTCCACCTCACACAAGGAGGTGTCGGGTTCTTCGGCAAACAATCCAGGCGACCTTCAGCCAGGAGTCACTGTGGGGGCTTTCAGCCTACGGCCTTCCCTTCTCTGCGCAGTGCCTCTCCGGCTTACTCCTCCCGGAAATTCGTATTCAAATGTGAGCGGCATTATACCTGCAACGCTGCATTTCGTCAACTCAAGATTGGAATCAGATTAATCTTTCTTGACTTTCTGCCTCGCTTTGTGCTATCCTACACTATCATTGCAGACTATTGGAAAATGCCATGGTACAACGCGAACGTATTGCCGACAACGTATACTTCTTCCAGAGCGATCTTTATGCTCAGGTGACCGCCGGTGCGGTCATCGGTCCTAATTGGGCAGTGGTCATTGATACCCTGGCTCTGCCAGAGGAAACCCTGGCAATCCGCGAGTTCGTCGAACAGGAACTCAACGTGCCCATTCGCTATGTCATCAATACCCATTATCACGCAGACCACACATGGGGGAATTACCTGTTCCCCGGAGCAACAATCATCAGCCATTCCCTCTGTCGCAAGTGGCTAGAAGAGCGCGGTATGCCTTCACTAGAGGAAGCGCGCAAGCAGAACCTGGCACTGCGAAACGTCAAAATCATTCTGCCGCACATAACTTTCAATGATGGTGAGGTGGGATTGAAGGTTGGAAAGAAAAACCTTACCATAATCCCCTTGCCAGGCCATAGCGCTGACAACATCTCTGTCCTGATTGAGGAAGACCGCATCTTGTTTGCAGGGGATACCTGTATACCCTTACCATATATTGTGGATGGCAACCTGGATGACACCATCGCCTCTCTGAAAAAAGTGGGCAAGATGGGATTAGAAAATATCGTCCAGGGACATGGCGATATTATCCTGCGGGGCGAGATTGACGGTTATATGAAAGAGAACTTAAACTACCTTTCTGCCCTGCGTAAAGCGGTCAGAATGGCTTCACGACGCAAATACCCTTTAGACTTCTTGAAGGAAATCAGTGTAGAGGAGTGTGGTAAAAGCCGCGTATTAATCGGCGGCTTAGCAGAGGAACTGCACCGTCGCAATTTACGTGCTCTCTATCGCCAGATATATGGCGTCGCCCCTCAGGCTTCACCCGAGGATGAAGAGGTATATGAGGAGGTGGAAGACGAAGAGGTTGATGAAGAGGAAGTATAATCCTTCTGTGCCTTTCGACGGCGGGCACGATAACCAACCAGGCGCTCATTGCCCTGGAGGAGACGTCGAATATTAGGGCGCAATGCCCAGATTAGCAATATTTCGGCGATCAGGCCATAGGCCACGTATTCCCAGGGAGAAGCCCCAATCCAGGCGCGAATAGCAAAAATGATCATGGCGATAAACGCCACGCTCATCGTCACCACTGAAGCATAACCCACGAAGTACAATAGCAACGCACCCACAGGTACGATGATCAGCAGACTGGGAGGCCACAATCCAAAAGCCCCACCCACGCTCGGAGCTCCGCCAGCACCACCGCGCAGCCGCAAGGCTTTGTTTTCACCTCGCTCGATCAAAAATATCGAATAGTTATGGCCGATAATGGCCATAATTGGTGCTAAAACCTCCAGCCAGATTCTCCCAGGCGCCACCCACCGCGCCAGCCACACGCTGGCTGCAGCCTTAAGCATGTCCAAGATCGCGGTCCCTAAGCCGACCCAGAAGCCAGCAGCTCGCATCGCGTTTGTCCCCCCTGTCCGTCCGCTCTCAATGGTGCGGATATCTTTACCAGTGGTAAACTTCACCATGAGCAATCCGCTGGGAATCGATCCTAAAAGATAAGCCAACAATAAAATTGCAATCGCGGTGGGCAATTCCATTCTCGTTTCTTCCTCCTTGGCTCTAAAAGACCTCTGTATTCCTGCTGAGACATTATTTTACAACTATTATGGGAATTTCGGAAACTTTCCCATCTCGAATGGAAAAAGCGCGGCAGTTCCACTGCTTACCCTCTCTGTACCAGATCAAGTACAACACTTCCGGGTAATATGCTTCTGCCACATCTATTGGCGAGGGAGAGGCCGGACCTTTTGGATGAGAATGGTAAATGCCCACCAGTTCCCAACCTTGAGATTCGATCCACTGGAAGGCTTGAAGTTGTTCTTTTGGTTCAAGCCGATAACGTACAGTGCTGTGTAAGGCATTGGTCATAGGCAACACAGTCTGGACCTCTCTCCCCCTGCCAGCAATCAGTCCACAGGCCTCCTCAGGAGCGCGACGTTCAACATCAGCCAGCATTTGCTCCCATTGGGCCTGGGTCAAGGTAATGGACTCTGAGGATTTTTGCATCACTTCACCCATAACGCAATCGCTGTAAACAAGACGAAAACCACTAACGGCTCAATAAGCGCTTGCCCTAGAGGCGCCCCCTCTTCCAGACCAGCAATCAGACTGGTAACTGCATATCCAGGGGCGACTAGCAACAACCCGAATGAAATAGGCGTTAGAGGCAAGTAATGAAAAGCAGCCACAAACTGCCCAATCATTAGCCCCACAATGCCCGCTTGCAGGAATGTCCAGCGCCCGTGCAAGCGGAGATGGAGCGTACGCAGGCTTACGAGCCAACCAGCTAAGGCTATAGCAGGAAGCATCAGGAACAAACGTAACCCGGCAAAGCGCAAACCAATGGCCAGAATCAGAAACAAGGCATATGAAACTGCCGTTAATCCCGCAGCCGCCAGGGGTTGGCGGGCATCTTCAGGGTCTACCGTGATATATTCAGCTACCAATACCAGCATCAATAATGCACCCCCAATCACGAAGCCGATAGCCCACTGAAGTGCCCCAGCAATCTGGAACAGAGGGATACCTACCACCCACGCTGTCAAGGCAGGCAATAGCCAATGCTCTATAGTGGGTTTATGTCCCAAAGCCGGATGCTGGCGGATCAACCAATCCGCTCCACTCGCGGTCAGAACTGCAACCAGTAAGGCCATGATGGTGTGAATATTGACCTGTATCTCCAGATACACCCCGGGTAACTGTAAAGCCAATTCCCGGCTGGGAAAACTCACGAAGCGCGCCAGGGTATAAGCCAGGAGGATGAAGGCTGACAGCAGGCTAAGATGGTCAATATTGGGCAAATATCGCTGTTGCATCTGCGATCAAAATTGTACCTGCCAAAGGGTCAATTGCCAATAGCATCAAAGCATGCAGACAGGTGAAAGATGAGAAACCCTGCGCGCACCCGACAAAGATGGCTTTCTCAAAGTTCCTTGACAAATGAATCAAAATGGTCCTCTTCGGTA
>JBBILY010000089.1:0-12951 GCA_037444705.1 Chloroflexota bacterium | reverse complement strand
AAATGGTAGAACCTCTGAGCATCACGACGCGTGAACAACGTCAGAAAGCCCTGCAAGAGGCGGGTTATAACACCTTTCTCTTGCGCTCAGAGGATGTCTACATTGACCTGCTCACCGACAGTGGTACCAGCGCTATGAGCGACCGTCAGTGGGCCGGCCTGATGTTGGGTGATGAGGCTTATGCCGGCAGCCGTAATTTCTACCACCTGGAGGAGGCGGTTCAGACCTATTACGGCTATCGCTACATTGTCCCCACCCATCAGGGGCGTGGTGCTGAGCATTTGCTCAGCCGAGCGTTGATCAAGCCGGGCCAATACGTTGCGGGGAACATGTACTTCACCACCACCCGCTTGCATCAGGAACTGGCTGGCGGGATATTCGTGGATGTGATCATTGACGAGGCTCACGATCCCCAAAGCCTGCACCCTTTTAAAGGGAATGTTGATCTGGACAAACTGCAAAGGCTCATTGATCAGGTGGGCGCTGAGCAGATCGCCTATATTAGCCTGGCCGGGACGGTGAACATGGCCGGTGGTCAACCGGTGAGTATAGCGAATGTGCGCGCCTTACGCCAGTTATGTGAGCGCTATGGCATCCGTATCTACCTTGATGCCACGCGCATGGTGGAAAATGCCTTCTTTATCCAGGAGCGGGAAGAGGGTTACAGGGATCAATCTATCGCCCAAATCCTCAAGGAATTTTGCAGTTATACGGATGGGGCCTGGATGAGCGCCAAGAAAGACCATCTGGTCAACATTGGCGGCTGGCTGGCAGTCAACCATGCAGACCTGTTCGAAGAATTACGCAATCTGGTGGTGATCTATGAAGGGTTACACACCTATGGCGGGCTGGCCGGACGCGATATGGAGGCGATTGCCATTGGCATCCGCGAGGCGGTTCAGGATGAGCACGTGCGCGCTCGTGTAGGCCAGGTGCGCTATTTGGGCCAACTATTGCTGGATTGGGGCATACCTATTGTGCAACCTATCGGTGGACACGCCATTTTTCTGGATGCCAAACGTTTCTACCCCCATATTCCTCAGGGTCAGTTCCCTGCCCAAACCCTGGCAGCAGAACTGTATCTGGATTCTGGGGTGCGCTCAATGGAACGAGGCATCGTCAGTGCCGGGCGTGATCCGCAAACGGGTGATCACCGCTATCCCAAACTCGAACTCACTCGCCTGACCATCCCGCGACGCGTCTATACCCAGGCGCATATGGATGTGGTTGCCGAGGCGGTCAAAGCTGTTTATGAGGCGCGAGAGCAAACACGCGGATTGCGCATGGTTTTTGAGCCTAAATACCTGCGCTTTTTTCAAGCGCGTTTCGAACCTCTCTGAACGGAGGGGCAACACTCATTGCGGGCCATTGCGGCCCGCAATGTTTTTAAGCGGCGGGGATAAATCCTAATTGTTGACCTACCTGCTCAAACACCTCCAGCACCCGCGCCAGTTGTTGCTCTGTGTGGGTTGCCATGTAACTAGTGCGCAACAATTGAGAGCCCGCTGGCACGGCCGGAGAAATCACCGGGTTGACAAACACGCCATTTTCGAAGAGCAACCGCCAGAAAGCGAAAGTGAGCATATCGTCGCCAATAATGATGGGAATGATAGGCGAGGCAGACTGACCGGTATTAAAGCCCATGTGGCGATACTTTTGCCTCATTCTTTCCCCGATCTGGTTGACGCGCTCGATGCGCTCCGGTTCGGTGCGCATGACTTCCAACGCCGCCAAGGCAGCGGCTGCGTTTGCGGGCGGGATACTGGCGCTGAAAATCAGCGAACGGGCGAAGTGCTTGATATAGTGGATGACCTGTTCGTCTCCAGCGATAAATCCCCCTAAAGAAGCAAAGGATTTGCTGAAAGTGGCCATAATCAGGTCCACCTGATCGGTGAGGCCGAAATGGGCCGCGCTGCCGCGCCCACCGCCCAACACGCCCATGGCATGGGCATCATCCACCATCAGGCGCGCTCCGTATTTCTTGCACAGGAAGACGATCTCAGGCAAAGGAGCAATATCGCCCCCCATGCTAAACAATCCATCCACCACCACCAGTTTCCCCTTGTTGGCTGGGATGCTGGCCAGGACGCGCTCCAGATCATTCATGTCGCTGTGGCGAAAGCGTCGCGTCTCTCCCCAACTCAAGCGGGCGCCATCCACGATGCTGGCGTGATCATCTTTATCCAGAATGACCACGTCCCCTCGCCCTACAAGGGCGCTGATCGTGCCCAGGTTGACCTGCATGCCGGTCGAAAAAACCAGGGCAGCCTCCTTCCCCACCCAATCTGCCAGTTCCCGCTCTAATTGTTCGTGCAACTCCAGGGTGCCATTGAGGAAGCGCGAGCCGGTGCAACTGGTGCCAAATCTCTCAATAGCCTCGATAGCCGCCTGGCGCACTTTGGGGTGAGTGGTTAAGCCCAGGTAGTTATTTGAGCCACACATAATCAAGCGATGGCCGCGATAATCTGCCTCTGTGCCTTCATTGCCGCTTAGAGGGATGAAATAAGGATAAAAACCGGCAGCCATGGCTTCTTTGGCACGCGTGAATTCGTAGCACTTGCTGAAAACATCCATGATCATCTCTCCCGACGCAGAAATTTCAGGCTTTATTATCCCGGGGTAATGAACGGCGGGCACGCGCCACTAACCAATCTAAAATTGGGTAAGCACCTGGGCCAGCCAGCCAAGAGGCCAGGTACCAAAATTTGCTCTCCAACCCGGGTACGATTACAAAACGTCGTCGCGCCACCCCCTTCAGGATGGCTTGAGCCACCTGATCAGCGCTCAAGGCGCTGGCCATAGAGCCCAAGGCTTTTGTTTCTGGCGGTTTGAAGCGATTTTCGTAAGCCAGTTGAGGGGTGTCGGTGTCGGAGGGGTAGACAACTGAAACTCCAATGCCATAGGGTTTCATCTCACAGCGCAATACCTCGGAAAAACTACGCACCGCGGCTTTGGACGGAGCATAGGCCGAATAGCCAAAGATCGAAATGACCCCAGCCAGGGATGAGATATTGACAATGTACCCGGAGCGCCGCGCCATCATCCCCGGCAGCACCGCCTTGGTAACATAGACAGTGCCTAGATAGTTGACCTCCATCATCCAACGGAAAATGTCCAGGCCCAAGTCCTGGACATAGCCAGGGTGAGTTACCCCGGCAGAATTAATCACCAGATCAGGGACGCCATCCTGGGCATTAATCTGCGCTATGGCCTGCGAAACCTGGTGGGCATCGCTGACATCCGCGGAGAGACTGTGAAAATGGTGGGCGCGATCTGCTTGTGCCCCACGCAGTACCTCCAGGGCTGCTTTCAATCGTGTCTCATCCCGTGCCAATAGCCACAAGCGCGCCCCTCGCTCAGCCAGCGCTCGGGCCAGGGCTAACCCAATCCCGCTGGAGCCACCCGTAATCAGTACGACCTTGTCCCTAAACTCCCTCATCTCATCTGACCTCTATTGTTTTGCCTCCTCCTTCCCCCCTGCGAAAAGGGTTTCTTCCAGCGCCTCCAAGGTTGGAGGCAAGGCAATGGGAGCGCTCATTCGGCGGATGACAATCTCCGGGTCTTTTAACCCATGGCCGGTGCACACTGCTACCACGCGCCAGCCCTTGGGCTTTAACTGCCCCAGAGAGATCTCCTTGGCCAGGCCGGCCAGGCCAGCCGCGGAGGCTGGTTCTACCCAAATGCCTTCGCCAGCCAAACGGCGTTGCATGGTTAGGATCTCGGCATCACTAACAGCGATAATGCGCCCGCCAGATTCTTCTGCAGCCTGTAAGGCTTGTTCGCCACGCGCCGGCCGCCCTATGCGGATGGCTGTAGCTACCGTCTCGGGCTTATCAACCGCATGACCTAGCACTAAGGGGGCCGCTCCCTCGGCCTGCACGCCTAATAAGCGCGGCAAGCCACTTCCTTTCAAGCGCTCATATTGTTTAAACCCCATCCAGTAGGAAGTGATATTCCCGGCGTTGCCAACTGGCAGGCAAAGCAGGTCTGGGGCGCTACCCAGGGTGTCGCAAATCTCAAAGGCAGCTGTCTTTTGGCCTTCTAAGCGATATGGGTTAAGCGAATTGACCAGGGCGAGAGGGTGTTTTTCAGCGATCGCTACCACCAATTCCAGCGCCTGGTCGAAAGAACCCCGAACCTGAATCACCTTTGCCCCATAGGCAATCGCTCCAGCCAGTTTTCCCGCGGCTACTTTGCCCTGGGGAATTAGAACCACGGCCTGCAAGCCCGCCCGAGCAGCATAGGCTGCCGCCGAAGCGGCCGTATTGCCGGTTGAGGCACAAATCACTGTCCTGGCGCCGCGCCCCACCGCCTCGCTGATAGCCGCAGTCATGCCGCGATCTTTAAATGAGCCGCTGGGGTTAAGCCCCTCATATTTGATGTATAGTTCGAAGCCACCCCCCAGTTCCTGTGCCAGGCGCGGCAGAGGGATCAATGGTGTATTGCCTTCTAACAGGGTGACCGGCTGTGTGTGAGGCGGCAATTCCAGGTAAGGGTGATAACGATGTAACACACCCAGATAAGACATAGAAGTCGCGCCTATTCGCCCAGCAGAATACCTGCCTGCCAGGCTAGTGACGAGAGGGTTGAACCGCGGGGTTTCGGAGAAGGTCTCGCGAGTTTAGACGTTTTCCTGTAAAATCGGTATGGGTTTGCGGCGATATTGTTTTCAATCCAGGGAAATTAGTCGGTTTTTAGAGATGCTCTCAGAACGCTAATGGCGCAAATTGTATCACCAAAAAGGTGAATATGGGTAAAGATTCATGCAAACGCAGGCCTACGCGTACAAGTCCCTTTGGTTCAGGCGGACGCATCAGCCACGATAGCACGCCCTTTTATACCAGCCGTCTGTATGCTGGCCTGGCTAAAAACCGGCATGAGGACGAGGCTGAAAATCCTATCCCGGCCGAGACGCTCGACCGCCTGTTCTGCAAATCCAGCGAAAAAATGGAGGAGTTACCCGACAACAGCGTGCATCTGATGGTCACCTCGCCGCCTTACAATGCTCGTAAAGAATACGATCTAGACCTCAGCCTGGATGAGTATCTGGCGTTGTTGCAGCGCGTCTGGCTTGAGACCTATCGGGTGCTGGTGCCGGGTGGACGAGCCTGCATCAACATCGCCAACCTGGGGCGCAAGCCCTATATTCCTTTACATGCCTATATTATTCAGCAGATGCAGGAGATCGGTTTTCTCATGCGCGGCGAGGTGATTTGGGATAAAGGTTCCAGTTCTAGCGCCTCGACTGCCTGGGGTTCCTGGCGTTCTGCCTCCAACCCGGTATTGCGCGATGTGCATGAGTACATCCTGATTTTTTCAAAGGGCTCTTTTCGACGCAGTGCGGATGGGCGAGAAAGCACCCTCACGGGGGATGAGTTTTTAGAGTGGACCAAAAGTGTATGGCGTTTTCCGGCGGCGTCGGCTAGAAAGATTGGCCATCCCGCGCCATTTCCTTTGGAATTGCCATATCGTTTGATCCAGTTGTTTACCTTCAAAGGGGAAGTGGTGCTGGATCCGTTTGTCGGCAGTGGGACGACCTGCCTGGCGGCCGCTCACTTACATCGGCATTATATTGGCTACGACACGAACCCCGAATATCTGCTTCTGGCGCAAAAGCGGCTGGAGGCTCTCAAAGGCGGATCTCTGCTGGGAGGCTGAAGAGGTTTGGGCCGTATCTGATGAGATAAGTTGAAAGCCAGTTAACCTAACGTTCCAGATAGGGTGATGGGGTTAGTCAGGTAGCGAACAATAAAAATTGGGAGCAGACCCTTCTGCTCCCAATTCACTTTACGACCAGCGGAGAGGGCGGGATTCGAACCCGCGGTAGAGGTTTATAGCCCCTACAACCGCTTAGCAGGCGGCCCCATTCGACCTACTCTGGCACCTCTCCAGGTTTGTATTCTGCCCTTTACAGGGCATGCACCCCTCCGTCATGGGGGTGGTGGCGGAGGGAGAGGGATTCGAACCCCCGGTGGGAGTAACCCACAGCTGTTTTCAAGACAGCCGCCTTAGACCGCTCGGCCATCCCTCCGTTTCAGGGTGTGCCAACGCCAATAAGCAGGCAGAATCCCTCCAGGCGCGGGTATTCTACCACATCTAAGGATGAGATGCAACGCCAACTATTTAGCCCGCGCAACAACTCAATTTGGTCACATCTTTCTCCAGGGCCAGGGCTGCCAGTTTGATCCCTTCCACGTTGGTTAGGTATGGGAAGAGCGTCTGGCGCAGGTCGCTTAGCGTCAGGCCAAAGCGCAGAGCCAACACGGCCACCTGAACGATTTCGCCCGCCTCGGGGGCCAGGATGTGGGCTCCCAGCAGGCGATCGTTTGGGGCATCTACCACCAGTTTAATCAGGCCGCGCCGATCGTTGGCAGCCTGGGCGCGCGGCACGTATTCCATGGGAAGCAGGCTGACTTTGACGGCGTAACCCGTTTGGCGTGCTTGAGTTTCGCTCAGGCCGACGCTGGCAATTTGGGGGTCGGTGAAAGTGACCCGGGGTAGGGAGGTCACGTCATAAACCCGGCGGCTCTCTGTCAGAGCGTTCTCGGCCGCCAGGCCACCGGCATACGCAGCTACGTAGACGAACATATCTCTACCTGTAACATCACCCGCGGCGTAGATGTCAGGGTTCGTAGTGCGGAGTGTGGCGTCTACCAGCACCTCTCCCAAGCGGCCCACCTCGACTCCGGCTTGCTCCAGCCCCAGGCCCTGGGTGTTGGGGCGCCGTCCAGTGGCCACCAGTAACTGCTCTGCCTGAAGAGACAAGGTTTGCCCTTGCCTCTCGCCCCGCAAGTGATATTGACCATTCACCTTTTGTACTTCCAGGGTTTTAAAGTCGGGGATAAGGCGCAGTCCTTCGTCTTCCAGATAGCTGTGAAGAGTGCGGCTGATGTCCTCATCTTCGAAGGGGGCAATGCGCGGCAGCGGTCACCTGGGTCCCGGCGCGGGCAAAGACCTGCGCCAATTCCAGGCCGACAGCGTTGGCTCCAAGGACAAGCATGGAAGAGGGTTGCTGAGCTAAGGTCATGGCCGTAGTACTGGTCAGATAGCCCGCTTCGGCCAGGCCGGGAATTGGCGGCGCCCACGGACTGGCGCCAGTGGCTATGACGATCTTGCGCGGCCGATAGATTTGCCCGTTGATCTCTACCTGGGTTCCTCCCAAAAGGTGAGCCTGACCCTGAATGAGGGTAATTTGCGGATAAGCCGCCAGCACGTCTATATATTTGCTCTGGCGCAATTCGCTGACCAACTCGTCCTTCTCGGCGATCAGTTCCGCCCAATCCAGGCTTATTGCCTGGGTGCGCACAGCCCTGAAGCGGGGGTGGGCGGCCTGATGATATTGCTCAAGGGCGCGAATCAGCGTTTTGGAAGGCACGCAGCCCACATTTACGCAGGTGCCGCCGATGGTCCCAGCCTCCACCAGAGCCACGCGGGCGCCTAGTTCGGCTGCCTTGATCGCCGCGGCAAAGCCCGCTGAGCCACCACCGATGACCATCAGGTCGAAATCCTGTGCCTGTGATCCCAGCATGGATGGTTGGGCTTCGCTCTGGGTGTGGTGCGCCACCAGCCTTGCGCTATAACCGGCTTGGCTGACCGCTGCCAGCAAAGCCGCAATCTCAACCTGGCTATCGGCCCTTACCTCTGCTTGCGCCGACTGCCAGCCTGGCACGCGCGCCCAGTGTACGCCTGGCACACTTTTTAAAGCCTTTTCCACGTGCCAGGCGCACGAGTCGCAGGTCATACCCTGGACTTTTAACTGCAATCTGATCTCTGACATCTTTCACTCTAACCCTTTCGCTGCCCGTTGACTTACCAGATGGCAAATACAATTCTTACCTTCTACATCATCTACGGGAAAAGTCAGGCCTAAAGCATACAGGCGACGTAATTCGCCCTCCATGCGTTGCAGTTCTTGGATGCGCTGTGCGATTTCGTCGGCCTTGGCGGCCAAGCGCTGCAACAAGGTGCGGCAGGGAGGCTGATCGCGATCGCGCATATCGAGAATCTCGCGGATCTCATCCAGCGCCAGACCCAAGCGCCGGGCTCCGACGACTAATCGCAGGCGGTCAACATCCGCCTGAGTATACTGCCGATAGCCGTTAGGTTTTCGTCGCGGCGCGGGCAGAAGTCCAATATCTTCATAAAAACGAATCGTCTTGGGTGAAACGCCAGTTTGGGCGGCCAGTTGCCGAATCTCCATCTTCCAGCACCTCCGAAACACATTTTACACCTTCCAGTAACTGGAATGTCAAGTGTCCACCAGGAGTAAAAAAGCCTTGGCCTGGTTTGCTTCCCAGGCCAAGGCCTGTCCAAAGATTATCTATTGGGTTGGATTATATGAGTCTACATCTCTATCACGGCTGTTTCCAGGGAGAGCAGCGGAGGCAAGTAATCACTCAACAATTGCCAATGGTCGCCACTTTCGCGGCTATAGAATATCTGACCGGTGCTGGTGCCCACATACACCCCGGCTTCGTCCAAGGTATCGGTCGCCATGGCTTCACGCAATACCACCAGATGGGCGCGTTCTGGCAAACCATCGGTCAGCCTTTGCCAGGTGTCTCCGCCGTCGCGGCTGCGCCATACCGCGAAGTGCCCATCCAGGCTCAAGCGATATTCGTCGCTCTCTTCCAGAACCAGATATAACGTTTGCGGCTCATGGGGATGGACAGCCAGGGGGAAGCCAAAACGGCTGGGCAATTTCCCCTCCCCGATATCTATCCAATCATCGGCAAAGTGATCACTGCGATAAACACCGCAATGGTTCTGTTGAAATAGCACCTGGGGTTGGCTGGGATGCAGGGCTGCTTTATGGACGCAGTGGCCAAACTCTGGCGATGGGTCGGGAATAAAATCGGCGCGTACATTTTTGTTGCAGGCTTTCCAGGTGAGGCCGCCATCATCGCTGCGATAGATGCCAGCGGCGGAGATCGCCACATACATGCGTTGAGGGTTAAACGGGTCGAGGAGAATGGTATGTAAACATAGCCCGCCAGCTCCCGGAAACCAATGGGGGCGGTGTGGATGGTCATACAGGGCGGGGCTTAACTCCCAGGTTTCCCCGCGATCATGAGAGATAAAAAGCGCGGCTGGCTCCACACCGGCATACAGCACCCCTGCCTGGCTGTCTCGGCCAGGGGTGATGTTCCAGACCTTAAGCACCTTTTCGGGCTTCGAAGATGAAGGGTATTCGCCTGTTATGGCTTGTTGCGCCTCCTCGGGCGTGGCTGGCGGGCGGCCGGAGCGCGAGGAGCGCTCGAAAGATGGCGCTTGCCGCGCTTGTTCCCAGGTCTGTCCGAAATCATCGGAATAATGGAGGCTTGGTCCATAGACATCGTGCACCACTGCCGCATGCAGTCGTCCATCACGGGCGTCGAAGCGCATGTGCATCACGCGCCAACCCTTAAAGAGCAGATCACTCACCTGCCATTTCTGCCTGGTTTCGTCACTGCTAAAGATTAAACCACCCTTGCGCGTACCGATAAAGAGCATGACCTTTTTCTTCATCATTTCCTCCAAATCTATCCATCTAGATACCGATAAGAATCAGCCCCCTCACGAGAGGCTCCAATTGGGCAAGACGTCCATTGCCAGGTGATCGCTTTGGCCATGGACGAAACGATGATAGCCCGCGGCGGCGGTCATGGCGGCGTTGTCAGTGCATAGCCACAAAGGTGGAATATGCACTCGGAAGCGGCTCTGCGCCAGCAGCGCCTGACGTAAAGCCAGGTTGGCCGAGACGCCGCCGGCAATCAAGATGTCCTGAGTCCTAAAGTGCTCGGCCGCGCGCAAGGTTTTTCCGACCAACACATCTATGACCGCGGCCTGGAAACTGGCTGCCAGGTCGGCCACTGGCAAAGGGCGGCCACGCTCCTGGATGCGGCGCACCTCGCGCAATACCGCGGTTTTCAAGCCGCTAAAAGAGAAGTTCCAGGTGTTTTCCAACCAGGCGCGAGGCAAGTCGAAGGCGCGCGGGTTCCCTTTCTCGGCTGCCTTTTGGATGGAAGGCCCGCCGGGATATTCCAGGCCAAGCAGGCGCGCCACCTTGTCGAAGGCCTCACCCGCGGCGTCATCCAATGTGGCCCCCAGGCGCTGGTATTGCAGATGCCCGCTCATGAGCACCAGTTCCGTATGCCCACCGGAGACGATTAACACCACCAGGGGAAAGCGCGGTGTTGGCGTCGGCGGAGCCTCAGCGGTGTGCAGCCAGGCGGAATAGATATGCGCCTCCAGGTGATTCACGCCGATCAGCGGTAGGTTGCTTGCCAGTGCCAGGCCTTTGGCCACATTCACCCCGATCACCAGAGAACCTGGCAACCCTGGCCCACGCGTCACGGCTATGGCGTCAATGTCGCGCAGATTGAGGTGCGCCTGCTGCAGGGCTGCCTCTACAACGCTGTAAATGGTGCGAATATGTTGACGTGAAGCCACTTCAGGGAACACACCCCCGAAGCGGGCATGCAACGCCACCTGGGAAGCCACCAGATTGGAAAGGATGAGGCGTCCGTTTTCCACCACTGCCGCCGCAGTTTCATCGCAAGAGGTCTCAATTCCCAGGATACGCGCCGGGGGCAGCGGCGATTCCTGAACCTCAGCGGCAGGCGTCCGTCTGGATGGCCTTGTTTCTGTGGACTGCAGGTCTTGGGGCACTTTGCCTGTCTCAACCGCTCTTCATGGGCAGCACCAGGTCATAAGGATAAGGGGCTAAAATCTCGATGCTGCCGTCTGGGCGCACCCAAACGGTGTCCTCCAGGCGCACGCCCAGGCCTCGTTGCGGATAGTACAACCCTGGCTCGATGGTGACTACGGAGCCCGGCGCAAGGATGTCTCTGGGGGTTGCCTGGCGCCCAAACCAGGGGCGTTCGTGGATATGCAAGCCCACACCATGACCTAAGCCATGGACATAACCCACCTGGGTTTGTGGGTCGCTTTGAATGGTGGGATGACCGCGCTCCTCGAACAATTCACAGGTGCGTCGCTGATACTCAGAGCATTGCACGCCTGGTTTCAATTCGCTCATCACCTGGCGATAGACCGCCAGGACGTCTTCATATAGCGCCAGGGCTTCATCGGTGGCATAACCCAAACACCAGGTGCGGGTGAAATCGTAAAAGTAACCACCTCCTTCTTCGCAGGGGAAGATATCGAAGACGATCGTTTGCCCCAGACGTAAGAGGTCTTCGGCCTGGCCGGCGCTGTGGGGCACGCCGGCGTCATGCCCGATGGCAAAGATCGTGCCTTCGGGGTTCTCGGCTTCGCGCTCAGCCAGCCACAGGTTAATGCGGCGTTTCACCTCCCCAATCGTAAGCGGTTGCCCATTTGCCTGGATCAGGATATCACCCTGGACGCGCTGGGAGGTGAGATAATCGGCCACCAGACCCACCACCTCCACCGTGACTTGACCCATGCGGCGAATGCGCTCCACTTCGGCGCTGTCTTTGGTTGCCATGGCTTCCAGCAGCAGGGCATCATCTGCCTGGCCTAAAAATGTGATCTCTGGCAGGGCCTGTTGCAGGGCGGTGAAAACGGCGTAGGTTTTACCCGCATCTGCCTGACCATAAAGCGCCACACGCCCGCGGGTGAGGCCCAATTCAGTGAATATTTTCTGGTAGCGCAAGACCAGGGCTTTAACGATATCGCCGTTGGTCTCTTTGAGCAGTTCGTGCAAGCGATAGTCATCCAGGTTACGCGTGGGCAAGCCGGTCTTGGCGGCTTCGTCGCGCTCCATGGAAGTGTGGAAGAGCACAGGTGTCTCGCCTCGCTTTTTAACCAGGTCAGCCTGGCTGATGTGCCCACCTCCGGTGAAATACATCATGAAGGGGTTGTGCTTGGCTGGCCCGATCACCAGCAGGGCATCTATATTTTGGGACTGCATGAGGGCATCAATGTCGTTTTTCATATGGACAATCATACTCCAAAAAGGTATAAATTGAGGATGGAATTTATGAGCCAGGAGCCAGAGCTTCTGCCAGCCCTTTCAGCAGGTCTGTCTCTTGTTCGTCCAGTATGGTCCTGGGATCGAGCACCACTTGATCATCCTGGGTGCGGGCAATGATCGGCGGCAGGCACTGGCGCAGACGCCCCAGAAAACGGTTAGGGGCGGGCACCTCCAAGGCCAACAACCAGGTGGGTAAGGTCTCGCCTGGCAGGCTACCACCCCCGACTGTGGATTGGCCCGGGATTACCCGCCCTCTCCCCAGAATTTGAGCCCATTTTTCAGCCCGTTGGCGGAGGGTATCAGGCGCGGCAGCGATCATGCGCCAGATGGGAATTTCCTTCTCAGCTTCGTCCTTGAGGTAATGCAACAAGGTGGCAGTGAGCGCGGCCAGACAGAGTTTGTCAGCGCGGATGGCGCGCGCCAGAGGGTGTTTTTTTAATTTTGCCACCAGGTCGCTACGGCCTACGATTACTCCTGCTTGCGGTCCACCGAGTAATTTATCCCCGGAAAAACACACCAAATCGGCCCCTGCTGCCAGCGATTCCTGCACCATTGGCTCGTGACCCAGGCCATATCGGGATGTGTCCAATAGCGAACCAGAGCCCAGATCATCCACCACATGGATGCCAGCGCGGTGCGCCAGTGCAGTCATTTCAGCCAGGCTGGGTTCACTGGTGAAACCCAGGATGCGGAAATTGGAACGATGGGCTCGCAGGAAGAGAGCCGGTTTCTCTTCCAAAGCCTGCTCATAATCCGAGAGGTGAACGCGGTTGGTGGTGCCCACCTCCACCAGGCGCGCCCCAGATTGCTTCATCACCTCTGGCACGCGAAAACCACCGCCGATCTCCACCAGTTGTGAACGAGCAATGACCACCGCCCGGCGGCGAGCCAGGGCTGTCAAGGCCAGCAACACCGCGGCGGCGTTGTTGTTGACCACCAGAGCTGCCTCAGCCCCGCTCAAGCGTTGCAACAATGCCTCGGCATGCACCAGGCGCGAACCCCGCTTCCCCTTT
>JBBILY010000088.1:0-12981 GCA_037444705.1 Chloroflexota bacterium | reverse complement strand
GTGGGCCGCAGCTCCGGCAGCAATGGCGCGCACCAGATTGCGCGCCTGAATGGTATCAATAGTGGCTCCGCACACCCCCGTCTGCCCATCCTTGGTCAATCGGCAAGGCCCCATGCCACACATCTTGCAACACATCCCTGCCCCACCGATATTACACGGCACCATATCCTCAGCACGATGAAAGGCGGTGGTGAGGCCCAACTCATCCGCTCGCTTTAACATCTCCTGGGCAGCCGGATCAATTGACCTCTCTTCATACGCTCGTTTTCCCTTTACCATTTCTCATTCCTCCTCTAGGTCATCTCTGTGGATCAATCCCATACCCGGACAAGGCCAGAGAGGTCGCCCACTGTAAGGGACATTGCGGGCAAAACTAATCACCTGGCGCGTGTTTTCGTAAACCTGTGAATGGCGAAAAAGGCCGTTCTTGCCATTCCCTTGATAGGGAGCAGCAGCCACCTCAACCGGCACCGGCAATTCATCCGTATAACCCGCTTCCTTCAACTTGGCACGGATTTGTTCTGCAGTGACCTGATCGGGGTCATAGGTCACCTCTACAATGTGGAAACAACTGCTAGCATAGACTTCCTCTACGCCGGGCATCTCCAGAAGGAGGCGTCTTACTTCGAGGACATGATGGTCGCCATACATTGTGGGCACATCAATTGTGACTGTCTCCATACTGATCTCTCCCTATCTCCAGGTTTTCAGACAAAGAGTCTATATGTTTTATTAAATGCGATAAGCACCCATCCTAGCCAATCTACATTCTCATGGCTCGAATATGGGGCGCAATTGGGATACATATATCACCATTCAACCTCGCGGGGGGTTATCATCCGTTACGCATATCACTATAGCAAAAATGTCACCCCTCTACAAGTGACATTTATTACTAGATTTATAAGAAAAGTTGTCTAGTTTTGTGCTGCATTCCCGATAAATCCCCCTATTATGCTGTGAAAAATCTTTTTAGAGTCTAATCAAATCATATCCAGAAATATGCGGACAATTTCAGGGTCAAACTGTTGGCCTGCCTGTTGTTCGAGATAAGCCCGAGCCTGGTCAAACGTCCAGGCATTACGATAAGGTTTTGGAGATATCAGCGCCTGCCATACATCTACCACTGCAAATAGGCGCGCTGATAGGTGTATTTGCTCTCCTATCAGCCCGCGCGGATAACCACTTCCATCCCACCTTTCATGGTGACAATAGGGAATATCTAACGTCGGGCGAAGATAAGGAATGGGCGATAGCATCCGATAAGCGGCCAGAGGATGTTGCCGGATTAATACCTTTTCCTCATCTGATAACGGTTCAGCCTTTCTCAGAATATGTTCTGAAACCTCCCACATCCCCACATCATGTAACAATGCACCTCGCCGAATATGGATCAATTCCTTATCTCTGATTCCTACCCGGCGAGCCAGGTTTAGGGTCATCTCAACCAGGCGCTGAGTGTGATTTGGAGGTTCGCCATTACGGCGATCCAGGATTTCTACCCAATTTTCTAGAGTGGTATCATAGGCCGAATTCAATTCCTCATTCGAACGTTGGAGTTGATCAAACAGAGAAGCATTGTCAATCGCAATGGCTGCCTGACCCGCCAGCGCATCCAGCAACTCTAACCAATATGCCTCCTGATCACGATAGCGTCGCTGGTATACCTCAAGCACACCCTTTACCTGACCTTTGGCAATCAAGGGCACCCCCGCATAAGTCACAAATCCCTCTTTGGCTACCTTGCGAAGTATTGTATCTTTCGAGGCGTCATCGTTAATGTCTGCTACGTAAATCATCCTGCGTTCAACTACGACGCGACTGGCAACCCCTTCATCCAGGGATATCCGAGTGCGGGTGGGTTGACTAAGCACAAAGCCCCGCCCCACCGCATAATCCAGCGTCTGGGTAACTGGATTAAACAACCGAACATCGGCGGCGTCCACATCTAATAATTGAACCACCTGATCTAAGAGAATATCCAGGGTAACCCGTAGGTCCAGGCTGCTGCTAATGGCCAGATCAATCGTGTGTAATGCCCGCAGCCTGGTTAAACCATTTTCTAATTCATCAAATAGGCGAGCATTGACGATTGCCTGCGCAGCCAAATCGCTCAGCCCTTGTACTAAAGCCAGATCGTCCCGGGTGAAGGGACGTGTCTCGCCAAATACATAAACTCCTAGTTTCCCAACAACTTCCGTCTCCCTACTTAATAACGCAATAATCGCGGAGCGTGCATCCGCTTCCGCTAAGAGATGAGCATTAGGTAGGTGTGGATGTTGCCTGAAATCCTCAATGGTAAGGACTCGCTGATCACCCTTGAAATAGGCTTTGGACAAAGAGGCGGGAATTGGCTTGGCCAGTTGGTAGTATTGTTCAGGCCATCCCATACCCGCGGCTAAATAGAAATGATCCATCCTTTTGTCATATAGAAACAAACAGGCAGCATGAGCATTTAAAGACCGGGCAGCCTCTTCACAAACAGCATCTAATATTTCTTTGAGATTGAGACGGGCGTTTAGCCTGGCAGCGGTGCGCGCCAGAGTTTCAGCGCGAATTTTTTGGCGCCGAATGGCCTCTTCTGCCTGTTTACGGGTAGTGATGTCATACACCGAAAACAGCCAGCCCACCTTTTTCCCCTGACCATCCTGAAGGGGCGAGACAAGTAGATAAACATCAAACCGTTCCCCATTACGGCGTTGAAACCGTAGTTCGAAATCGCAGGGTAGGGCGTTTTCACCTGTTGTTAATTGAAAAGCCTGGCTGATTGCTTCGACTTCTTCTGGTGGCCAGTATACGAAGGGCGGCGTTGCTCCGATCAGTGCTCGCTCACTCCAACCCACCATGCGACAGAAGGCAGGGTTGACATACGTCTGCCTGCCCTCGAGATCAATGGCGAATATACCCGCCATAATCGAATCTTCGATGGCCTTCCTGAAGGCTGCCTCTGTCCTTAATGCCTGTTCTGCCTGCTTTCGATCTATAGCCAGTCCGATCTGACTGGAGACAAACTGTAGGATCTCCTCATCCTGCAGAGTAAAGCGAACCCCCTCAGAATAACTTTGGATTACCAGCACGCCAATGGTTTTACCTTTGCTCTTCAAGGGAACACCAATCCAATCAATGGAAGGCGTTCCAACCAGTTCTACCTCACCCTGTTGCACCAACTGTTCAAAAACCTCTGGCGATGCCAGCAAAGGACGCCCTGTCCTTAGAACATAGGCTGTCAGTCCTCGACTTAACTTTTGCGGCGGTGGAGGCGGATCAAATTCATCCACAAAATATGGAAACCATAAGGTATCATTATTTTCATCATAGAGGCTGATATAAAAATTCATGGCTGGCATTAGCTCACCCACCAGCCTGTGGATTATCTGATACAGTTCATCCAGTGATTCGGTGCTTAGAGTAGCCTCGGCCAATTTCAACATGACCTGTTGCACCTTCTTCATGCGATGGCGTGGTTTTTGCTGTTCAGACTCTCTGGGGTGCGACTGAATGAAAGGAATCAACTCGCCTTGCCTCTCCCTGGGGATAACCTCCTGCACATCTCGGCGAATGAGATCCATAGCCTTCGCCTCATCTAGATTCTCTGAAAGCACAATCAACTTTAGATCCTCATTTCTCCTACGAATTGACTCCAATACCCCCGGTCCTCCATTCGAGAGCAAGTGTTTTTCTGCGACAACGATATCCCACTCCTGATCTACTGCGGTCATTAACTCTTGAGGCGTCGCTACACACTGATAACAGGGATCATAGCCCTCTCTCTGCAATTCCTGCAGGAGTGATAGCACTGCCTCCTGGTCATCATTGACAAATAAGATTCGGAGTGGTAATCCCATAAATCCTGGTTTGTTTCATGGCCATTCAACTGCTTGACATACATTGACGCGGGTTATAACATAATTTAGGCTGATGAGGCATTACAAATCTGATAATATAAACGGCTGAAGCCACAAAAAGAAACACCCCTTAACCTTACAATCTTGAAAGTTTTTTGGGCGAGGGAAAACGATACCTTGATAGTCTGAGAGGAGTGTCGCATGAATAGAGTTCGCTGGGGGTTGTTATCTACAGCCAACATAAACCGGCGTCTGATCCCGGCCATTCGCGCTTCCAAACGCGGTGAACTGGTGGCGGTGGCTAGCCGCAGCCTGGAAAAAGCCCAGGCTTACGCAGCGCAATGGGACATCCCGCACGCGTTCGGCAGTTATGAAGACATGCTTCATTCGGGCATGATAGACGCGGTGTACATCAGCCTGCCCAATCATCTTCACGCCGAGTGGAGCATTCGCGCAATGCAGGCTGGAGTTCACGTGCTCTGCGAAAAACCCTTTGCTCTAACCCTGGACGAAGTGGATGCCATGATCGCGGCTAGCCGCAAATATGAAAGGGTCCTGGCTGAAGCCTTTATGTATCGTCACCATCCACAAACCAAAATCGCTAAAGAATGGGTGGAAAGCGGCAGGTTAGGCGAAATCTGCGCTGTTCACGGGGCATTTAACTTTCAATTGCGCTCACGGGATAATATCCGCCTAGTGCCAGAATATGGCGGAGGCGCGCTCTGGGATGTGGGCGTCTATCCGCTTAGTTTTGCCCAATATATCCTGGGCGAAGCGCCTCAATGGGTCGTGGGCGCTCAATGGGTTGGCGAAAGTGGCGTGGACGAAACCTTCTGTGGGCAAATGCATTATTCAGGTAACCGTATGGCTCAACTGATATGTTCTTTTCGCTCCCCGCTCTACACCTACATGGAAATTATTGGTACTGAGGGTCGTCTGACACTGAACAAGCTCTTCATTGGCCTGGATAGCGACCGACATCTGCTCTTCTTTTCCGAGGATGGCAAACCCTACGAGATTCCAGTGCCCCAGCAGGAGTTGTATCAGGGCGAAGTGGAAGACATGCAGGCCGCTATCCTGGATGGCACCCCCAATGAAATCTCTTTAGAGGAAACCCGCAATCATGTGCGCACTGTGCTCGCCCTGTTAGAATCAGCCCACAAGGAACAAGTGGTCTTCCTGGATGGGCGTTAAAAGATTATTTACAATCGTACGAAAAGTTATTAACTTTACGCTCCTTACTTTTTAAAGAGTTTTTGGTAACCTTATCGCCAGAGATCATAAATCAATCAAAAAGGAGAAAGAGAAATGAAACCTACATTCACGATATTTTCTATTGCTCTGGCGGTCATATTTCTAACCACAGCCTGCAGCCAGCAGGCTACACCTGTACCCACTGAGGAGGGCTCTGCCCCAGTTGAAGGTACGATCCTGGTGGATGGCTCCAGCACCGTCGCACCTATCACTGCTGCCATTGCCGAAGAGTTTCAGAGCGAGTATCCCAATGTGCGCGTTCCCGTAGGCATCTCTGGGACTGGGGGAGGTTTCAAGAAGTTCTGCAGTGGTGAAACAGACGTATCAGATGCCTCGCGCCCCATTAAAGAGACTGAGGTAGAACTGTGCAAACAAAACGGGATAGAGTACGTCGAACTTCCGGTCGCCTTCGACGGGTTAGCGGTTTTGGTCAATCCCGCCAATGACTTTGTCTCCTGCCTCACCGTAGAAGAATTAAAGAAAGTATGGGAACCCGAGGCCGAGGGTAAAATCACTAACTGGAATCAGGTGCGCTCAGAATTTCCCGATCGTCCCCTTACCCTGTATGGCCCAGGTGTTGACTCAGGAACATATGATTACTTTACCGAAGCCATTGTGGGCAAGGAAGGAGCCAGCCGTGGGGATTTTCTCCCCAGCGAAGATGACAATGTCCTGGTTCAAGGGATCGCAGGCGACGAAAATGCCTTGGGGTTCTTCGGATTGGCTTATTATGAGGAAAATCAAGACAAACTCAAACTGGTGGCGATTGATGGCGGCAATGGATGCATCCTGCCCTCAGCCGAAACCGTGGCAAATGGCTCTTATCAGCCTCTTTCCCGACCGCTCTTCATCTATGTTAATAGGGCGCGCATTGACGAGAAAGACGAGATCAGCACCTTTATCTCTTATTATCTTGCCCATGCCAAAGATCTCGTGAGCGAGGTGGGTTACATCCCGCTCACAGATGAGATTTACTCTTTGGCTCAAAAACGATTTGATCAACGCATCACCGGATCAATCTTCGAAGGTTTGGGCTCTACAGTAGGCATATCTTTGGCTGATCTGTTGGCGAAAGAAAAATGATCTCTCGCCCTGGAATAATGCTAGAATTAAAGAGCCGTCCTGATACGCGGACGGCTCTTATCCGCCTGCAGAAGGAGAGAAGATGCAGATCACTCCAATCGTCCAACCCCTGAAAAACCCCTCGGAACTGCAACAGAGGCTACGCCAAAGAATTGGCAAACGTTTGGGCGAAAATTTAATCGCTTTCCTGCTCCTTTTCTGCGCCTTGATCTCCATCTTTACTACGTTTGGTATAGTGTATGTCTTATTAGAGGAAACTGTACGTTTTTTTCAACAGGTTTCTATCATTGAATTTCTAACAGGTACCCGCTGGACACCACTTTTTGCCTCGAAGAAATTCGGGGTCTTACCTCTGGTGAATGGTACATTACTGGTGGCTGCGGGTGCCATGGTTATTGCTCTCCCATTAGGGTTAATGAGCGCTATCTATCTCAGCGAATATGCATCAGAGCGCTCGCGCAAAATCCTGAAGCCATTGCTTGAAATCCTGGCAGGAATACCCACTGTCGTATATGGCTATTTTGCATTGCTCTTCATTACCCCCATCCTTATATCCATCTTTCCTCAAACCCAAACCTTCAACGCAGCCAGCGCCAGTATCGTCATGGGTTTTATGATCCTGCCTTTGGTAGCCTCCCTGTCCGAAGATGCTATGACTGCAGTGCCGCAATCTCTGCGCCAGGCTGCCTATGCCCTGGGATCAACTAAATTGGAAGTGTCTTTACGAGTGGTATTACCGGCAGCCCTATCTGGCATCGCTGCAGCCTTCATACTGGCAATTTCGCGCGCCATTGGTGAAACCATGATCGTGGCCATCGCAGCCGGCCAACAACCTAAACTCACACTCAACCCTCTGGAATCAATCGAAACCATGACGGCTTACATCGTCCAGGTTAGCCTGGGCGACACGCCACAACAAAGCCTGGCCTTTCAAACCATCTTTGCTGTAGGCACCTTGCTTTTTGTCATGACATTGATCATCAACCTGATCAGCCACTGGATCACCCGACGATTTCGCTAGGTATACGAATCACACCAACAACTCGCCTCTACGACCAATACTTCGCGGACTATCTGGCGAGACGCCAGAGGTTTGGGCGCATTTTCGAGTGGATCTGCTTGCTGGCTATTTCCTTAGGGCTATTGATGCTTGGGCTATTGCTCCTCGATATCATCATTGATGGCGTGCCCTGGTTGCGCCCGCAACTTTTCACCCAATACCCATCCCGTTTCCCCGAAAAATCAGGGCTGCGCTCCGCTTTACAAGGGACACTGTGGATGATTGGCCTCACTGCGCTGATCACTTTTCCTCTGGGAGTTGGGGCCGCGGTTTTCCTGGAAGAATATGCCACAGACAACTGGCTGACCCGCTTTATTGAGATCAATATCGCCAACCTGGCGGGTGTGCCCTCTGTCATATATGGGCTGCTCGGTCTAGGGATATTTGTCCGCTCTCTGGCACTGGGGCGCAGCGTTCTGGCAGGCTCATTGACTATGTCTCTGGTAATCTTGCCCACATTGATTGTGGCTTCACGCGAGGCCATTCGCGCCGTACCCCGCTCTGTGCGCAACGCCTCATTCGCCTTAGGGGCGACTAAATGGCAAACGGTGCGTCATCACGTCTTACCTTACGCTTTTCCGGGTATTCTCACCGGAACCATTCTGGCCCTTTCGCGCGCAATCGGTGAAACCGCTCCACTCATTACCATTGGCGCCTTGACATACATTCGCTTTGACATACGCGGCCCTCTGGACATCTTCACCGTGCTACCCATCCAAATCTTCAACTGGATTTCGCTACCTCAAAAAGAGTTCCAGAGCCTGGCAGCGGCTGGTATCATTGTTCTGCTGGCTGTTTTGTTAACCTTGAATGCTACCGCCATCATCTTACGCCATCGTTTGCAAATCAGGTGGTGACCATGGAACAAACACCTGAAACAGATTCCATCGCCCTTGTCACAAGAAATCTGAACGTCTGGTACGGTGATAAACTAGTTGTTAAAGACATCAACATCCAGATCCCCAGTCGCAAAATCACAGCAATTATTGGACCCTCCGGATGTGGTAAGAGCACTTTCCTGCGCTGTTTTAACCGTATGAACGATTTAATTCTGGGAGCGCGCGTAGGAGGCGAGGTGCTCTATCACGGTCAGAATATCTATGCCCCTGGGGTAGACCCGGTCGAGGTGCGTCGTCGGATTGGTATGGTCTTTCAAAAACCCAACCCCTTCCCCAAGTCCATCTACGAAAATGTAGCCTACGGCCCGCGCATTAACGGCTACAAAGGCAATCTGGATGAACTGGTTGAACGGGCTTTACGCCAGGCAGCCTTATGGGATGAGGTGAAGGATAAACTCAAAGAGTCAGGACTAGCTCTCTCTGGTGGTCAGCAACAGCGCTTGTGTATCGCCCGCGCCCTGGCGGTCGAGCCAGAAATTCTGCTTATGGATGAACCTGCCTCGGCGCTTGACCCGATTGCCACCCTTAAAATTGAAGAACTCTTACAAGAATTGAAAAAAGATTACACGATCGTGATCGTCACCCACAACATGCAACAGGCAGCTCGTGCTTCGGATTACACAGCCATGATGATGCTCACAGAAGATAGCAAATCTGGCACGGTAATAGAGTTTGATGAAACGATCAATATTTTCACCCGCCCAAAAGACCGTCGCACTGAAGACTATGTCACCGGGCGATTTGGTTAGGGTGCCACTTTTACAGGAAGAATCTTATGCCACGAGATATATTAGATCAAAAAATTCGCCACCTGCTCGACGAACTCCTGGTGTTGGATAGCATGGTTGAACAAGCCACCCTGGATGCGGTGGACGCCCTCAAGCGCCGCGATCTGGAAGCGGCACGACGGGTGTACGACGGCGATAAGCAGGTCAACGCCAAACGCTTCCAATTGGAAAACGAATGCATGATAACCATCGCCACCCAGCAGCCCATCATGGCTAGCGATCTGCGCATGCTCGCCTCTATCCTCGAAGTTGTGAGCGAGATCGAACGCATGGGCGACTACGCGAAGGGGATCGCTAAAATTTGCCTGATGTCAGGCAATCAACCTCCAGTGAAACCATTAATTGACATCCCACGCATGGCCGAAATCGCGGTCAGCATGTTGCATCGGGCTACCGGAGCGTTTGTGGCGAAGGACGTCGAAACTGCCCGCAAAATTCCTGAAGAAGATGACCTGGTAGATGCTTTATACAACCAGGTGTATCGCGAATTGGCAGCCATCATGCTCTCCGATCCAACTACCATTGATCGCGCCAATTATCTGATGTGGGCTGCGCACAACCTGGAACGCATGGCCGACCGGGTGACCAATATTTGCGAACGCACCATTTACGTCGCCACCGGAGAACTGACAGAAATTGACATCTCTGATGACGAATACACCTTAAGCCAGGGATCATCATGAAAACCGTTCTCTTTCTATGTACAGGGAATTCCTGCCGTTCCCGGATAGCAGAAGCCCTGGTCAATGCTCGCCTTAGCAGTAAATGGCGCGCTTTCAGCGCTGGAACCCGCCCCACAGGATATGTTCACCCTATGGCGCTGGCTGCCTTGGCAGAAATAGGCATCGAACACCATGGCCATTCGAAAAGTGTGGATGAATTCCGTCAGCATACCTTCGATTTGGTTATAACCGTTTGTGATAACGCCGTTGAAGAGTGCCCGCTCTGGTTGGGGCCGGGTCGCAAACTCCATATAGGCTTTCCAGACCCGGCTAAAGCCAGCGGTACAGATGAGGAAATCATGGCGGTATTTCGCCAGGTGCGTGATGCCATCGCTATCCAGATTCTCCCCCTCCTGGATCAAGCCTGAGCATGATACTTGCCTGGAACATAAATAATTTGGTGAATTGTGACAAAGTCAGGAATAAATTCATTTGTCTAATTCCCCTTTAATCAGTACACTAAATACATTCACAGAAAGTGAGGGGTAAATGTCGGCTATAAAAATAATCGCCTATATTGCAGCAGGCATTCTGATCTTCTTCGGCGTGCTGTTCATCTGGGGTGCCTTTAGCCCACAGGGGTCGGTGGGCTGGATTGTGATTGGCTTAATTAGTGTTGGCATTGGCTTTGGTTTGATCTGGCTGGTAAGCCGCAGTAAACCGCCAACCGAAGCAGCAGAATCAGTGACCCTCCAGATTGATCTACCTGCCAACATTAACCTGGACACGCTTAAATGCCAATCCTGTGGCGGATCGCTCACGTTGGACAATATCCAAATGGTAGCCGGTGCACCGGTAGTGAATTGTCCTTACTGTAAAACCACCTATCAATTGACCGAAGAACCGAAATGGTGATGAACGCAGTTACGAATGATGCATGCGTTTTGAGGACCTGGACATGCGGCGATACATTTACATTACCTTGATCATCTTGCTCTTAGCCTTCCTTCCCAGTGATGCTCTCGCCCAGACCTATGCATTTAGTCTGGATAGTGAGGACGTCCATGTCTTCTGGAATGCAGATGGCACAGTCTCAATTGATTATGTGTTTATCTTCGATAATTTTACATACGCCTCACCCATTGATTTTGTAGATGTGGGTTTGCCAAACCCTCACTTTGATATTAACAGCATTTCCGCTGACGTGAACGGCATTAAAGTCACGCACATCTCAGCGGACGACTACCAGGGTCTGGGCGATAGTGGGGTAGCGATTGGTTTGGGAAAATACGCCATTCTACCCGGCCAAAAGGGTCAGGTACACGTGTTTATCGGTACAGTGCGGCGTATGCTCCGTCCAGATAGCCAAGATAAAGAATATGTCAGCGCGGTCTTCTCTCCCACATGGTTCGGCGATGAATATGTTCATGGCACTACCCACCTGAGCGTCACCTTTCATTTTCCTGCGGGCGTTCAGCCTGAGGAGCCTCGCTGGCATTCATCCCCTGAGGGCTGGGTCTCGCAACCTCAGACCGGATTTGACTCACAGGGAAGGATCACTTACACCTGGTCGAATAATCAAGCCAATGGATATACGCAGTATATCTTTGGGGCCTCATTCCCACGTCGTTATGTTCCCGCCTCTGCGATCGTGCAACCCAGCCTGTGGGAGCGCCTAGGCATTAACCCCGAAGATGCGCTGGGCGCGCTTTTCTGCTTGGGCTTTTTCGGGTTTATGGCATTGATTGTGGCAGCCTCGGCGTGGTCATCGCAACGCCGCAAGTTACAGTATTTACCCCCTAAGATTGCCATCGAAGGTCATGGTATCAAGCGTGGCCTGACTGCGATTGAGGCTGCGGTGTTGATGGAACAACCCCTGGATAAAATCCTGACCATGATCTTGTTCGCTGTGGTTAAGAAGGGTGCGGCAACGATTGCTTCGCGTCAGCCTTTGGAATTGGAGATTATCCAGCCCCTCCCTGAAGGCTTACAACCCTATGAGGTGGAATTTCTGCAAGCCTTTTCCGAAAAGTCGCCTGCTGCTCGACAGCGGGCACTCCAGGAGATGATGGTCAATTTAGTAAAAAGTGTATCTAATAAGATGAAAGGGTTTAGTTTAAAGGAGACCCTGGCTTACTACCGCAGTATCGTGCAACGGGCTTGGGCGCAAGTTGAGAGCGCGGGCACACCAGAGGTGAAGAGTCAAAAGTTCGACGAGGTCATGGAATGGACTATGCTGGATAGCGACTATGATGATCGCACACGCCGAGTCTTTGGCGGTGGTCCAGTGATCGTGCCTACCTGGTGGCCGCGTTACGACCCGCTCTATCGGCGTACCTTAGGTCCCCAAACCACTTCATCCTCTGGCGGCGGAGGGGGCATCTCCCTGCCTCATCTTCCCGGCTCGGATTTTGCCGCCTCGGTGGTTAACAGTGTCCAGAACTTCTCGAGCAGCGTCATTGGTAACCTGACTGACTTCACCAGCAAAGTCACCAGCAAGACCAACCCTATTCCACCCTCGTCCAGCGGTCGTTACAGCAGCCGTGGCGGAGGGGGTTGCGCGTGCGCCTGTGCTTGTGCGGGCTGTGCCTGCGCCTGCGCTGGCGGTGGCAGGTAGGTACCAACGCGGAGCAGCGGAGGAGAGGCCGCCGTGTTCAACTACCTCCAGGCTAAATTACAGAGCATCGTCTCCTCCCTTAGCCACCTGCCATTGGCTATTCACCGTTTGTCGCCTCTCGGGTATCCCATCCGTCTTCCTGCTCCAGGTCTTTATCATTACCTGCGTGAAAGCGCGTATGAACGCAGCCGTATCCATCTTCGCCTGGACGCTGATGGTAGGGGAGTGCTTCTGGTCAACGCTAACCGCATCCTGCATCTGAACCCGACTGCAGCCCTGATGGCTTACCTGTACCTCGAACAAAAGCCTGAAACCCAAATAATAGACACCTTGACCCACACCTTCGATGTGTCTCCCCAGCAGGCAAGCCGCGATTATACGCAATTCAGCGCTCAATTGGATGAACTCCTCCGCCCAGATGGCGCCTGCCCGATCCATGAATTAAATATCGAAAGCGTCATGCCCTTTAGCGCCCGCCCCTCGGCGCCCTACCGCATGGACCTGGCAATCACCTATCGCTGCAACAACGATTGCCCGCATTGTTACAACGCCCGACCGCGCCATTTCCCCGAGATGTCCACCGAACAGTGGAAAAAGGTGCTGGATCGCCTGCGGGAACTGGGCATCCCGCATGTGGTCTTCACCGGTGGCGAGCCAACTTTGCGCCAGGATTTACCCGAATTAATTGCCCACGCCGAGCGCAACGGGCAGATCACTGGCCTGAACACCAACGGGCGTCGCCTAAGTGACCCCGCCTATGTGCGTCAACTGGT
>JBBILY010000087.1:0-12983 GCA_037444705.1 Chloroflexota bacterium | reverse complement strand
CCAGGCTTTCGCCCTGCTTGTCACCAGTAATTCGCGACTTTGAGAAAGCCATGTGAGGAGGGTGAAAATCTCTTGATCTTTTGCCAAATCGTGGTAAAATTATATCGCCTATAAATCATCTGATTAATTGATATAATCATAATATTCATATCTTATGTCGCGCTTACCTTCCCTCTCAGAATTTCTGCGGTACCTGGTCTCTATTCCCAACCATGGGGATGAAACAGCCCAGTTACCTCCGCTGACCGATTTGAGCCAGCAGTTGGGCGTGAGCGTTGCGCGCCTGCGCGAACAGTTGGAAGTGGCACGGGCTTTGGGGCTGGTGGAGGTGCGCCCACGCACTGGCATTCGCCGCTTGCCCTACACCTTTTTGCCTGCGGTGCGCCAGAGCCTGACCTATGCCATTGAACTCAACCGCGCCTATTTCGATACGTTTGCCGAATTGCGCAATCACCTGGAAGCGGCTTACTGGTACCAGGCGGTGCAACTGCTCACCCCCGAAGACCACGAGCAACTTAGACACCTGGTCGCCAGCGCCTGGGAGAAACTGCATAGCCCTCAGATTCAGATCCCCCATGCTGAACACCGCGCCTTACACCTGACCATCTACCGCAGGCTGGATAATCCCTTTGTCCTGGGTTTGTTGGAAGCCTATTGGGAGGCCTATGAGGCCGTGGGTTTGAATCTCTACGCCGGCTACGAATATCTGCAAGAGGTGTGGCGCTACCACCAGCGCATGGTGGATGCCATTGGTGCCGGTGATTTCGAGGCAGGCTATCGGGCACTGGTGGAGCACACCGATCTGCTCCATCAACGCCCGGTTTCAGCCTCTATGAGGAACGGAAATGCTAAAAAGGAGTGATCATGTCTGCATTGCAACCTGTGGTTCAAGAAGAAACACCCCAAGTAAGCGGTGAACAGGTCAACGATTTCTCGATCACCGTGGCTACGGTCAATGGCTCGGGGAGTCAGACCTCGAACCTGACCCTGTTGCGCGCCTTGTTTCGTATGGGCATCCCGGTCTCCGGGAAGAACATCTTTCCCTCCAATATCCAGGGTTTGCCCACCTGGTACACCATCCGCGTCAGCAAGGATGGATTCCTGGCCCGCCGCGAAGAGCACGAGATCGTCGTCGCCATGAATCCGGCCACCTTTGCCCACGATCTGGCCGATGTGCTTCCGGGGGGTGTGTTGTTCTACGCCGATGACATCAAGGCGCCCATCAACCGCGACGACATCGTCACCTATCCCATGCCGGTAAAGCAAATCGTGCGCGATTCCGGCGCGCCTTCCAACCTGCGCGACTATATCGCCAATATGGTCTATGTGGGCGTGGTGGCGCAAATGCTGAGCATTGACCTGGACAAGATTTATCAGGCGCTTCGCTTTCACTTCAAGGGCAAGGAGAAACCGATTGCCCTCAACTGGGATGTGGTTCAGGCCTCGGCCAGGTGGGCAGCCGAGAATCTGGAGAAGAAAGACCCTTATCGAGTCCAGCCCATGGACGCTACGCGTGGCTATATCATGGCAGATGGCAACACGGCCGCGGCTCTGGGGGCAATTTACGGTGGGGTGGCGTTCGCAGCCTGGTATCCCATCACGCCCGCCACCAGTCTGGCTGAGGCGCTAAACGAATACCTGCCTCTACTGCGCAAAGACCCGCAGACGGGTAAGCATACCTACGCCGTCATCCAGGCTGAAGATGAACTGGCGGCGATCGGCATGGCGGTGGGCGCCGGTTGGGCTGGCTTGCGGGCGATGACCTCCACCTCTGGTCCGGGGCTGAGCCTGATGGCGGAGTATGTCGGTCTGGCTTACTACAGTGAGGTGCCGGTGGTGATCTGGGATGTGCAACGCGTCGGCCCCAGCACGGGCTTGCCCACGCGCACCATGCAGGGTGACCTGACCTTTGTCTATTTTATGGGTCACGGCGATACCCAGCACGTGATCCTGATGCCCGGCTCGGTGAATGAATGTTTTGAGTTCGGGTGGAGGGCTTTCGACCTGGCTGAACGCCTGCAAACGCCGGTGTTCGTGCTCTCTGACCTGGACCTGGGCATGAATAACTGGATGACCCAACCTTTCCAGTATCCCGAGACGCCAATGGATCGTGGCAAAGTGCTTTGGGAAGAGGATCTGGAACGGCTTAAAGGGGAGTGGGCGCGTTACCGCGATATGGATGGTGATGGCATACCCTATCGCACCCTGCCCGGCAATCGCCATCCCGCTGCGGCCTATATGACCCGCGGCACCGGACATGATGACCAGGCCCAATATTCCGAAGATCCCCAGGTCTGGCATGAGATGACGTTGCGCCTGAAACGCAAATATCAAACAGCACGGCGCTTCGTACCCAAACCTGTGATTGAAAAAGTGGATGGCGCTGAAATCGGTTTGATCGGCTGGGGTTCTACCGAACCCGCCATTCAAGAAGCGCGTTATCAGTTGGGGAAGATGGGCTTGAAGGCCGATTTTATGCGTGTGCGGGCAGTACCCTTCACTTCAGAGGTGGAAAGTTTTATTGGCGAGCACAGCCGCAACTACGTAGTTGAATTGAATCGCGATGGCCAACTGCATCAGTTGCTCACCCTAGAATACCCACACCTGGCGACTCGCCTGATCTCTCTGGCTTATCACGACGGATTGCCGCTGACAGCCCGTCAGGTGCGCAAGATGGTGTTGGAGCAAGAAGGTCGGGAAGACACATGGAAGCGAGGCTATGTAGGCAGCGCCGGTTTCGACGCGCGCCTGCAAGATGAAAGGAGACCGTTATGAGCGAACAAACCACCACCACTGGACCTCGATTACAGGTCAATCTGGTTGGACTGACGAAAGCCGACTATCGCGGTTACCCCAGCACCTTGTGCCAGGGTTGCGGCCACAATTCTATTGCCAGCCAGATCATCGCCGCTAGCTATGAGTTAAATATCGTCCCTGAGGACGTGGTTAAATTTAGCGGTATTGGCTGTTCGAGCAAGTCGCCCACCTATTTCCTGAACCGTTCCTTTGGTTTCAATGGCTTACACGGGCGCATGCCCTCCCTGGCGACGGGTGCCCTCTTTGCCGATGCGACCCTGCGCGGACTGGGTGTGAGCGGGGATGGCGATACGGCGAGCATTGGCATGGGGCAGTTCAAGCACGTGATGCGCCGTAACCTGCGCCTGGTGTACATCGTGGAAAATAACGGGGTTTATGGTTTGACCAAAGGCCAATTCTCCGCCACCGCCGAGGTGGGGCTAACCCTGAAAAACCAGGGCACTAACCCCTATATGCCGGTGGATATTGCCTGGGAGGCGTTGGTCGGCAATGCCACCTTTGTGGCACGCTCCTTCGCCGGCGATCCAAAGCAGGTCAAGGAACTAATTAAGGCTGCTCTGAGCCATAATGGCATTGCTGTGCTGGACATCATCAGCCCCTGTGTCACTTTCAATAACCAGGATACTGCCTTTCATTCCTATGCCTGGGGTAAAGATCATGAGGTGGCGTTGCACGAACTGGCTTATGTGCCGCCGGCTGAAGAGATCATGGTGGATTATGAGAGTGGAGAAATCATTGAGGTGACCCTCCACGATCGCTCCACCATATTGCTCAAGAAGTTGGGCATGGATTACGATCCCACCAACCGCGCCGAGGCGATGCGCATTCTGGAAGAGGCCAATCGCAACAACTGGCTGTTGACCGGGTTGATCTACATCAACACCGGGCAACCCTCTTTGACCGAGTTGTACAATCTGACTGATACCCCTCTCAACCGCCTGCCTGAAAGCCGCCTGCGTCCAGGGCCGGAGACGATCAAAATGGTGAACGAGATGATGTTCTAGAGGGTGAGAGGGCAGTGACAAGAATGAGCAAACAGAGGCGCTCTATGCGGGCGCCTCTGTTTTTTGCTGCGATTCGGCCAGGTTGAACGTGGATGGACCTATTTACGGCCCTGCCGCTTGAGGAAGTAGTCGAGCAAGACGGCGATGATGAAGACCAGGCCTTTAACCACCTGTTGATTATAGGACGGAACTTCTAACAGGTTGAGGCCGTTGGAGAGGGCGCCGATGATGAACGCCCCGGCGATGGTGCCGCCGATTCCGCCTGCACCGCCTGCCAGACTGGTGCCGCCCAACACCGCCGCGGCGATGGCGTCCAGTTCCATGAGCACACCGCTGTTGGGCTGGGCTGACCACAGGCGGGCGGTGAGGATCACCCCGCTTAGCGCGGCGCATAGGCCGCTGATGACGTAGACGCTGAACTTCACCCGCCGCGTGGCGACCGAAGCCAGGCGCGCCGTTTCCTCGCCTCCGCCCACAGCGTAGACGTGGAGGCCGAATACGGTCTGGCTGAGGCTCCAGTGGGCCACTAGAGCGATGACGAGGAGCACGATCACCGGCATAGGGATGCCCAGCAGATCACCCGTGCCCCAGAAGGTGAAGTGTTTATCCAGGCCGGCGATGGGGCGCCCCTGAGTGTAGACCAGGGTCAGCCCGCGCGCCGCCGCCATCATCGCCAGAGTAGCCACGAAAGGGGGAATGTTGCCGATGACGATTAGCCCTCCATTGATCGCCCCTAGCAACCCACCGGCTGCCAGGGCGAGCAGTATTGCGGGGTACGATCCCAGATGCTGCCTCACCGCCAAGCCGGCTGCTAGGGCGCCACACAGCGCCGCTACCGAACCCACCGAAAGGTCAATGCCGGCGGTGATGATCGTAAAGGTCATGCCTATGCCCACCAGGGCGATGAGAGAAGTTTGAAGAGCGATGGTCTTCAGGTTTTGCAGGGTGAGGAACTGGGGGGAGAGGCTCGCCAGCAAGCCCAGGATGAGCAAAAGGATAAGGAAAACGCTGCCTTTGCGCAGGGTCTCCAGAGCGCGGATCAGAAAGGGGAGAGGTTGGGTGCGGAGGCTCATAGATTGGTATCAGGTGTCTTAAGTCATCGCTTGAGGCTCGGGCGTCATGAGTTGGGGTGGTTCTGGCCGGTGGCGGCGCGCATAATGGCTTCCTGGGTTGCCTGAGAGCGGTCGAATTCGGCCACGATTCGCCCCTCGCGCATCACCAGCACGCGGTCGCTTACGCCCAGAATCTCGGGCAGTTCGGATGAGATCATCAGGATGGCAACACCCTGGGCCGCCAACTGGCTCATCAGGGCGTGGATCTCAACCTTGGCAGCCACATCCACGCCGCGGGTGGGTTCATCCAGGATGAGCACCCTGGGGTTAAGCGACATCCAGCGGGCGATGACCACTTTTTGCTGGTTGCCGCCCGAGAGGTTGCGCACTCTCTGATTGGCGCTGGGCGTGCGAATCCCCAGGCGTTGGATCATCTGGCTGACTAACGATTCTACCCGACGGAAACGCAAAAAGCCAAAGCGCGAGAGCCGCTCTAGCATGCTAATGATGACATTGGAGCGTACACTTTGACCCAGAAACAGCCCCTGGGTCTTGCGGTCTTCAGGCACATAGCCTATGCCCAGGCGGATTGCATCCTGCGGGCTGCGCAGTTGGATGACCTTGCCGTTCAGGCGAATTTCGCCCCCGTCCAGGCGGTCGGCGCCAAATAAGGCGCGCGCCACCAGCGTGCGCCCAGCACCCACTAGGCCTGCCATGCCCACGATCTCGCCGCGGTGCAAGGTCAGATCCACGCCGTTCAGTTCTTTGCCGCGGCGCAAGCCACGCGCCTGGAGCACCACCTCGCCCCGTTCCACTTGGGTTTTGGGGAAGAATTCGCGCAGTTCCCTTCCCACCATCATGTGCACCACGCGCTCTGTAGTCAATTCAGACGCCGCGCCTACGCCCACCAGTTGCCCATCGCGCATGACCGCGATGCGGTCGGCTAGGGCGAAGACCTCTTCCAGGCGATGGGAGATGAAGATCAGCGTAACCCCTTGCTGGCGCAGGGTGCGCATGAGTGAAAACAGCGTTTCAGTTTCGCGTTCAGATAGGGCGCTGGTGGGTTCATCCAGGACAATTAGCCGAGCGTTGTAAGATAGGGCTTTCGCGATCTCAACCAATTGACGTTGGGCGATCGTCAGGTCCTGAACCAGGGCGCGCACGGGGATCGCAAGCCCCAGGCGCTCCAATTCGGCTTCAGCCTGTTGGTATAGGGCGCGCCAATCAATCATCCAGCGCAAATTGCGGCGGCGCGGCTCACGCCCCAGAAAGATATTTTGCCCAACGGTCAGTTGAGGGATCAGGGCTAACTCCTGGTGAATCATGGTGATTCCCAGGTCCAGGGCGCGGCGGGGCGAATCGATGCTGACTACCTGTCCATCCAGCAGGATGCGGCCGGCGTCTGCTTGCAATGCCCCGGTCAAGACGTTCATCAGGGTGGTTTTGCCGGCCCCATTTTCACCCACCAGGGCCAGGATTTCGCCCGGATAAGCTGTCAGGCTCACGTCCTGCTCCGCTTGAACGCCGGGAAAGGCTTTGCTAATATGTTCCAGTTGCAGGCGAGGTGTGCTCATTGGTGAAAGTGGGGTTATGTGGGCCTAAACACCCACATAACCCCATCTACACATGGCTTACTTGGTGACCAGCGAGAGGGCTACTGGGATATAGGCTTCGACCTTTTCGCCGTTGAGGTATTTGACCGCGGTCTGGACGGCCAGTTCGCCCATCAGGGCCGGCTGCTGGGCCACGGTGGCGGCCAGTTTGCCTTCCTGAACGGCCTTGACTGCATCGTCAATGGCATCGAAGCCGACGAAGACGATGCCCGTGCGCCCGGCGGCCTCAGCCGCCTGGATGGCACCCAAGACCATCTCGTCGTTGTGGGCAAAGACCCCGGCGATCTCCGGCTGGGCCTGGAGGATGTTCTCGAAGACCTTCAAGCCTTCGTCGCGGTTGAAGTTGGCGGTCTGCTGGGCGACGATCTTGGCCTCGGGGCAGTTGGCTTTCATGTACTCGTTGAAGCCCTGGCCGCGGTCGCGGGCGGCGGAGGTGCCGGCGATGCCCTGGAGTTCGACCACATTGCCCTTGCCGCCGATGGCTTTGCACAGGAACTCGGCTGCCATCTTGCCCCCGGCGACGTTATCGGAGGCGATGTGGGAGACCACCACGCCCCCGTTGGCGCCGCGGTCCACGGTGAAGACGGGGATGCCGGCTTCGTTGGCCTTCTGGATGGCGGGGACGACGGCGTCGGCGTCGGTGGGGTTGATCAACAGGGCGGAGACCTTCTTGCTGATCAGGTCTTCGATGCCGGCGATCATCTTAGCCGAGTCGTCCTGGGCGTCCACCACCACCAGTTTGACCCCGGCGGCGTCGGCAGCTTTCTGAGCCCCATCGCGCAGGGTGACGAAGAAGGGGTTGTTCAGGGTGGATAACACCAGCCCCAGGGTGCGCTCGGCGGCTGGGGCGGCTGTCTCCACGGGCGGCGCCTGGGTCTCAGGCGCAGGGGTGGGTGTGGCTTTAGGGGCGCAAGCCACCAACAGCAGCGCCGCCACAAGGAACAAATTGACAAGATAGATCAGGCGTTTCATGGAACTCCTCCTTATAGGTGAATACAGATGAATAGGGTTTAACCGTGGTTTCTGGTTTGTCTTACTCATATCTGGATCGTACCACCTCCTTTAGAAATCACTACAGCATGACAGGCACGTACCCGCAGTCGTTGGGGTGCGTTAGCGCCCAACGGCTTTATACAGCAGCAGAGCCAGGGCGATGACGATACCCTTGACCACCTGTTCCCATAAGGCAGATACGTTAAGCAGATTCAGGCCATTGTCGAGGGTTTCGATGAGCAGCGCGCCCAGGAGTGTGCCGCCCAGCCCACCCTCTCCGCCGGCGAAACTGGTGCCGCCCACCACCACCGCGGCAATGGCATTGAACTCATACCCCTGGCCGATGATCGGTTGCGCCGAATCCAGGCGGGCGATGAGCACCAGCCCCGCCAGGGCGGCGCATAAGCCGGCGATGGCGTACACCAGGACGGTGATGCGCTCAGTGGGCACGCCGGCCAGGCGCGCTGCCTGCGGGTTATCTCCCAGGACATAGATGTATTCTCCCAGGCGCGTGCGCGACAGGATCACAAAGCCGATGATAAAAGTCAGCCCGAAAAGGACGATGGGCATGGGGATAGGGCCCAGGCTGCCAGCGCCGATGAAGCGGAATGCGGCGGGGAGGCCGGTGATCGGCTGGCCCTGGGTGTACATCAGGGTTAAGCCTCGGGCGACAGTAAGCATGCCCAGGGTGGCGATGAAGGGGGGAATACGGCCGCGGGTGATGATCAGGCCATTGATCGTCCCCAGGGCGGCGCCAATGCCCAGCGCCATCGCCACCGCCAGAGGTACAGGTAAGCCCTTCTTCAGCATATCGGCGCAGATGACGGCAGACAGGGCTAACACCGAACCCACAGACAGGTCAATGCCTCCAGTCAGAATGACCATGGTCATACCGACCGAGACGATCCCGTTAATAGAAGCCTGGCGCAGCACGTTGACCAGGTTGGTGGGGCGCAGGAAACGCTCCGAGAGCAGCGATAGGGCTATGATCAGGAGGGAAAAGGAAATCAACAGCCCAAAACGCTGCAAAAAAGTGCGATGATCCAGGTGGGAAATGCGGCTGACAGGGTTCATCTAAAAGACAACGCCGGCAACCAGGATCACGTTGGCATAAGGGGTGAATTCACCCGTGCGCACCACGGCGCGCGCCTGGTGACACATATCTTTGAGCACGGTATGGGTCACGGTCTCGATGGGGGTGTTGGGCAGCAATTCCTTGATGGCGCTCAGGATGTGCGGGCTGACGCGGCCGGTTTCTTCGGCCACAACCAGGCATTCAACCTGCATCTCGCTCAGGATGACGCGCAGCGTCTCGAGGAAGCCAGGCACACCACGGGTGAGGGCCAGGTCAATGCGCCAGGTATCTGGAGGGATGGGCAGGCCGGCATCGGCCACCACCAGCATATCTTGATGTCCCAGGCTGGCGATCACTTCGGAGAGGGTGCTGTTGATCAGAGGGGTTTTCTTCATGGTCAACTCCGCTTTGTATCTCAGGCTGGATGGTTGGCGAGGAACTCCAAGAACTCCCGCCGTGTGGGCAAGGAGGGTTGAGCTCCGGCTTTAGTCACCGCCAGCGCGCCGGCGGCGTTGCCCCATCGCGCCGCTTCTACCAGATCGTGACCTTCGGCCAGGGCGACGGCAAAGGCGGCGGCGAAGGCATCGCCGGCGGCCGTGGTATCCACCACGGGGACGCGATACGCCGGCAGGTGGATTTCTTGCGCCCCATCGGTGACCAGGGCACCTTCCTCGCCCAGGGTGATCACCAGGTTCTTAACCCCATGCTGCAGCAGCACTTTCATCGCGGCGCGGATCGAATCTTGACCTGCCAGGAGCGCCAGTTCGGTCTGGTTGGGGATGAGGTAATCCACCCGCTCCAACAGCTCGGCCTCCAGGGTTTGGGCGGGGGCAGGGTTGAGCACGACCCGCACCTGATGCTGGCGCGCCAGTTGAATGGCATGAGCCACGGCGGATAGCGGGCATTCCAATTGCAGGAGCAGCACGGAGGCGCCTTTGAAGATTTCCTCTGCGGCGTGGATATCTTGCGGGGTGAGGCGGGCGTTTGCCCCTGGGGCGACTACAATGGCGTTGTCGCCCTGTTCTTCCACTATGATCAAAGCCACGCCGGTGGCGGCTTGGGGATCGCGGCGGACGTGGGTAATGTCCACACCATCTTTAGCGACGGTGGCTAATAAGGTCTCGCCAAAGGCATCGTTGCCCACGCGCCCGATCATCTTCACCGCATGCCCCAGGCGGGCGGCAGCCACGGCCTGGTTGGCGCCCTTTCCACCAGGGAAAGTGCGGAAATCGCTGCCCAGGATGGTTTCACCCACCCTTGGCAGGCGTGGGGCACGCACCACCAGATCCATGTTGAGACTGCCTACGACGACAATATGTCCATTCAAGATGCACCTCCACAGGAGCCGCGCACGATCAGGGTCGCCGGGTATAGCGCCCGGCGTGGGGGCAGATTGCGGTCGTTGATGCGTTCGATGAGCATTTCCACAGCCCTCCTGCCGATTTCACGTTTGGGCTGGCGGATGGTGGTCAGCGGGGGATTGGTATAAGAAGCCAGTTCAATGTCATCGTAGCCGACCACCGCCAGGTGACGCGGCACCTCCAGGCCACACTCAGCCGCGGCGCGCAACACCCCCATCGCCATCAAATCGTTGCAAGCCAAAATGGCACTGGGCCGATTGGGGTACGCCAGGAGTTCCAGGGCGGCCTCGCGCCCAGACTGGGGGTGAAAGTCACCGCGCAGGATCAGGCTCGCGTCAATGGTTAGTCCGGCTTCGCTCAGGGCTTGCTTGTAGCCGGTGACACGTTGGGCGCTGGGGGTGAGATGGGATGGGCCGCTGATGCAACCAATGCGCTGATGACCCAGGTTAATCAAGTGCCGGGTAGCCAGATAACCCCCTTGATGGTTATCGTTGAGCACCGTATCCAGTTGCACACCGGCCAGGTCGCGGTCCACGACGACGATGGGCAGTTCTTGTTGCAACACCACTTGAAGGGCGTCGCTGCGGTCGCCGGCCGCCACGAAAATCATCCCATCCACCTGTTTTTCGAGCAAAACATCCACATACAGGCTCTCCTTGCTCAAATCCCCCTCGGTATTGCACAGGATGACATTGTATCCCAGAGAGAAGGCCGAGGCCTCAATGCTGCGCCCGATTTCGGCGAAGAAGGGGTTGGCGCTATCGGGGAGGATCAGGCCAAGGGTGTGGGTCTCGCCGCGGCGCAAGGAACGCGCCAGGGCATTCGGGCGGTAGCCCAATTCGTCCATGGCTGCCAGCACGCGGGCGCGTAATTCGGCGGAAACGTAGCGGGTGTTGTTGACTACGTGGGAAACGGTGGTTGGGGAGACCCCTGCCCTGGCAGCGACTTCACGGATGGTGGACATACGCAGTTGGGCCGGCTTTCTTAAAATAAGGGCTGGAAGGCTGGGCAAACGTTTGCGCAAACGTTTGCTTAACTATATCACGCTTTGGGAGACGTGTCAACCGGGTTCGTAAGGGCAAGTTATCTTGACAGGAGTTGTCTTTATTATTATGATGAACGGCGGTCGGCGAGTTTGACCCATACCGCTCACTCATTTTCTAAATTGCACAAGGAGGACACTATGTGGTATCAGTTGTTACAAACCCTGGATCGCAGGTTCAACTTCGCTGTGGCGCGCGCCCATTGTGATATCCCCTGCGGTATCTACGACCCCAGCGCGGCCCAAATTGCTGCTCTGACCGTGGTGCGCATGATGGACCTGATGGCAGAACTGGAAGCCAAGGGCGGCGAAAAGGATCGTGCTTACACCAACAGCATGGCGCGCTATATCGCCGTCAAGGAGGAGCACGCCGAGAAAGCCAAGCACGAAATTCGCGTCATTTGGGGCGATTACATCAAACCCCAGCATATCGAAAAGCACCCTGAAGTTCACGACGTGGTGCATAAGATCATGCAATTAGGTTCTAAGGTGCGTCAAACCGCTAACCGCGAGGCCGGGGTGCAATTTGTTGAAGCCATCAATCAGTTTGCAGAAATTTTCTGGGACACCAAGGGCATTAAAGCGAAGCGGGCTAAAGCCCCCTATCTCCCCACCCTGGAACTGGTCTATCCCGAATTGTGATGTTGCGCCTCATTCGGGTCACGGGCGAGAGCCTGTCACCCCACATTTGCGAAGGGGATTTTGTGGTGATCACCACAATCCCCTTCTTTTTGAGTCGCCTGCGGGTTGGCGACGTGATTGTCTTTCGTCATCCCGCCTATGGGGTGATGATCAAACGGGTGGAAAGCGTTTTAGCCACAGGCGAGGCGTTGTTTGTCACTGGCAGCCATCCCCACAGTGTGGATAGTCGCCATTTTGGGCCTGTGGCGCGCCGCGATGTAATCGGCAAAGTGATCTGGCATATTGCTCGCCCAAGATAAAGGTTATAAAATCGGAAAAACGCTGATAAAGTGTGAGCACCTGAAATCAATTCCATCGAAGTGATGAGGCTATGGGCGAACCCTCAAGACGTCAACCCCCTGTCCCCCCCATCATTGTGCTGATCGTTGGCATTCTGGCAGTTTCGACTGCCTCGGGTTTTTTTAGCTACGCTCAGGCTTATGCGCCTTCGTTAGTGATCGCCGCTTACCGCCTTTCCCTGGCAACCCTGGTTCTGGCACCCCTGGCGCTCACCCGCCATCGGGCTGAACTAAGCCATCTTTTACCTGGGGAACGGGCGCTGGCCGCCCTTTCGGGGATGTTCCTGGCGCTCCACTTTGCCTCCTGGATCACCTCCCTGGAATATACCAGCGTCGCCAGTTCGGTGGTGCTGGTCTCCACCACACCGCTGTGGGTGGCGCTTTTCTCGCCTTTTACCCTGAGAGAACCCCTCACCGGGCGGGTGTGGCTCGGCATGGGGTTAGCCATGCTGGGGGGTGTGGTGGTGGGCTTGAGCGATACCTGTCGGCTTGAATCCCGCGCGTTGATCTGTCCGGATTGGCGCACCTTCGTTCAGGGGGAGGCCTTTCTGGGGGATATGTTGGCTTTGTTTGGAGCGTTGATGGCCGCCGCTTACGTGTTGATCGGCCGCCGATTGCGGGCTAAATTATCCCTGGTGGGCTATGTGTTCATGGTGTATGGCGCCGCGGCCGTGGTGTTGGTGGGCATCATGGCTTTGATGGGGCACTCGCCGTGGGGATATCCGCCTGTGACCTATCTCTGGTTTGTGCTGCTGGCTTTGGTGCCTCAATTATTAGGCCATTCTTCTTTCAACTGGGCTTTGGGGTATGTCTCGGCGGCTTATGTCTCGATCACCCTCTTGGGCGAGCCCATCGGTTCAACCACCCTGGCTTACTTTTTACTGCGCGAAACGCCTACAGCGTTGAAAATAATCGGTGCTATACTTATCTTGAGCGGCATTTACATCGCCTCGCAAAATGACAATCGCAAGGTGAGGCAAACGTCCTGATGGCGGATATCCGTAAAAACACACCCTCTCCCCCCCCGCCCCAATCCTACTCCAACC
>JBBILY010000086.1:0-13116 GCA_037444705.1 Chloroflexota bacterium | reverse complement strand
GTCAGGAGTTGATCACCCTGTTGCGCGACGATTATGCCACGTCGATGGGTGTGTTGAGCGCCCTGGCCGATTGCCGCTTAGCCCTGGATGAAGCCTGAACCGCTCAACCTTCAGACCTTGGGCAAGCCCGGATCAAGCCTGAAGAGGGTGCTGGAGCCGCCGCCTGGCCCCGGGTGTGTGCTCTAAGTGAAGACGATAGTCCTGCTCCAGGAAGGAGGAGATGATGGAAAATCCTTTGAGTAGCGATCAACACACGCCCATCGGTTATGTGGTGGGCGGGGGATTGAAAGAGAACCTCACTGTGCGCCTGACCGTTCCAACCCATCAGGTTCAGGAAGGTGGGTTTGTGGTGATTGAGAGCGGGGGCTGGAAATTCTACGGCTTGATCACAGACATGCAGTTAGGCGCCACGCATCCGCGCTTCGCCGATGAGCAAAGTGAGGCGCGCCTCCCCCCTCAACTGGCGCGCTTGCTCCATGGTCAGACGCTCTATGCCAATCTGGTGGTTTTGCCGGCCCTGATGCAGGAGTGTGGGCCAGAACTGGATAGCCCTGAATATAAGCCCTGGCGCGAGGCGATTGACCTGGGTTTGCGCGAAGCGCCCCACCCTATGCCGCTCAAGACCATCCCGCCACACCATGCTCCGGTGCGCCTGGCCAGCGCGGGCGATATTGCCGAAATCTTCGGCAAGCCCGAAGAGAAAGGCAATTTCGTCATCGGCTACACCCGAGAGCAGGGGCATGCGGTGTGCATCCGCCTGGATCGCTTCGTCCAGCGCTCATCCGGGGTTTTCGGCGCCACAGGCACCGGCAAGTCCTTCCTCACCCGCCTGCTCCTGGCCGGCATCATCCACTATAACCACGCCTCGGTGCTGGTGTTGGACATGCACAATGAATACGGTTTCGACGACACTGCCTCCGATAGTGGACAGCGCATCACGGGTTTGCGCAGCCTGTTCCCTACCCGCGTGCGTGTGGTTGGCTTGGGCAAAGGGGCATTGATTCGCGGGCAGGCTCCGGACTTCAACCTGGAAATCAGCATGAGCGAAATCCAGCCAGAGGACATCGAATTGCTCAGCCGCGAACTGAATCTGCGTGAGACCGCCCCCACAGTGCTGGAGGCCCTGGTGAACACCTTTGGGCGTGAAAACTGGTTCGATGCCTTTCGGCGCATGGAGAATGGGGCGGTTGTGGAAAATGAGGAGGGGAAAAAGGTGCCGGCGCCGCATAGCGTGGCTTATTGGGCCAATCGCAGCGGGGTAAATGCCATGGCCGCTGAGGCGCTGCACTCGAAACTCGGCCGCCTGTTCCATAAGCCCTATATCGTCGAAAAGCCAGCTGCGGATACGGTGAACGAAATTGTCAAAGCCCTGGAGGCGGGTCAGCATGTGGTGCTCTCTTTTGGGAAACACGAAAGCGATTTGGATTATCTCTTTGTGAGCAATTTGCTCACCCGCCGCATCCGTGAGGTTTGGGAGGCGCGCACCAACGCCTATCGCGCCGGGCGCCAGGAAGAACCCCGCCCCCTGGTCATTGTGGTTGAAGAAGCCCATAAATTGCTGAACCGCGAGATCGCCTCGCAAACCACCTTCAGCACCATCGCCCGCGAGATGCGCAAATACTATGTGACTCTGATCATTGTGGATCAGCGTCCCTCGCAGATATACGATGAGGTGATGTCTCAACTGGGCACGCGCATTTCAGGCTGGCTGGGGGATGAGGACGACATCCATGCGGTGCTCTCTGGCCTGGCAGGGCGGGAGGCGCTGCGCACCATGCTGGCGCATTTGCAGCCGAAAGAAGAGGTTCTGCTCCTGGGCTGGGGCGTTCCCATGCCGCTGCCGGTGCGCTCACGGCGCTATGATGACCAATTCAAGAAAGACCTGCTGGGCGAAAAACACGCTCAGCGCAAGGTGGAGCAAAGCCTGAAAGAGTTGGGTTATGATTAAGCCTTTAGAAAATTTTGGAGATGTGTTATATTACAAAAATGATAATATCTAACTGAATTCCATGTAAGCCTGACCATAGAGAAGGGAGTGAGCACAGTGTTATCCAAAACCTTACAAGAGGCTCTCAACGAACAAATCAAAAACGAGATTTACTCCGCATATCTGTATCTTTCCATGAGCGCCTATTTTGAGGCGCGCAACCTGCCCGGTTTTGCCCACTGGATGCGGGTGCAATATGAAGAGGAGTTAGGCCATGCGTTAAGGTTATTTGACCATGTCCACGATCGGGGCGGACGCGTCACCCTCCAGGCGATTCCTCAGCCTGGCAACGATTGGAAGGACGCGCTGGAGGTCTTCACCCAGGTGTTGGAACATGAGCAAAAAGTCACCGCTATGATCCACAAACTTTATGAAACTGCATTGGCCGAAAAGGATTACCCCGCCCAGGTCATGCTCCAGTGGTTCATTGACGAGCAAGTGGAAGAAGAGAAAAGCACCAGCCAGATTTTGGAACAATTGCGGCTGGTGGAAGGACGGGGCAGCGCCTTGCTGATGCTGGATCATCGCCTGGGCAAGAGGTAAGGAGGAGGACTAACGCAAGGAAATTTGGGCAGCTGGAAAGGCTGCCCAATGCGTCTATTGACCGTACTGGTAGGAGGGCAGCCATGAAATACGCAACGTTGTATGATGGCGGGAAAGTGCCTCTCTTGGGATATGGCACCTGGAGGCTGGGCGGCACCCGAACCCCTGACTATTCGCACGATAGCCGTGTTGTCGAGATGCTCCAGACAGCGATTGACCTGGGGTACACGCACATTGACACAGCCGAAATGTATGGCGGCGGGCATACTGAGGAGTTGGTGGGGCTGGCTATTCGGGGTTACGATCGGCGCAATTTGCAGATCAGCACCAAGATTTGGCAGACCCACCTGCGCTATGACGATGTCTTTCGCGCCTTTGAGGGCAGCCTCAAGCGCCTCAATTGCGATTACGTAGATTTCTATGTGATCCATGTGCCCTCGCCCACCATCCCTTTGCGGGAGACTTTTCGGGCTTTGAACGAACTGGTGGAGAGCGGACAGGTGCGCTACCTGGGCGTGAGCAACTTCAGTGTGGCGCAGTTACTGGAGGCGCAAGCCCTATCTCACACACCGATTGTGATGAGCCAGGTGCCATGCAGCCTGTATCATCGCCGTTATCTCCTGCGAGGGATGCTCCAGTGTTGTCGTGAGAATGGAATCTTGATGGCAGCCTACTCGCCCTTTGAGCGCGGCGAAGTGCTGGAAAATCCTGTGGTCAAAGAAATCGCTGTCAAGTACGGGGCTACGCCGGCCCAGGTGGCGCTGAACTGGTTGGTAAGCCAGCCAGGGGTGATGGTCTATCTCATGTCGCTAAATCCACAGCATCTTAAAGAGAACCTGGGTGCCCTGGACCTCGACCTTTCACCTGAGGATATGCAGGCGTTGGATCAGATCGAGTTGCCCGAGGAAGCCCTGTGGCCAGAATAAAATTGATCGGGAGGCGCGCTCGTGTTTTGGCTGGGGATTGATGTCTTAAATCCGCGAAAATACTGATTTACTGCAGCACCTGCTAGATCGGGGTTGGGATACAATCTTGATGCTTCTTGCGTTGCCTTAGGCCCAGGCACTCGCCGCCAGGGTAATTTTTGCCATCTCACGGATATGTGGGCTTCTTTCAATGGGTGTCATCAAAGAAAGGTATTACACTGCTCAAGGGCTTGAAACCCAGGCGCGGGAAATGCTGCGCCAGATCGCCCAGGACCAGCGTAAGGCTCTCGAGCGCTATGTCCCCGATCAATCGGCTTTGCTGGTTTTGGATATGCAGTCTTATTTCTTGCGGCCAGAATCACATGCCTTTGTGCCCAGCGCCCCAGCGATTGTGGCTGGCATCCAGGCCCTGATCCAGGCTTACAGGGCGCGAGGTCTGCCCATCATCTTCACCCGTCATGTCAATACGCATCAGGATGCGGCCATGATGGGGGTTTGGTGGCGAGAGGTGATCATGGCCGAAAACCCACTGAGCGAGATCATCCCAGAATTAGATTTATCGGGGGGCTGCTTGCTTTTGAAGAGCCAGTATGACGCCTTTTACGCCACGTCTCTGGAGCAGACCTTGCGCCAAAAGTCTCTGAGCCAGGTTGTAATCTGCGGTGTGATGACCCATCTATGCTGCGAGAGCACGGCGCGCTCAGCTTTCATGCGCGGTTTTGAGGTTTTCTTCAGCGTAGATGGCACAGCTACCTACACCGAGGCCTTTCATCGCGCTGCGTTGCTTAATCTTTCCCATGGATTTGCTCACCTGGTTTTGATTGCAGATTTGCTCTCGGCAATGGGTGAAAAACGTGCAGACTGATGAAGTGATGGTGATTGGCGCAGGGCCAGCGGGCATGGCTGTCGCGCTCCAACTCAAGCGTTATGGCCTGGCCGCGCGCCTATTTGAACGCCAGCGGGTTGGGGGATTGCTGTGGAATGCCAATCTGGTGGAGAACTATCCTGGTTTCCCCGCTGGCATTGGCGGCCCCCGCTTGGTCAGACTTTTCGAGGAGCAAATCTCTCGCCTTGGCATAGAAGTTACCCTCGAAGAGGTGGAGTGCCTTGACTTCGAGGGTGAACATTTCCTGGCACGGACGAAGCATAGCCTCTGTCGCGCCCCGATCACGGTCATCGCTTCGGGCACCCAACCGCGTATGTTAGAGGGACTGAGCATCCCTCCAGGTGTGGACGATCGCATCGGATACGAGGTCTATCCCTTTCTGGGCTGTGAGGGCCGGCGCTTCGTCATCATCGGCGCAGGGGATGCTGCCTTTGACTATGCCCTTAACCTTGGCAAAAAGAACCAGGTCGTGATTCTGAATCGGGGTGAGGCCCTGGACTGTCTTCCTTTGCTTTGGGAGCGGGCTAAGAGTTCGGCGAATATCGCTTACCTGGCCAATACTACGGTCGAACGAATTATCCCCTCGTCGCATGAGGGCCTTGTAGTAGAATGTTATAGCCCGAAAGGCAGTCTCTGCCTTTTCAGCGATTATCTCCTGGTGGCTATTGGCCGAACGCCGCGGGTGGATTTCATATCTCAAAGCCTGCTCAAAAGGGCGGTGCAGTTGGAAGCGCAAGGTGTGCTTTATTGGGTGGGAGACGTCAAGAACGGCATTTTCCGTCAGGCTGCCATCGCGGTTGGCGATGGGATTATGGCGGCGATGAAAATTTACCAGCATCTAAAGGAGGCGAGACGATGAAGGTGGTCGCTTCAACTGGCAGAGAGGATGTCGCCCTGGTATATATCGTTGAATTCGAAGGGGGCAAGTCGGTAGAGTGTGTGGAGGCGCTTCAACCGCCGCTGCCGCGAGAACGAAAGTGGGTGCTGCTGGTCTCAACCATGTTAGGTTGTCCGGTGGGCTGCCGCATGTGCGATGCCGGAGGAGATTATCAGGGTAAACTCACCGCCGAGCAAATCCTGGCTCAGATTGATTTTCTTGTGCAGCAGCATTATCCTGATGGGAAGATCCCTTCGCGGGAGTTTAAAATCCAGTTTGCGCGCATGGGCGAGCCGGCCTTGAACCCCACCGTGTTGCAGGTGTTAGAACAATTGCCCCACCGCTATGAGGCGCCCGGGCTTTTGCCCTCGCTTTCCACCATTGCCCCGCGCGGCTCGGAACGATTTTTAGAGCGTTTGATGGAGGTGAAACGTCGCTATTACTCCGCTGGGCGATTCCAATTTCAGTTTTCCGTCCATTCCACCGATCAGAGCCTGCGGGATTACCTGATCCCGGTTAAGAAATGGGGGCTGGCTGAGATAGCAGAGTTTGGTGAAAGATATTATCAGCCCGGCGACCTCAAAGTGACCTTGAATTTCGCCCTGGGGCGCGGGATGCCGCTGGAGGCGGCGGTTTTGCGGCAATATTTCTCCCCCGAGAAGTTCCTGATCAAAATTACGCCTTTAAATCCCACCTATCGGGCAATGGAAAACAGGCTTGAGACTTATATTGATCCGACCAAGCCGCCAGAGAGCGATGAGATTGTGCAATCCTTGCGTCATGCGGGTTATGATGTGATCGTCAGCATTGGGGAGGTGGAGGAAAATTATATTGGCAGCAATTGTGGGCAATATCTGCGTACCCACCTGCAGGCAAGGGATAGATTGAAGAATGGCTATACCTATGCTCTGAAAGGGCCTCACTCCTCATGTTGACGATAGACTTGCAGCACCTTGTCGGCGTAAGAATAGCCGGCGTTCATTGGCCCATAGGCTTTGAGCGCCTGACGCAGGTCACTGTAGCGCTGCAGATAAGAGGCTAACAGGCGTGTACCGTAGCGAATATTAAATTCGGGGTCGAATAATTCTTCCATCGTAGGGCGATTAGAAAAACAAGGCCCATTCTTGCACTGGAAAGCCGCGGCAATGCCGTCGCGCGGCATGACCTGCATCAAACCCACCGCCCCGCTGCGGGAATAAGCCTGGGGATCACCACCGCTTTCCACCAGGATCACTGCCGCCACTAGATTGGGCGGCAGGCCGTTTTCTTCGGCATAGCGGGTGATCCAATTGCACCAGCGCAGGATGTTTTGCGGGTAGTTCGCATCCAGATCGCATTTGTTTGGGACTGAGGCCTCTGTCGTGGGCGCAAGGGTTTGGCTGAGGGCAGGTGGTGTCCCCTGTAGCCTGACCTCGGAAGCCTGGGTATTTCTGGCAGTGACCGCAGAGATGGCCATCACCAGGGTGAGGTTGGCCAGTAGGATTGCGGGAAAAAGAACGCCGGGTCCGAAACGCATAAGTTGCCTCCTGCCCATGAAGCGACCTTGTGAAGGGTTTGATGAGTAAATAATTCCAGCTAAGTCAGTCCTGGATGTTGAGTTGACTGTTGGGAATGTCCTGATATACTATAGCACATATGTTCTATTTTGTCAAAGGTTTGACGAGTTTTTAAGTTCGTTGCAGTTTTGTTGGCTGCAATCAGGATGTTAAATGTTATAATTTGGACAAGCTATCCTGAACCAGTTAGCAGGAAGGATTTGGGACGAGTTTGGGGCGTAGGTATAGATAGTGCGCACCAACGTTTCTCTAATTAAGGGTTTACACCTGACCTTGCTTACATGACCCTGGAACGCGGCACACTACTTAATAATCGCTATCGCATCGTAGAAATCCTAGGTCAAGGGGGAATGGGATCGGTTTATCGCGCCATTGACGAGAACCTGGGCATGGAGGTGGCGCTTAAGGAGAATCTATTCACCACGGATGAATATGCCCGCCAGTTTCGCCGCGAGGCGATTATTTTAGCCACGTTGCGTCACCCCAACCTGACGCGCGTCACAGACCACTTTGTTATCGAGGGTCAGGGGCAATATCTGGTGATGGATTACATCGAGGGTGAAGACCTGCGACAGCGCATGGATCGGCTGGGCATCCTGAGCGAAGAAGAGGTGGTCACCATCGGGGTGGCGGTCTGTGAGGCGTTGAATTATTTGCATACCCGCATTCCCCCCGTTGTCCATCGCGATATTAAGCCTGGCAACATCAAAATTACGCCTCAGGGTCAGATCTTTCTAGTGGATTTTGGCCTGGCGAAAATCATTCAGTCAGGCCAGGTCACCACCACAGGGGCGCGGGCGATGACGCCCGGCTACTCGCCGCCGGAGCAGTATGGCACAGCACGCACAGATCACCGTTCCGACCTGTTCTCGTTAGGGGCTACCCTTTATGCAGCCCTGACGGGTGCGATCCCGGAAGACTCCCTGGCGCGGGCGATGGATCAGGTAGAACTGACGCCCATCCGCAAGCGCAATCCCAAGGTTTCCAAACGCCTGGCGGCGGTGATCGAGAAATCGCTGGCGGTGCGCCCAGATGAGCGCTATCAGGACGCAGAAGAGTTCAAGCAGGCCTTGCTCAGCGTGCGCGGGGTTACCATTCGGCGCAAAAACGGCGATTATATCATTTCTCCCCCGCCGGAAGTGCTGGGAGAAGTTTCCGAGGCAGTTGAGGATCAAGCCTCGCCCGCGAATGAGGAATACCTTTATCCCCCAAAAATCCGTTCCCCGCAACCTATCCCCATCAGTTCTCCTCTCGAGGAGCCATCCCGTAAACGCCGCAAGAGAAAGCGCAGCGGGATCGCTTGGGGACCCATATTTCTATTCGCATTCCTCTTATTCGCCGCGGGAATCGGGGCTTACACTATCTATCCCACCTGGCCAAATGGGCTCCTGGCTTATCTACCGCCTTTACGCCCTAATTCGCCTGATATCCCTCAAGCCAGCCCTACATTAACTCTGGCTAACCCGCCCTCCAGCCCTGTTGGGGTTGGCGTTGGGTTGGCGAATGCGACTGCCTCGCCCACGCCTTCACCAGGCCTGGACTTTACGCCAACATTCACCCCCACAAACACTCCCCGACCCACGCGCACGCCCTTACCGCCCACTCTCACGATGACCCCAACCCCGCAGCCAACCGCAATTGGCGGCGGTAGCGGACAAATCGCTTTCGCCTCCGATCGCTCGGGCACTACCCAAATCTGGTTGTTGAACGCTGATGGCAGCGGCGAGGCAGTCCAGATCACCAATATGCCCGAAGGTGCCTGTCAGCCAGCCTGGTCTCCGGATGGGCAGCGTCTGGTGTTTATTTCTCCCTGTGATAAAAATCAGGAATTGTACCCCGGCGCCAGCCTGTTTATCATCAACGCCGATGGCTCGGGGCTGATGCCTCTGCCCAATGTGCCGGGTGGAGATTTTGACCCTGCCTGGTCGCCGGATGGCAATTTCATTGCCTTTACCTCTCTGCGTAATAGTGGGCGGACGCGCATTTACCTCCTGGACCTGAGAGACAATTCGGTCAAGCGCCTCTCCGAACAATATTCTTATGACCGTCAACCGGCCTGGTCATCAGATGGCAGTAAGATCGCCTTCGTCACCTCGCAAAAAGGGCCAATCCAGATCTGGACCATGGACGCTGATGGCAAGAATCAGCAGTTATACACCCGTAGTGCGAACTATATCAACCTGCATCCGGTGTGGTCGTTGGATGATGAGGTTATCCTCTTCACCCAGATTCGCCCTGGGGGCGGACTGCCAGGCCTGGCAGCCGTATCGTACAAGGATGGCGAATATAGTGAATATCGCTATAACCTGGGCCCCTGGCCGGCGCGGGAGGCGCGCTATTCCCCCGATGGGCTGTGGATTGCCTTCGAATCCTGGCCGGAGGGGCAAAACCATGATATTTACGTCATGGCGGCCGGCGGAGCAGCACGCACCCGTCTGACCACCTGGGAAGGATTGGATTTCGATCCTGCCTGGCGGCCGCTGCTGCAGCCCTGAGGCGGTGGCTTTTCTCCTAACCTTGTAATCAGCAACGCTCGTCTTTCTCATCATATGGAAGCGAGATAGTGGGGGGGTCAGAAAAGGCAGTTTATGAACTTTCTCAGCGAAGGCAAAAGGAGTTTTAGGCATGAACCAAAACGTTGCACTGTGTGACCTGGGTTTAATTGGCCTGGCGGTGATGGGCCAGAACCTGGTTTTAAACATGGACGATCATGGCTATCGGGTGGCAGTCTATAACCGCACGACTTCCAAAGTGGACGAGTTCCTTAACACCGTCGCCAGGGGCACCCAAGTGGTCGGGACGCACTCTCTGGAAGAATTGGTGCGCGTGCTCAAACGCCCACGACGGGTGATGTTAATGGTCAAGGCGGGTCAGGCCGTGGATGATTTGATTGAGCACCTTCTGCCTTTGTTAGAGCCGGGCGACATTTTAATTGATGGTGGGAATTCTAATTTCAAAGACACCATCCGCCGCACGGCTTACGTTGAATCCAAGGGGTTGTGGTTCATCGGTACAGGCATATCTGGCGGCGAGGCAGGGGCGCGTTATGGGCCTTCGATCATGCCGGGTGGTTCGCCTCAGGCCTGGCCGTTTGTGAAGGACATTTTCCAGGATATCGCCGCTAAAGTCGAAGATGGCAGCCCTTGTTGCGATTGGGTGGGCGCAAACGGCGCCGGGCATTTTGTCAAAATGGTGCACAATGGCATCGAATATGGGGATATGCAGTTGATCGCCGAAGCCTACCATCTGCTCAAGGCGGGGTTAGGCTTGAGTTACGCTGAGATGCAACAGGTGTTTTCCACCTGGAATCAGGGCGAACTGAACTCTTATCTGATTGAGATTACTGCTAACATCCTGGGTTTCAAGGATCAGGATGGCTCTCCCCTGGTCGAAAAAATCCTGGATGCAGCTGGCCAGAAAGGCACCGGGCGTTGGACGGTGGTGGAGGCTCTGGAAGAAGGCGTCCCACTGACCCTGATCGCTGAGGCGGTGCTGGCGCGGTCGCTCTCAAGCCTCAAGGAGGAACGCACAACCGCAGCGGCGCTTTTGCGGGGGCCTGAGGTCTCCTTCCAGGGGGATCGGCAGGGGTTTGTGGAAGACCTGCGCCAGGCGCTCTACGCTTCGAAGATCATCTCCTACACCCAGGGCTATATGCTGATGCGCGCCGCGGCCGCCACCTATCAATGGAACCTGAATTACGGTGGCATCGCCCTGATGTGGCGCGGGGGTTGTATCATCCGCTCGATTTTCCTGGGGAAGATCAAAGAGGCTTTTGAGCGCAATCCCCAATTAACCAACCTCCTGCTGGATGACTATTTTCGCGCAGAGGTGCAGCGCTGCCAGGCAGGCTGGCGACGGGTGGTGGCTATGGCGGTGACGCTGGGAATCCCCACGCCGGCCATGGCCAGCGCCCTGGCTTTCTACGATGGCTACCGCCAGGAGCGCTTGCCGGCCAACCTGATCCAGGCTCAGCGGGACTACTTCGGCGCCCACACCTATGAACGCCTAGATGCGCAGCGCGGTCAGTTTTTCCACACCGATTGGAGCGGCCTGCAGGGCAGAGAAAGCAGGGGTGGGCTTGTATGACAGGCCCTTTTAGCCTGAGGAGCGGGAGCGGCGCCTGCTGTGAATTACGGCAAAATGGCAAAGACCCTGGCCGGAAAGCCTGAGCCATCTTTGGGTTTGGGGAAAGCCACCACCACCAGCGCGCCTGCCTCGGGCACTTTGTCCAGGTTGGTCAACAATTCAATTTGATAGTGGTTGGTGCTCAGGATGTACGCCTCCAGGGAGTAATCCCCCTGGCTGGTGGCGATGCCGGGATCGGTATCTGTCGGCTCGTGGCCCGAAGCGGTGATCTTGCGCTTCTCATACAGGAATTTAAGCACCTCCAGGCTCCAGCCAGGGTAGTGGGCGATGCCGTTTTCGTCTTTGTTCTGCATTGCAGCCATGTCGGGCCAGCGCTTGGACCAATCGGTGCGCATGGCGACAAAAGCCCCTTTGGGGATTTTGCCATGCTTTCTCTCCCAGGCGCGCACATCCTCCATGGTGATGGTGTAATCGGGGTTGTGCTCGACCTTCTCGTGCACGTCAATCACCACCAGGGGCATGAGCATTTCTTTGACCTCGATCTGATCCACGGTGCGCAGGCCCGGGATGAAGTGAGCCGGCGGGTCCACATGCGTGCCCCATTGGCCGACATGGGTGAACAATTGGGCGTAGAAGCCGGAGCCCAAGGTGCCCACCCCAGGCTCATACCAGAATAGGATCTCACGTTGCTCGTCGGGAAAACCGGGCCAGTGGGGAATGCCAGGTTCAAAAGCGTGGGTCAGATCCACAAACTCTTTTTTCTGCAAGGTGCGCCATATGTCCCACAGGGTGGGCTCGCCCCGTTTCATGGTGAAGCCCACGGTTGCCAACAGGGCCACCAGGGCAATCAAGGCCAGAATAGCAATCAAACGCCGGGATTTCATCATCTTCCTCCTTCCTGCCGAGGCTGGCTAAACGGACTATGTGAAAATTGAGTTTTTATACGCCTGCTCCCGCTCCTCTCACTCCAGGGCCGGCCACGAGCCCTCGCAATTTAGCATATCAGATTTATAGATGAATTTCAAGCGGCAATTTTATTTGTTCCTGGTTTCTCAATCCGATCTGGGGAGGGAGAAGCCACGTGTTATAATTTGTGCCAATATATCCCCGAGCAGATCGAGTTTCAAGATGGCCTCCGAAGAGACATCCCCTATCCCCAGCGACTTTATCCGCGAGATCATCCGCGAAGACCTGCGCAGTGGCCGTTATGGCGGTCGGGTGCATACCCGCTTTCCGCCAGAACCCAATGGTTACTTGCATATTGGCCATGCCAAGTCCATCGTGCTTAATTTTGGCATTGCCCAGGAATTTGGCGGCAAGTGCAACCTGCGTTTTGATGATACCAATCCCACCAAAGAGGAAGTGGAGTATGTGGAGGCGATCAAGCGCGATGTGCGCTGGTTGGGTTACGACTGGGAAGATCGCGAGTATTACGCCTCCGACTACTTCGAGCAGTTGTATGAGTGGGCGGTGAAGTTGATCAAAAAGGGCAAGGCCTATGTATGTGACCTGAGCCCGGAAGAATTGCGGCAATATCGGGGCACGCTCACCGAACCCGGCAAGGAAAGCCCCTATCGCAACCGCTCGGTGGAAGAGAACCTGGACCTTTTTGCACGCATGCGGGCCGGTGAATTCCCCGAAGGCTCGCGCACCTTGCGGGCCAAGATTGACATGGCCTCCGGTAACCTGAATCTGCGCGACCCGGTGCTCTACCGCATTCTGCACCAACCTCATCACCGCACCGGCGATCGGTGGTGCATTTACCCCACCTATGATTTCGCGCATGGCCAGTGCGATTCGATTGAGGGCATCACGCACTCCATTTGCACCCTGGAATTTCAAGATCATCGCCCCCTGTACGATTGGCTGCTGGATGAATTGGAGATTCATCACCCGCGGCAGATTGAGTTTGCCCGCCTGAATTTGAGTTATACCGTGCTTTCCAAGCGCAAGTTGCTGCGCCTGGTGCAGGGGGGCTACGTCAAAGGTTGGGATGACCCGCGCATGCCCACGCTTTCAGGCATGCGCCGCCGCGGCTACACCCCAGAAGCCATCCGCACCTTCTGCGAGATGATCGGCGTCTCCAAAAACGATAGCGTGGTGGACATTGCCCTGCTGGAGCACTGTCTGCGCCAGGATTTAAACCAGCGCGCCCCGCGCAGGATGGCGGTGCTGCGCCCGCTCAAAGTGGTCATTGACAACTATCCTGAGGGGCTGGTGGAGGAGATGGAGGCGATCAACAATCCCGAAGACCC
>JBBILY010000085.1:0-13405 GCA_037444705.1 Chloroflexota bacterium | reverse complement strand
CGCGCGCCCGATCTGGGTATCAGGGTCAATTCATTAAAGATATCGCCCCAGGAAATCCAGAAAATATCCCCTATTCCATTATCGCCCGTGCCTTGGTGTCCAACTGGGTTTGTGGTGCAAAACCCTGATAATCACTTCCCCGGAAAACATCCCTATCATGCGGCTGGTCTATACTACATTCAAGAGCCATCCGCCATGATCGTGGCAGAATTGCTTAACCCCCAACCAGGCGAGCGCGTCCTTGACCTTGCGGCAGCACCTGGTGGCAAAACCACCCATCTTGCCTCCTTGATGCGAGATGAAGGGTTGTTAGTCGCCAACGAGATCCGTCTCAAACGTATTTGGGGGTTGGTTGGAAATCTGGAGCGCTGGGGGGTCCGCAATACAGTTATTATCAATGAATCCCCCTCTCGATTAGCCACCGTCCTGGAGGGCTTCTTCGATAAGGTGCTGCTGGATGCTCCCTGCTCGGGGGAAGGCATGTTTCGCAAAGACAAAGCTGCACGCCTGGAATGGTCTCCAGAGATGATTCATTCCTGCAGCCTGCGCCAAATCGCCATTCTAAACGATGCTGCCCGCCTGGTACGCCCTGGAGGCATACTGGTGTATTCTACCTGCACCTTCGCCCCTGAAGAAAACGAAGAAGTAATTGCCAGATTTCTAGTCCAGCATCCCACCTTTGAATTAATGGCTCCACCAACCTTACCTCAAATCTCTCATGGGCATCCAGAATGGGTAAATAATAGATTTGATCCCGCATTAGCCGCAACCTTATCTAATACAGTCCGTCTTTGGCCTCATCATGGAATGGGTGAGGGTCACTTTGTGGCTATTCTGCGACGCACAGATAATGGAGAAAAACGTGCTTATAATCCATTTCCGAAACTAAAAACCTCACCCCAAGCAATTAATCTATTTAGAGAGTTTTACCATAGCAACCTCAAAGATGTGGATTGGATTACTAATCTAGCCCAAATCGGCGATCGCTTATATCAAATTCCTGAACAATTACCTGCTCTGCCTGGCTTGCGCATTATTCATCCAGGTTTATGGTTGGGGAGCCTGAGGAAAAACAGATTCAAACCCTCTCATTCTTTTGCCATGTGTCTCTTAGGAGAGAACGTGCGATTAACCTACCAGTGCCACTATGAAGATGCCATCCGCTATTTACGTGGTGAGACACTCCCTTGGGATGGAGAGGATGGATGGGTGCTAATGACATTTGACGGTTTTTCTTTGGGATGGGGAAAATCCACCCAAAGGATTATTAAAAATTTTTATCCCAAGGCCCTAAGATGGTTATAAGCCCCCCAATCCTGATATTATTTTCGCCGACCACCTCGATTGCTTAATCCCCTCGCCCTCTCGGGTTTGGAGCGAATCGGCGGTGAATCTAATGGGCTGTATCGCGATGGTCCAAATAAGGAATAAATAAGGGAATAAAGCGCTGTTAAAATCCCGAACCCAATCAGACTTAATCCTACCGTCACAAGGAGATTAGCATAGAGATAAGGATAGGTTCCTACGATGGGGATTGTCACGGCCTGAGCATACTCTTTCGGGATAGGTAACCATCTTTGCTTGATATTTTCCTGTACCAATAGCGTCGCAGCCGCATAAGACAGGATTGGGATCAGGATCATCATCATGCACCCAATGCCGCGCCAAATCGGATGCACCTCTGAGGAGCGCTTAGACTGCCGATCGCGAGGGTTGTATTTCTCGTATTTACTCACGCATTGCCTCCGGCTCGTTTAAACTAATTCTATGGGCGGCTGTTTCGATAGCGTTAATAATCGCAAAATAACCTGTGCATCGGCACAAATTGCCGGTTATAGCCTGACGAATATCATCCAAACTAGGTCTTGCACGTTCTTCTAATAACTTAACCGCCGACATCACGAACCCAGGAGTACAATAACCGCACTGGATCGCTCCAGCCTCGATGAACGCCTGCTGCACAGGATGCAATTCTCCATTTCGCGCCAAGCCCTCGATGGTGACGATCTCAGCACCATGGGCGCGCGGCGCTGGCACAAGGCAACTCATGACGGCTACCCCATCCAGGTAGACGGTGCAAGCTCCACATTCCCCCTCAGCACAGCCCTCCTTTGTGCCGATTAGCCCAGCCTCTTCGCGTAATAAACGCAACAGGGTCTTATCCTGTCCGCTGGTAAAAACATACTCTTTTCCATTGATGCGGGTCACGATTGGCTCACCCTCTTTATGGCGTACGCTCTGGGGCAACCACGGCGTCTCACCCTTATATCGGCTTCCCCAGAGGAGAACAGGTTTCCTAGGAAAATCAAGTTTCTCTTCGCTTTTAGCCAAGGCGCGCAACCCCCGTATGGTGCAAACGCGCACCATCTCACGCCGATACGCCGCCGATCCACGGATATCATCAATGGGTTGCGAAGCCTCCATTGCCAGACGACCTGCCTCCGCGATCACCTGATCGTCTAAGGTTCTCCCGCTCAGGAATGCCTCAGCCTCTTGGGCATGGATAATAGTTGGGGCCACCGCACCCAGGGTTATCGCCGCCTTCTCCACCTGATTTCCGTTCATGGTAAGCACAATGGCGACATTGACTACAGAAATCGCCTGAGCTCGCCGCAATCCAAGTTTGATAAATGTGCCTCGCTGCCTGGAGCTCATAGCGGGAAAAGAAATATCCACTAAAATCTCGTCTGGTCGCATCACTGTCTTACGTACGCCCAGATAAAACTCATCCAGCGGTACAACACGTTCTCCCTGTTTAGACAGCAAGGTTACCTTTGCACCGAGAGCCATAAGAGGGGTTATGGTGTCATTCGCTGGCGAAGCCGTAATGAGGTTTCCTGCCACTGTACCGCGATTGCGGATTTGAGGCGCTCCGACTTCCCAGGCTGCGCGCGCCAAGGGGTAGGCGTGACTAACTATTAACTCAGAGGCTGCACAATGATTGTGGGTTACTAAAGGGCCTAGATGCACAATATCATTTTCCACCCAGATGCGATCTAACCCAGGCACACGAGTGATGTCAATTAACGTATCTATACCCTTTCTAACCCCGCGTTCGATTTCCAGGATCAAATCGGTTGCCCCTGCCACAATACGCGCTCGCTCGCCACGCTCAGCCAAGATATTTAAGGCTTCATCCACGCTGGTCACACTATGATAATCGTGCCACATAACTCCTCCATGATCAACTTCGTTATTATATCTTCTCCGCCATCTCATCTGGAACCGACATAACCTGTCCGCTACCTTTGTTCCGCAACATAATTATCTCTGCCAGAATGCTGACTGCTATTTCCTCTGGCGTTTCTGCATTGAGTTCTAATCCAATCGGAGAACGCACGCGCGCCAACTTCTCGGCAGGTATCCCTTTTTCCAATAACTGTTTGCGCGTTGTGGCCCAACGCCGTTTGGAACCGATAATCCCTATGTATGCTGCTGGAGTATCTAGTAAAGGGGGTAATCCAGGTACATCAATGGTCACCCCGCGCGTGGTTAGCACGATGTAACACCATGGGGTAATATTGAGTCTCTGTGGTAATTCAGCCAGAGAGCAGAGGTAATATTCGTCAGCATCGGGTACCGCCTGAGGGTTGCAATATTCAGCCCGATCGTCGCTGATCGCCACCCGAAAGCCCAACCATTTCCCTAAATGAGCCACGGCTTTACCCACATGCCCCCCACCAACAACCACAAGTTTGGGTTTCGGCAATATCGGCTCTAGGAATATCTCCACTTGGCCACCACATACACCTGGATCTCCCCGTTGAGGATCGGCCATATGATATTCCAAAAGGCGCGGTTTTCCCTCATCCAATGCCCTTATGGCTTCCGCAATCACTCGACTTTCCAACTCGCCACCCCCAATACTACCCAAAATGTGTCCATCAGGATACACGAGCATCTTGCTCGCCTCGTGACGCGGGGTTGATCCCTGACTGCGCACGACCGTACATAACACAGCCGCCCCGTCCTTCTCTTCTAATTCAACCAAAGCCCGATAAATCATGTTGCTTTCTTCCTCATCTTTCTAGAAGGCCCAAAACCACAGGCAAGAGTTGCTTTTTACGTGAAACCACACCCTCAGCCAGACGAGTACCATCAGCCTGGTATGGATAGGGTAAGTCGGCCAGAGCCGAAGGTTCGTCTGATATCAGCAAACGGCTCGATCCCCGCACTACATCGGTAACCATCAACATCGCAAAATCTAAGCCACGCTGCTGACGCAGGTTATTAAGAGCCTGCTGTAACTCCTGAAGGTGTTCATCCACTTCCAGTAAATCGGTCACTTCTGCTTGGGAAATGGCAAAATTCAAGCCGCCCGCCTCATACAGTTTCAGATCAGTGCTGACAATCTCCATTGGATCACGACTGGATAAGCCAGCGCTGGCGCGTAATAATTGTTTACCAAAGGATTGAATAGTCTCCCCGCTCAGCCGTCCATTGCGAATAAAAGCCCAACGTCCCAGGCGTTCAGCAGCTCGGCGATCGCGTTCGGTGGTGGTAGGAGAGGTCAAGACCAGCGTATCCGACAATAATCCAGCCAACAACATACCAGCCAATTCTGGGGGCGCGCTTAATCCTGATTCTTCTATGCGTTCTGAAACCAGTGTGCTGGTGCTGCCCACTACATCCACTGTAAACTTTATGGGTATATGCGTCGAAGCGTTCCCTAAACGATGATGATCCAGGATTTCAAGCAGTTCTGCCTCTTCCAAAGCACCTAAAGCCTGAGAGGGCTCATTGTGATCCACAAGGATTAATTTTAAGCGCGGCGGATTAAGTGCATCTCTCTGGTGACAAACCCCCAGATATAGACCTTTTTCATCTACAACCAGGAAATGATTGTGTTCTTCGCGCAAGATACGATTGAGCACATCGCGAATGCGCACGCTGGCTTGAAAACGCGGCACAGAGGTATCACATACCTCTCGACAAGGGATTTCCAAAATCTCGCGAATGCTCATCTCCTGACGCAACGGATGAGGTCCGACCAATTCCGCCAGATAATCGAACAAACTGTTACCGGTGATCAATCCCAGCGGAGAGCCATCATCATTAACTACCGCGGCTATCCCCCCAGTTCGGCTAGTAATTGCCCAGGCTTCTCTTAGAGGGCTATCAGGATTGGCGGTATCCAGACGGCGCACTACCGCCTCAAACCGAGGTGAGGCATCGGTCAATAATAACGGCGGCTCTAACTGCAACCTTTTAAGCACCCATGAGGTTTGAGGGTTTAGCGCGCCCGCCCGCGCAGCAATAGCCTCCATGCCATCTCGTGCCTCTAACAACCAGGCATATCCCATTGCCGCAGCGATGGAATCGGTATCTGGATTGACATGCCCAATAACATAGACCTGATCTTTCATAGACCTACTTACTCGCTCATTGACACATGATGACGTTGATGCAAGGCTCTCCAAACTTTTTCCGGGGTGATAGGGTTATCATCAATATCCACTCCGCACGCGTCTAAGACAGCATTGGCTACAGCCGGTGCTACACCATCCATCGGTATTTCCGCCACTGCTTTCACCCCAAAAGGATGAGATGGCTCAAAGGTCTCTACAAAGATCGTTTCCAATTCAGGCATCTCATGAGCCTGGAATATATGATAATCACGCAAACTACGCTCGCGCGAGCGACCCTCTCCATCATACTTCAATTCCTCGCAAACAGCATAGCCTAAGGCTTGAGTCATTCCGCCTTCCACTTGGCCGGAGGCGGTGATTGGGTTTACGACCACACCTGCATCAACCGCCACCACTAATTTATCCGCCCGGTTTCTATATCCACAGTGACCTCGGCAAATTGGGCTGCAAAAGGTGGAGGTGAGACCGGCGATTTATAGGAGGCTACACCCATAATTTGCTCTTGATCTTCATGATGCAATGCGTCCAGGGCTATTTCAGCCATGGTAACGGAGCGACCATCTAAGGCAATTGCCCTACGGTTCTCCAGACGAATATCATCCGGATTTAGAGGAGGAAGAGATGATCCCCTACTTAACATCCGTGCTGCCCGCAGACGAATTCGCTCTGCAACCTGTTCAGCTGCTTTCACAACCGCTGCACCAGAGATATAGGTCGTGCTGGATGCGTAGGCTCCTTTATCAAAAGGGGTGAAGTCGGTATCTGAGGAGTAGACAATAATATCCTCCAACGGGACCCCCAACACCTCTGCGGCCATTTGCGCTAACACTGTATCTGAGCCAGTGCCCAGGTCTGTCGCACCTACCAATAAATTAAATGATCCATCATCATTCATCTTAATACTGGCACCTCCCATATCCAGATATGGGATAGCCGTTCCATGCATGACTAGCGCCACTCCAATACCCTTGCGTAGGTATGGTCGCCCATCAACGTCTTTATGCCATTCAGGGTTGCCATATTTCAGATCCCATCCTATCGCAGCCTTCCCTTGGCGAACACACTCCTCCAAGGCGCAGGTTTCAATGACCTCAGGCCGTGGTTCTCGTCCTTCGCTCCAAGCTTTACTAAATGGATGTAACTCTCCTGCCCTTATGGCATTTTTTAGCCGGAATTCCAGGGAGTCCATCCTCAATGCCCGGGCAATCTTCTCCATATGTCGCTCTACTGCCCAAAAACCCTGAGGCACACCATAACCGCGATAGGCACCCGCCGGCGGATGATTGGTGTAAACTACATCCGCATAAAAGCGGATATTTGGGGATTCTCGATATGGCCCATTTCCAACATAAAGCGCCATGGATTTATGCCCGGTATTTCCAGTAACGGTCAAGGCATGGCAGCCATATGCACCTGTATCCGAAAGGACGCGCATTTCATTGGCAGTAATGGTCCCATCGGCTTTAACCCCTGTCTTCATGTGAATACGCATTGGATGGCGCGATCGTGCTGCAGTAAATTCTTCCTCTCGCGTATATTCATAAAATACTGGACGTCCGGTGGCAATGGTGAGGTGGGCAGCCACATCTTCGATTAAGACCTCTTGCTTTCCTCCGAAGCCACCCCCAATGCGAGGTTTTATCACCCGTATGCGTTTAATCGGCAATCCCAGGATTGGGGCCAGGATGCGCCGGACATGAAAAGGCACTTGCGTGCTGGTCCGAATCACCAAACGATCATCTTCGTCCCAGTAGGTCAAAACCACATGGGGTTCGAGATGAGCCTGTTGAACTTTAGGAACCTCGTAATCGCCTTCAAATATATAGTCGGCCTCAGCAAACCCTTTTTCAACATCCCCAATATCAATTCTAATCTGAGCGGCCAGGTTGCGTTTCGGATCCGAATCAGCGAAGTGCACATATTCTGGTTCATCATGCAAAATTGGTGCTCCTGGTCTAATAGCCTCGGCCGGGTCTAACACCGGAGGTAGCACTTCATATTCCACTTCAATCAACTTTAGTGCTTGTTCGGCTATTTCTTCCGTCTCAGCAGCCACGAATGCTACACGATCTCCGACAAAGCGCACCTTACTATCCAGTGAAAAAGTATCTAATGGGCCAGGGATTGGGTCAGATTGACCAGCGGTAGAGTAAGGCACGCGAGGAATGTCTTGCCAGGTCAGAACAGCCGCTACGCCCGGTAAATCTCGCGCACGGCTAACATCAATACGCTTGATGCGCGCATGTGCATATGGGCTGCGTAAAACTTTCGCATACAGCATGCCCCGTCGTTCAAAATCCGCCGCAAAGGCCGGTTTGCCTTGGACCAACTTCACTGCATCAACCTTAATTTCAGGTTTACCAACCCTTTGGTAAGGCCGAGCTTCAGGAACCACAAAAACTTTAGGTAAAACCCGCGTGATGGTTTGGGTTCTCTGTGAGGAGAATGGGAGTGGTTCTTCCGGAGACTCTTCCTCTTCAATATCCTTTGGTTCCAGGAATATTAATCGCCCTAGATCGTCAAAGGATTCAATCGCTTCCCCACGCAAGGTTGACGCAGCGCGCAGGACTGCTTGTACGGGTTTTAAGTAGCCAGTACAACGACATAAAACCCCAGATAGAGCTTCGCGCACCTCACCTTCAGTGGGACGCGGATTGCGATCCAAGAGAGCTTTCGCGGCCAAAATCTGTCCAGGGGTACAATAGCCGCATTGGATCGCTCCGCTTTCCACAAAGGCTAATTGTAGAGGGTGTAAGCCCTGGGTCAGTTTCCAACCCTGTTCAGGGTGTTGTCCCAGCGCCTCAATCGTCTGGATACGATGCCCTTCCGCCTGCGCCGCAAGTAGAACACAGGAATTAACCGGCTTTCCATCTAACAGTATTGTACAAACACCACACTCCCCACTTTCGCAGCCATGCTTCACGCTAAAAAAAACCAAGCGGCGTAACGCTTTGAGTAAAGATTCACCCGGATAAGACTCATAAACATATTCAACGCCATTGATATTAAGTGTGAATCTCATGGCATCTATCTCCATTCGTCAAGTTACGCGTTATGCACCTCGGACAACTTGGCCAGACAGCGCAGTGTCAATACTTCAGCCATTTTCTGACGGTATTCTGCGCTGGCCCATTCGTCCCCTGCCTGACTATACGCATTATATGCCGCTATTTCTGCTCCATCCGCCTCAGGACCGTCCATGGCTAATAGTGGTGCCACGCCCATACCTCCCAATGCCACACGCGTACGCCCTGACGGCCATTGAGCAACAGCCACACACATGATCGGCCTGTCCGCAGGCGTACGCGCTACATACTCGAATGCTATGCGCACGTTGAGAGGGATCCTAATCCAGGTGATCAATTTTCCAGCCAATTGTTCCTCACGTGTAAGGAACAATTCCCCCAAACCAATCTGTTGATCTCCAGCGAGGCTTCGCCATTCAAGCATGGCATCCAATGCCAACATTACGGTTGCAAAGGGGGAACGACCATCGGCGGATACCAACGTGCCTGCCACAGTAGCCATTTGCCTCAAGTTAAAACTGGTCTCAAGACGAATGCTTTCCATCAGTGCATGAGGAATCTGGGGATATTCCAGGAATCCTTGCAACGTAACCCTGGAACCAATTGTCAGTGTATTTCCTTGTTTCAGAATCTCATCCAATCCCAAGGTTTGCAAATCCACCACAGAAAGGGTCTCATCGCTCGGCCGATTGAGCACCGTTCCCCCTCCCAATGGTTTCGTCTTTATTTCCGTACGAGCCAACAATCTTAAAGCCTCATCCAGGCTTGTTGGGCGATGATATTCGACGATCATGGTCAGCCTCCCCTAGACAGTACCCCAATTTGGGGCGATATCCAAATAACGGGCTATGCCCAACTCAATCATCTTCATAAACTCGCCACCCAAGAGCATTCAGGTCTACGCTCCCAAGGGTCTCAAGGGGCACCTCGACTAATAGGGCTTCGGCTTCTGCCAACACCTCGCCGCCCTCATCATAGATAATTGCATGAGCAGTAGCAGTTCGTCCTTTATCTTTCCCTGCCCTGCCGATAATGCGTAAAGGTTGCCCTACAGGGACATGGCGGCGATAGCGCACGTTCAGGCGCGCCGTATATAAGAAACGGTTCGGTTGCTCGACCATATAAGCGCGACCTGCCACTTCATCCAGCAAAGCAGCCACAATACCGCCGTGGACAATTCCAGGATAGCCCTGATAATGCTCAGGGACGACATATTCAGCCGACACCTCGCCCGCTGCTGTGTTGTAAAACTTTAACCGCAGACCAAATGGGTTAGCAACACCACATACAAAGCAATGTTCGGAATTGGGTTGTTTCATCATAGAACTGCAAACGTGTCAATCAGCAACTTCACATCCCCACCGACGGGGTATAAGATCGGACAAGTGGCCCCATGATCCAGATATTCCTGCACCTTTGCCCTGGCCTCATTGGGGGTTCCCGATGCGGTAATACGATGGATCAATTCTTCAGGAACCAGATGCTTGGCCTTCTGAATCTGTTCCTTCGTCGCTGGCCACCCCAAAATAGATTGAATCTGGCGCACCACGTCTTCAGAAACCCCAGAGGCTTTGGCAATATGAGGTTGCTGAGCCAAATATTGGGTCAGCAATTCGCGCGTCGTATCAATCGCTCGATCATGGTCATGATCCACAGAACAAACTACCAATTGAGGCCGATCCAGATCCTCCAACTTTCGCCCCGCTCGCTTGGCTCCTTGCTCCAGCAACTCCAGGGCTTTGTCGTTATACTCTGGAGGTACACAGTAATTTAACACCACCCCATCCGCAATTTCGCCTGCTAATTCCATCATCTTATCCCCTGTGGCGCCGATCATGATAGGTACATGGCGCGGTTCTCGTCTGCCATGTACCACATCAAGTTCAATCTCATTCACATGAATAAACTCGCCATGGAAAGTAACCCTTTCCATATTCAGCAACCGCCTCAAGACTATGACAGTCTCTCGCATAGCAACTAAGGGTTTGCGCCGTTCGATGCCTACATTGCGCGCCAGAGGGTCCCACCAGGCACCAATACCGCAAATGATCCGGTTTGGTGCCAGGTCATCGAGGGTTAAGAATGTGGCTGCCAACAAGCCAATGTTTCTGGTCCAGTTATTAATCACCCCTGAACCAACCTTAATCCGTTCGGTCACCGCCGCATAAGCCGCCATAGGCACAATCGCATCCCGTACCAAACGCGATTCCGCCTGCCAAACGGCCTCAAAGCCTTTCTGTTCTGCATAACGCACATAATCCAGCCCCTCCCGCAGATCATGAGCATCTTGCAAATATAAAGCAACGCGTTTCATCATGACCTCCTAATTCAATAAACCATCGCCATGGTGAATGTTCTTTGATAACTCTGCCAAAATCACTAACCGGCTTCCAATTCCCCTTCCAATTCATCTAAATCCTCAGGTAAGTCCACATCAAGGGCTAAGGATGGTAATTCGCAGATTTCTAAACGCGCTCCGGCCCTTATCGCCAGTTCGCAGTGGTGTTGAAATGAACCAGGCCCAAATTTATAGTCTATTAAACCGACCGGACACACCAGCAATGCGTTTGTGCCTTCTCGCCGACGATCCGGCGCAATGACAACCACCGGCGGGTCATTGGCTCGTTCTAAAAGGGCACGAACATCCTCGGGGGTGATCAAGGGCAGGTCCGCAGGCAAGATGAGGACACCCCGGGTCAGATGATTTTTCGCTACGATGGTCGCTCTGGTTAATGCCACATTTAACCCAGGGGTTCCGTTCTCCAAGACCGTGCGCGCTCCGTGTTCTCGCGCTAGAGCCAGGGCCTCAGGATCACGGCTGACCACCAAGACATGTTCTATATCAGGGAGATTTATCAGGGTATCTATTGTATGGGCAAGAAGCGTTTTGTTTAAATCCTTCCTTTCCTCTTCATTAAAAACTTTTGCTAAGCGTGATTTACCTTGACGCATCGGTTTCACCGGGATTATCGCCCAAAGGGTCATAGTAAAATCCTTCCTTTCGCGGTGAAATAAAATTATGTCTAAACTTCAATGGTTCAGGTGCTTGGGCGATTTCTCCTCACTCAATTTCAAAGCAAATTCTAACACCTCTTTCGCCAGGCGCAGGCGGTCTGCAGATGTTTTCATCAGGATATCGGTTACCAGTGTCTTCAGCCCTTCGCTTTCCAAAGTAATTGCTAGATGGCGATCAACGTTATCCAAGACAAATCCCGTCAATAGATCCTCATAATGGTAAGCCACAGATAGCGCTGAGGGTTCAATCCCCATCTCCTGATACATTTTCGCCGCCGGCCCTTTGACTGCCTCCCCTCCTATAATAGGGGAGACCGCTATGACACACTTATTTAGAAGAATAGGTTTGATGCCCGTTAACGCCAGAATGGGGTGAATACTGACCCAGGGGTTTGATGGACAAATTATCACCACGTCTGACTTTTCAAGCGCTTCGATTACACCTGGTGCTGGACGGGCTTTATCTATCCCTTGATAACGAAATCCCTTTACCCTTGGGCCACACTGTCTGTGGACGAAGTATTCCTGGAATGGAAATTCTCCCGTATCCGTAAGAACAATAGTTGGCACTGGCTGATCACTCATTGGCAGAACAGCATGGTAAATCCCCCAAGATTTACAGAACTCGCGCGTGATTTTGCTCAATGGCTCTCCCTTACGCAAGCGACGCGTGCGTTCCAGGTGTGTACCCAGGTCTCGATCCCCAAGGCGAAACCAGGTAGGCCCACCCAACCTTGCCAGGCTTTCCAGGGCATTCCAGGTCTCTTCAGCCAGTCCCCAGCCAGTGATAGGGTTAGCCATCCCTGCCAAAGTGTAACACACCGTATCCAGGTCAGGGCAGATGAATAGCCCAAGGTGCTCAAAATCATCGCCTGTGTTTACAATGATGGTCAATTGTTCTGGTGCTAAAACCCGAGCCAGACCATCAACCAATTTGGCGCCACCCACACCACCTGCTAGCGCCACGAATTTTATACCAACTGAGTCCAAGCGAGATAAATTAACGATATCCATTACCCAAGCCTGACTATATAAATCGCGTTACTTCGTTTATACTTTTCCGTTGCCTGGCAGGTGGTATTTCGGCAGCATACCCCAACAGGATCAATCCCTGTGCTTGCCAGGAAGCAGGTAAGTCCAGGACTTGCTGAACCACATCTGGGACGAAAAGAGGGGCGCATATCCACACCCCTCCCAAACCCTCTCCCTCTAGGGCCAAAAGGAGGTTTTCACCTGCCATGGCCACACTCTGCACAGCCATCAGATATTCAGCCCTTTGTCTGCGCTTATCTGAAAATTTTTTTACTTCGAGAATATCCAACAATACCACAATGGTAAGGGGAGCAGAGACGATCCTGTCAACCGAGCGCCTCACCTGGATTTCTGCAGCCTCTGAAGACACCCCATCTCGAATTAAGTCACGCTGAAATTCCCTGGCCATAGCCTGTGCCAGGCGCAAACGCATCTCCCCTTGTGAGAGCACAACAAAGCGCCAGGGTTGGCGATTGTGAGCCGACGGGGCTCGTACCGCCGCTGCTAAAACCCTTTCAATGACTGCTCTTGGCACTTCTTTAGGTAAGAAACGCCGAATTGATCGTCGGGAAGTAATTGCCGCTGAAAAATCCATAATTAGCGAAATAAATCCTGCTCTCTAGGCCTTAGCAATTCATCCAATGATCCCTCTCGCAGGGCATAGGGAAACCCACGCACATGGACCACAGGTGTACCTTCTGCAGCCTGCCCCATAACCAGAGATGCAGCCGCAGCTAACTCATCGGCTGCGCCTACATGCGTAATTCTTAATGTGTACCCAAAAAGGTCGGCTTTACCGCGCAAGTCAACTAACCCTGGCATACCAGAAATCCCAATAGCCACACCCACTGTTCCTAAGCGCCAGGCGCGCCCATGCGAATCGATGACCATCACTCCCAGTTGTTTACTACTTGCGCTTTCCAATTCACGGCGGATCTTTGCAGCAGAGCAATCCGGGTCTTC
>JBBILY010000084.1:0-13447 GCA_037444705.1 Chloroflexota bacterium | reverse complement strand
GTGCTCTGGCATGCCTGGAAAGAGAACGAGATTGCCAGTTTGAACGAGGTGATTGCCGCCTTCCAGGCCAAAAACCCCGACGTGCAGTTCGAGGTGCTCTACGTGCCCTTCGATGATCTGCGGGGCAAGTTTGAGACCGCGGCCGCCACAGGCGAAGGGCCGACAGTGCTCATTGGCGCTTCGGACTGGGGGCCAGCTTTCTACGATGCCCAATTGGTGGCCGACGTGAAAGATCTGGCCACTACGGAATTCCTGCGCACTATTAACGCTGCCGCGTTAGGGGCGGTGACATACAAGGAAGCCTTGATTGGCCTGCCTCAAACGCTTAAAGGCGTGGTCTTGTTCCGCAACAAAGCTATCGTCCCAGATGCCCCCAAGACCTTCGATGATCTGGTGGCTGCAGCCAAGGCCGCCACGAAGGGCGACGTGGTAGGCGCTGACCTGGAGCGAGGTTTCTTCTTCTCCGCGGCTCACCTGCATGGTGTGGGTGGTTTGTTGATGAATGATAAAGGTGACCCTCTGTTTAATGATGAGAAAGGCGTGGAGTGGTTGAACCTGCTAAAGCGCTTTAGCGAGGCTGGCCCCACTGAGTATTACACGGATAATGACGTCAATCTGTTCAAGGCAGGTAAGGCCGGCTTCATCATTGATGGCACCTGGAATGCGGCTGCGCTGGCTGAGGCAATTGGCAAAGACAACCTGGTGGTGGACCCATGGCCGACACCGCTCTCGGGCTATGTCCAAACCGAGAACATCTACCTGAGCGCCAACGTCACGGGCGATGATCGCGATGCCGCCTGGGCCTTCATGAAATTCTTCCTCTCGCCGGAGGCCCAGGCTATTTTGGCCGATCCCACCAAGGCTGGACATATCCCTGCTGTCTCTGGGGTTGAGGTGGCTGATCCGCTCATCCAGCAAATGATCACCGCTTTCGCGGGAGGCGTGCCCTTCCCGGTCATCCCGGAGATGGGTGCTTATTGGGGTCCAATGGATACGGCTCTCAAGTCAGTCTTCGATGAGGGTGCTGATCCTGCCGCGGCCTTGCAAAAAGCCTTCGATGACATCACCGCCAAGATTAAAGAGATGCGCGGCGGAAGTTAGTCCTACTTATTTCTCTCCCCTTCCCCAGTCAGGGGAAGGGGAGAGTTTCTTAGATGAGTTTATACTTGTTACGGATGAGGTGTTCATGGCTGTTGAAATCGCACCCGAAGCGCTGAAAGCAAGATTGGCAGCACGCAGACGGGAGGAATTTATACGTTTGCTCAGGGCGACACGCATTGCCTGGTTGTATATCGCTCCTGCCGGACTGTTAATGCTGGTGATTAGTTTCTTTCCCCAAATCTTTCAAGTGTGGATGGCTTTCACTGTTTTTCGCATTGGTAACTTGCGTTTCAATTTGTTTCTCCCTGAAACCTGGGATAGATTTGCGCCAAAGTTTGTAGGTCTGGATAACTTCATAAAGATCATCACCAGTACGATTGCTATCGAAAACTACAACTTTGGGCGATTGCTCCTGTTCAACATCACCTGGACGGTTGTCAATGTTTTTTTCCATGTCACCTTAGGGGTATTGATTGCTCTGGCGTTGAACAGCAAAGACTTGATCGGACGCAGGGTGTATCGAGCCCTGTTCGTTTTACCCTGGGCTATCCCATCTTATATCACCGCTCTGACCTGGAGGAATATGTATGATGACCGTTTTGGGGCGATTAATCAATTGATGGCGGTCATCAATCACTGGTTGGGGACATCTTTACCCACCGATACGCGCTGGCTTCAGGCTACAACACCTCCGATTGGTGGGCCGCTTGCCTTTTTGCCCTTGGCTTTCTATGCCGTGCTTTTGGCTAACGTGTGGCTGGGTTGGCCCTTTATGACAGTGGTGGCCACGGGGGCGCTGCAATCCATTCCTGCAGAATTATATGAGGCGGCAGCCATAGACGGTGCCAACGGTTGGCAACAATTTCGCTACATCACCCTACCCATGCTTCGCCCAGCAATGGTGCCAGCGATCATGTTGGGCACGATCTGGACCTTTAATAACTTCAATGTGATTTACTTCATCTCTAGAGGGGACCCATTTGGGCGCACAGAAATCCTGGTAACCCAAGCGTTCAAATTGGTTTATGAGCAGAGATTGTATGGTATGGCCGCGGCATTTTCCATCGTGGTTTTCTTGATCCTGTTGGTAATCACCTTGATCAATAACCGCATCACCCGCGCCACGGAGGCTTATAGTGTCTAAACGGACGAAAGCCATATTAAGGCAGATCGGGCTTCAACTCTTTCTACTGGCGGTCACTGCCTTTGTGCTTTTCCCGATCCTGTGGATCTTTTCCCTGGCTCTGGATCCTCGCAATATTGACAAGCCATTGGAATTAACTTTAATCCCACCGGGGGCTTCGCTGAACGCCTTTCGCAAGGTGTTGCTCGAGCCATTTGCCTTATTGTGTAGAGACCCTAGCAATCCCAAAACCTGCATGACTTTTATGCTCTTGTTAAAAAATAGCCTGTTGGTGGCTTTGGGCACCAGCGTCTTCGTCGTGGTGCTTGGAGCCTCGGCGGCATATGCTTTCTCTCGCTTTCAGTTCATCGGCCGCCAGGCGGGGATGCTGGGTTTTGTGGTGCTCTTGATGTTGCCCTCCACTGCGACCATCGCCCCTCTCTACGTCCTGCTCAGCCAGATCAAGATTGGAGGGGAATCGCTCCGCTCCACCCTGTTAGGGTTGGCGATTGCTTATGCCTCAGGCGCCTTGCCATTTGCTGTTTGGAATCTCAAAGGCTATTTTGACACTGTGCCCAAAGAACTGGAGGAGGCAGCCCTGATTGACGGCGCCAGTTGGACTCAGGCTTTTGTGCGCATCATCCTTCCCCTTTCGGCTCCAGCCATGGCGGTGACGATTCTGTTTAGTTTTATGAGCGGCTGGACGGAATTTGTGCTGGCCTGGACATTTTTGGATAACCCTGCGCGTTTCACCCTGGCGATGGCCTTGCGTTCCATGCAGGGCCAATATGCCACGCCCTGGTCAGAGTTTGCCGCCATGTCCATTCTCATGAGCATCCCCATTGTGCTGCTGTTCTTTGGTCTGCAACGTTACATCGTCTCTGGTTTGACCATTGGCGGCGTTAAAGGGTAGGAAATAAATAACCAGATGTCTGGCTGCAGATGACCTGGGCAAACTCGAGGGGTCTGCGGCCTATTGATTTAAGCCGATGAGTCTATTGCGTTTTTCCCTGTATACCTTATTCTGCTTTTCGATTGCAGTAACCTCCTGCCAAAGAGCCTCTCCAGCGCTACTGGAGACGGTTGAGGCGCGACCACAAATCACCCAGAGCCGCCTTGAGGGGAGCCTCACCCCGACTGCAATGGTTTCTCCCCAAGCCGGGCAACTGCAAGCCAGCCTCACCCCCACACCAACGTTGGTTCCCTATCCACCACCACAATGGTTCGGGGGAGCGGTGTTGTATGAGATCTACGTGCGTTCCTTTGCCGATTCGGATGGAGACGGCATCGGTGATCTGCGTGGGATTACCAGCAGATTAGACTACCTGAAATCACTGGGGGTAGACGTGATCTGGCTGATGCCCATTTATCCTTCGCCATCAGAACATGGATATGATGTTACAGATTATTTTGGGATAAATCCAGAATACGGCACGCTGGCGGATTTGCAGAGATTAGTTGAGGCCGTCCACGCCCATAAGATGCGCATCTTGCTGGATTTTGTACCCTCGCATGTCTCCAATCAGCATCCGTTCTTCAAAGATGCCTATAAGAACCCTGCCTCGATCTACAGCGATTGGTTCGTTTGGAGCAACGAAGCGCACACGACCTATGCTGGTTATGCTGGAAATGAGGCAATGCCTCGCCTCAACCATTACAATCCACAAGTCGTAGCCTACCTCCAGGATGTGGCTCGATACTGGTTAGACCTGGATGGCGACGGCGATTTTTCCGATGGCGTGGATGGCTTTCGTGTGGATAATGCCACATTTCCCCCACGGAGCTTTTTGGTCTCTTTGCGCCAGGCGGTCAAAGCAGCCAATCCACAGGCGTTGCTCCTGGGTGAGGCGTGGGTGCATAGTCCCTCAGATTTGGGGCGATTTTTCCCTGATCAGTTTGACGCTTTGTTCGATTTCCCTTTTTATGAGGTGCTCCTGGGTAACCATGAGATTAACGGCGATGGCCTGTTAGCCGGTAAAGGTTATCCGATATTATTGAGCAACCTGTTCAAAGAAGAAGCGAAAGCCTATCCGCCTGAGGCGTTGGCGGTGCGCTTTCTGAACAACCACGATACCAATCGCCTCGCTTCTGAGTTGTCAGGGGACCCCGAGCGCTTGCGTCTTGCTCCGGCCTTGCTGGCGGCTTTACCCGGGGCGGTGATGGTGTATTACGGTGAGGAGATTGGCATGCTGGGTCAGAAAGGCGGCCCGCCTGCTTGGGATAATTATCGGCGTGAACCGATGGACTGGTATGCGGATGGATTTGGGCCAGGTCAAACCACCTGGTTTCGCCCTGATAATCGCTGGGATCGCCCCAGCGATGGCATCTCGGTTGAGGAACAAGAGAACGACCCAAAATCTTTGCTAAATGCTTATCGAAGCGCCTTTCGCCTTCGCCACCAACATGCGGTTCTGCGTCATGGAGACTTTGCCCTCCTTGAATTGGAGGTTTCAAGCCCGGGCCCTTGGGGATTTGCGCGCCTGGGTGAAGAAGAGGCGATTGTATGTCTATACAATTTCAGCAACGAACCCCAGCAGGTGATGGTAAAGGATTTCCCCTTTTCCAGTGCCATGCTCACCGATTTGCTGACGGATGAGACCTACGCTGGCGCTCAGAAGGGCTTGCCGTATCGTGTTGATCTGCCTCCATTATCTGCTCTGTGGTTAGGTAGTGGAAAATAATGCCCGTGTTAGGGGATGTCTGATTAACGCCTGTCCACGAATTTTGCATCGCTGGTACAATAAAGCACTGTCAGGGAGAGGCTATTCGCGATGAAGACCCCGAGATCAATCCACGCTGGCGGAGAATGGGGGAAGATAAGGGCATTGATATCAGCCTTTTTTATCGCTTGGATGTCCCTGGTGTCGGCCTGTGGGCGAGGCACATCGTTGGAATCCACCCTAACCCCGACCAGGACATCTCAGCCGCGGCCTATCTTGATGGCAACCCCGACCTCCACCCCGCGGGTGATTAGCGGTACGGTGACTATCTGGCACTCCTGGGAAGATGCATATTTGCCAGCCCTCTTACGCCGCATTGCAGCTTTTCAGGAAATTTACCCCAGCGTTCAGTTCGATGTACGCTATATCCCTGCCATTGATCTGCGCGCTAGTTTTGAACAAGCGGCTTCCGAGGGCTGGGGACCAACACTCCTCCTGGCTCCAGCAGGTTGGGGTCCACAACTGTATGAGAAAGGGATGGTGGCAGATCTCAGTCCAATGGTGGGGGCTGAGGTGCTTGAGCCCCTCAATCCATCTGCAGTAGATTGCGGTCGTTATGGTCAGGCGTTGCTCAGTCTGCCAGTGGATGTGCGCGGGGTGGTCCTGTATCGCAACCGCCGCATTATCCCTGAAGCGCCAGCCACGTGGGAAAATCTGCTGAGCCAGGCCAAGGCGGCAACTCAAGGAAAAACCTTCGGTGCCATGTTCGATCGCTCTTTCTTCTTTTCTGGCGCCCATCTTTATGGTATAGGTGGTCAACTGATGACGGCTGAGGGGCTGCCGGCCTTTAACGATGCCTCGGGCTTGCGTTGGATTAACCTGTTGCAGTCCTTTGATCAAGCCGGTGCGCCGGTTTTCGCCTCCGATGAGGATCTGACCAGATTCGAGGAAGGGAATGTGGGCATGATCGTTGAGGGTACGTGGAATCGCCAGGCGCTGGCGGAAGCAATTGGCGCAGAGAATCTGGCTATTGATCCATGGCCATTGGTTGGTGAAGGTACGCTATCGGGATTCATCCAGAGCGAAGGGATTTATCTCACCCCCCGGGCTCTAGAAGAAGAACATGAGATTTCCTGGATGTTTCTGAAGTTCTTCCTTGCCCCTGAATCTCAGGCTATGCTGGCGGAGGTGGGTCTTGTGCCGGCCTTGAGCGGCTCTCCCCTGGTTTGGGCAAGCCAAAAGGTGCGGATAGATGACCCACTGATTGCTCAGGCGATGCTGGCTTTAATGGATGGCACAGCCTATCCTACAAGCCCGCTCATGGGAATATATAGCAGCCAGATGGATATCGCTTTAAAGTCTATCTTCGAAGGCGGTGTCCCAGCAGAACAGGCGCTCCAGACAGCCCAGAACGAGATCCTTGCTGCTCTCTCGGCTGAAAATGTTACGCCAACACCATAGTTTATCCTGGAATTACTTCATAGACCGATGAGTGTCCCTTACTGGGTGCAAGACGCCATTTTTTACCAAATCTTTCCGGATCGTTTTGCCAATGGCGATCCGTCCAATGACCCTCCCAACGTACAACCCTGGGGCGCACCGCCCACCAACTGGCACTTCCAGGGAGGGGATTTACGGGGTATCATCCAGCAATTTGATTATCTGCTGGATTTAGGGATCAATGCTATTTACCTGAACCCGATTTTTCATTCCACCTCTAACCATCGTTACAATACGCTGGATTATTACAAAATTGACCCTAAATTAGGGACTCTGCATGATTTTCGGGCTTTGTTAGATTTAGCGCATCGTAATGGGGTGCGGGTTATTCTGGATGGGGTGTTCAATCATTGTGGGCGCGGCTTCTTTGCTTTCGTGGATGTCTTGGAAAACCAGGAATACTCCCCTTATAAGGATTGGTTCCATATCCTGCGCTTTCCGCTCGATGCTTATTCGGAGGGCGAGTCCAAGGATTATCTGGCTTGGTGGGGATTCCGCAGTTTGCCTAAGTTCAACACCAGCAACCCCCAGGTGCGACGTTTCATCTTTGATGTGGCCCGGTATTGGATTGAGCAAGGCGCTGATGGCTGGCGCCTGGATGTACCCAATGAGATTGACGATAATACTTTTTGGCAGGAATTTCGCTACACCGTCAAGTCCGTCAATCAGGACGCTTACCTGGTAGGGGAAATCTGGACGGTGGATAAGCGTTGGGTAGGGGAGGGGCACTTCGATGGACTGATGCATTACCCGTTTCGCGATTGCCTTTTGCGCTTGCTCTATGCGGGAACGTTAGATGCAACCCAATGTGCTGCCAAGTTGGAGACCTTTTTGCGTATCTATCCTCGCCCGAATGCCTATGCCATGTATCTACCATTAGGCTCACATGATACTGAACGAATTATGACCAAGTTGGGTGGGGATGTTAACAAAGTTAAACTGGCGTTTCTCGTCCAGTTTGCTTATCCGGGCGCACCGGCGATTTATTACGCGGATGAAATTGGCCTGGAGGGGAATAAAGACCCTGATTGTCGCCGCGCCTTTCCCTGGGATCAGAGTCAGTGGAATCACGAGTTGAGGAGTTGGGTTAAGAAATTAATCACCCTGCGTAAGCGCCTCGTCGTTTTGCGCCGAGGAGAGTATCGCAATTTACTGGTGGATCAGAAACGGAATTGCTATGCTTTTGCCCGCACCCTGGGGGATGAAACGCTGGTGGTGGTTATCAACGCCGGCTCTGTGCAACGTCATATACGGTTATCGGTGGGTGGCTTGGGTTGGGCGGATGGGCGCATTTTGCATAACCTCTTAGGGCGTGAAGAATATTTGGTTTCTGGTGATCGAGTCCTGGTCACGCTGCCTCCCTGGAGTGGGGTGTGGTTGATGTGAACTAACTGGGCAATGTGTCAATTGGCAGTGGCAATGATGACAGTTAGCACTACTCATGGGCTGAGAGGAATCCGATAATATAAGGTGGAATTCTAATCCCACCAACTTTATCTCTTTTGTGAGGAGGCCCTGAATGCCTATCAAGGGTTGGATTGTGGTAAACGCTTTGTATTGCAAGGGGTGTGAACTGTGCGTTGATGCCTGTCCTCAAGGTGTACTTGAAATAGATATGGAACATCTGACGCCCAAAGGGTATCATCCAGCGCATCTGAGCGCGGAGGGTTGCACGGGTTGTGCCATTTGTGCGCTCGTATGTCCAGAGGCGGCGTTGACTGTCTATCGTGAAGCCCCAGTGCGCCCTGGAAAACTGGTAACTGCTTAGGAGAATAGACATGGCGCGAGAATTGCTTAAAGGAAATAATGCCATTGCCGAGGCGGCTATCCGGGCTGGCGTTGAGGCATACTTTGGCTACCCGATCACGCCCCAGACCGAACTGCTGGAACACTTTGCCCAGCGCATGCCGGAACTGGGGCGTGTCTTTTTGCAGGCTGAGAGCGAAGTGGCAGCCATTAACATGGTGTATGGCGCTGCCTGTACGGGTGTCAGGGCTATGACTTCCTCTTCCAGCCCTGGCGTCAGTCTAATGATGGAAGGATTATCCTATATTGCCGGCACTAAGGTGCCCATGGTGTTGGTAGATATGGTGCGGGGTGGTCCTGGGCTAGGAAATATTGCCCCCTCTCAAGGAGATTACAATCAGATTGTGCATGGAGGCGGGCACGGGGATTATCATCCCATTGTCCTGGCGCCGGCTAGCGTTCAAGAGGCGATTGATTTTACAGTGCTGGCTTTTGACCTGGCCGACCAGTATCGCGCCATAGCCATTGTGCTGGCGGATGGCAACATTGGTCAGATGATGGAGCCTGCAGAGTTGCCCCCCATGCGACCCTTGCGCAGCGAATATCCAGATTGGGCGGTGAGGGGTGCCTTGGGGCGGGAACGCCGCATCCTCAGTTCGATTTATATTGACCCCAAAGACGAGGAGGTCACCAATTATCGCTTGATGCAGCGCTGGAATGAAATCCAGGCCAACGAGGTGCGCTACAAGGAATACTATCTGGATGATGCCGATTTTGTGGTGATTGGTTATGGGACCGCCGGGCGAGTGGCGCTCTCTGCGGTGCGGGCAGCGCGAGCGCAGGGGATTCGCGCCGGCTTATTCCGTCCTATCAGCCTCAGTCCGTATCCCTATGCTCAGATTGAAGAACTTGCAGAGCGGGTTCAAGCCCTGTTGGTGACGGAGATGAACGCGGGTCAAATGCTGGATGATGTGTTGCGGGCGGTGAAAGGGCGTGTGCCGGTGGAGTTTTATGGTCGCATGGGCGGCATGGTGCCCTTCCCGGATGAGATCCTGGCTGAAATCCAGCGTCTGGCTCGTGGCCCTTTGGAAGTAACCCCCGACCCGCGCCTATCCTGGATGAAACGTTTAAACGCTATCCTTGAGGATGTCAAATCCAGAAATTGAGCGGTCTGATCGTGATAAAATTTCAAAGGCTTTCGGATGGAGTGAAGAAATGGTAACAGCCGCATCAGCACAATTGGTATATCAGCGTCCTGGATCTTTAACTCAGGTTCCCACGCATTATTGTCCGGGTTGTACGCATGGGATTGCCCATCGCCTGATTGCCGAGGTCATGGATGAAATGGGCATTCGCGAAAAAACGATAGGCGTAGCACCCGTCGGATGCTCAGTATTTGCCTATAATTATTTTGACTGCGATTTTGTCGAAGCGGCCCATGGTCGCGCCCCAGCCATGGCAACCGGGATCAAGCGCGTTCTCCCCGACCGTGTGGTGTTTACCTATCAGGGAGATGGGGACCTGGCGTCAATCGGTATGGCTGAGATCATGCATGCCGCTGCCAGAGGCGAAAATATCACCGTGATTTTCATTAACAACGCCATCTATGGCATGACAGCAGGACAGATGGCACCGACAACGCTACCCGGGCAGGTAACTACCACATCACCACATGGGCGGGATGTGGAGCAGATGGGTTTCCCCATTCGCATGGCCGAGGTGCTGGCTGTGTTGGATGGTACGGGCTATGTAGTGCGGCGTAGTCTACATGACCCCAAAAACATTCGTCTGGCGAAGAAAGCCATCCGCCTGGCTTTTGAGGCACAGGTACGCGGATTGGGCTTTTCTATGGTGGAGTTACTATCCACCTGCCCAACGAACTGGGGTATGTCACCATTGGAGGCCCTGCGCTGGGTTGAGGAGCGCATGATACCGGTCTATCCCATCGGTGATTTCAAGGTGTCACCCATTCTGGCGGGTTTACGCTTGTCGTAGGGAGAATACAAGATGCAGACCGAGATCGTCATCGCAGGTTTTGGTGGACAAGGGGTGTTATTTGCCGGGCAAGTGTTAGCCTATGCGGCTATGGATAGCGGCAAAGATGTGACCTGGATTCCTTCCTATGGCCCGGAAATGCGCGGCGGTACTGCCAATTGTACGGTAGTAATTGCCGATGAAGAGATTGGCTCTCCCCTGGTGCGAAATCCGAAAGCAGCCATTGTCCTTAATTTGCCATCGTTAGATAAATACGAACCTTTGGTGGTGCCAAGGGGGGTCTTGGTGGCAAATGCCTCACTGATCAACCGTGGGCCAGCGCGCACAGATATACGCGCAGTTTTCATTCCGGCTAATGAGATTGCAGAAAAAATCGGAGACCGCCGTCTCATCAACATGGTGACCCTGGGCGCCTTGTTGGCGCTTTTGCCAGTCTTGCCTATGGAGGCGGTTGAACAGGCCTTAAAAGATCACTTACCAGAGAGACATAAACGCTTATTGCCAATCAACATCCAGGCATTGCACCAAGGAGCGGAATTTGCGCTTAAATCTGGCGCACTGGAAACCATGTCAACCTGAAGCGGTTAGTCTTTAACGCGACCCTGAAGCAGTTTGGTGCCGTGAGGTCAGCGTGGATGACCCCCATCCACGCTTTTTCACTGTGCTCCCCGCCTTGCTCGTGATAAGAAGCGAGGCCAATCTTATCCATTGAGGTTATTCTATGAGTAAAGCGATACAACGGCTATGGTGGATGCTTTTTTCTATCAGCCTGTTGGTAGGGTGTGGCTCGCCAACAACTTTACCACCCAGCCCCATCCAGGAGGTGGCGGTTTTCAGCCCAACCTCTACCTCTCCACCACCGACGGAGACGTCGTCCCCCACGCAGACCCCTACCCTAACGCCATCAAATACCCCCACCTTACAGCCATCCGCCACGCCTACGTTGACGAGTAAAGCAACCCCCACACCCACCGCTTCACTGACGCCTCTTCCACCGGCAACGGGAACAGGCGCCTTTGCCTCGGCTTCAAAGCATGCGGTGAAAATTTATTTCATCCGGCTGAAGACGGGAGGGACAACCGGCTGTGGCGATAGCCTGGTGGCAGTTAGTTCTGGGGTGCGGATCAGCGGCGATATTAGCGAAGACGTGGCGGCTGGTTTGGAACGCTTGTTTTCCATCAAGGAAAAATTTATTGGGGCTCTGTACAATCCTCTTTCCATTTCATCAATCCGTGTTGACAAAGTGGATTTTGATAGCCGAAGTGGATTGATCACGGTCTATCTGCGGGGCACATATCGGCCCTCTGGCGATGATTGTGACCACACACGGGTGAAGGCACAAGTCTGGAGCACAATTCGTCAATTCAGAGGGGTTGAGAAAACCAATGTTTACCTTAATGGTATTCCTTTTGGAGATCGGGTCTCAAACGATAAGTAGGATCAAGAGGCAGGTAACTATGTTCTCAACAAAAAGCCTTTCAAAAATCTCTTCTGTTAAAGCGTTTCTTATCTGGCTAGGCTTACTGGTGGCTGGAATTTGGTTCAGCGGTTGCACCAGCGGGACGGTGGAGGTGGGCACTGTTGAGCCTCGGGTGTCACCCTCGATTACCCACGCGACGAGCACTTCTACGCTGACCCCCAGCCCACTTCCACCAACCCTAACTGCCACGCTGACTCCGGTCCCGCCGAGCGCAACTCCCAGTGCTACCGCCGTTCCAAGCGAGACCCCCACTTCAACTCCCACGGTAACGAACACCCTCTTGCCTCCGACACCTAAGGCAGATGAGGCGATCCGAATCTATACGATCTTACTGGGCAGTGGTGGGCCAGTAGCTTGCGGGGACAGCCTGGTGGCGATTAATACGGGGGTCAAGCGCAGTGGCGATGTAGCCAAGGATGTGCACACTGCGCTGGGATATTTATTTACGAAGCAGAAGTATTTCGGGGAATTGTACAACCCGGCTTATCTGTCGAATATCAAAGTGGATGATGTCTGGTTTAAAGCCTATTCTGGAGTCGTGTCCGTGCGGTTGAGCGGCACCTACGTGCGTTCAGGCGATCCTTGCGATGATCGGCGAGTGCGTGCCCAGGTGTGGAGCACGATTCGTCAATTCCCTGGGGTGAAGGTGGTGGATATCCTGCTTAACGGTAATTTACTGGGAGATATCCTGGCTACCGGGAAGTAGGAAAGGTTGAATTTGCCCGGTTAAAAAGCTGCCCCCCTGTCACTGTGCCAGGGGGGCTAATCATCAACCCAGGCTTATTTATCCTCGGCAATGGTTATGCCCTTATGTTTCAAGGCAGCATGAGCAGCGGCCAGGCGCGCCACGGGGACGCGGAAGGGCGAACAACTGACATAGTTGTTGCCGATGATGTGGCAGAATTCGATCGAATTGGGATCGCCGCCGTGTTCGCCGCAGATGCCCACCTCCAGGTCAGGGCGAGTCTGACGGCCTTCGCGGATGGCCATCTCCATCAAGCGCCCGACGCCCTCTCGATCCAGGGTTTGGAAGGGATTTTTGGGTAGGATACCCTCTTCTATGTAGGTTACTAAGAAGTTGCGTTCGGCGTCGTCGCGGCTATAACCGAAGGTCATTTGGGTGAGATCGTTGGTGCCGAAGGAGAAGAATTCAGCCAGTTGGGCGATCTCACCTGCGGTCAGAGCGGCGCGCGGGATTTCGATCATGGTGCCGAATTTGTAGGGGAAGTTCACCTTCTTCTCCTCCATTACCTGGCGGGCGATCTTTTCCAGGCGAGGCTGAATCCATTTCAATTCGTTGACAGTGCCGGTCAGAGGGATCATCACCTCGGGTTTAACGGTGACGCCTTTCAGGCTCATGTTAGCTGCGGCTTCAAAAATGGCACGCACCTGCATTTCGACGATTTCAGGCATGTAGATGCTCAGGCGCACCCCGCGCAGACCCATCATGGGATTGCTTTCGTGCATGGCGCGCACGCTGGCCAGCAGTTTCTCCTTTTCCGCCAAGCCCTCGGTCTGACCCTTTACCCGCATAGTGATCACCTCCTCCAGCAACTGCTCTTCAGAGGGGAGGAATTCATGCAGCGGCGGGTCAATCAGGCGGATGATCACGGGGTAGCCATCCATGGCTTCGAACAAACCTTCGAAGTCAGCGCGTTGATAGGGCAACAATTCGTCCAGTGCGGCCTTGCGTTCTTCTTTGGTTTCTGCCAGGATCATGCGTTGGACAATGGGCAGGCGCTCAGGTTCGAAGAACATATGCTCGGTGCGACACAGGCCAATGCCTACAGCGCCATAGGCGCGGGCGCGGCGGGCATCTTTGGGGTAATCGGCGTTTGCCCA
>JBBILY010000083.1:0-13474 GCA_037444705.1 Chloroflexota bacterium | reverse complement strand
TCGCGGTTTTCCGCCCAGTCTTGTTCTTCCTCCTTCGAGCGATAGTATTCCCGATTGATGTCCCCGACATGATGGCCATAGTAACGATAAGTGCGGCATTCCAGGAAGGCCGGACCTTCGCCGCGACGGGCGCGTTCCACCAGTTCCTTGGCTCGTGTATACACGGCCTGAACATCCTGCCCATCTACCGTTTCCGCGTAAATTTGAAACGCCCTGGGGCGAGCAAGAATCTCGCCAGCCAGAACCTCGGTGTAGTGCGTGTATTCGCTATAGAGATTATTTTCGCAAACATAAATGACCGGCAGTTTCCAGAGCGAGGCCATATTCATGACCTCGTATAACAAGCCCTGCCCCAAAGCGCCCTCACCGAAGAAACACACCGCCACCTGATCGCTACCGCGCATCTTGGCCGAGAGCGCGGCGCCGGTGGCGATGCCGGCACTGCCCCCCACAATGGCATTGGCACCCAGATTGCCTGTATCGGGGTCGGCGATATGCATAGAACCACCTTTGCCACGGCAGTATCCAGCTTCCTTCCCCAATAGTTCAGCAAACATTCGGTCCACAGACGCCCCTTTGGCAAGGCAATGGCCATGCCCGCGATGAGTGCTGGTAATGTAATCGTCGCGCCGTAGCGCTTCGCACACCCCAACTGCAACTGCCTCCTGCCCGATATACAGATGAGCCAGGCCAGGCATCAAAGCCTTCATGTAGAGTTCATTGACCTTTTCCTCGAATTTTCTGATCTTGACCATCTGTTCGTAAGCACGCAGCCAGTGCTCGACGTCTGTCGTCTGAACACCGGCTGCGGGGGAGGGCTGTGCGCTGTTCGTCATTTTCCCGCTCCTGAAAGGTGTTCTAACACCTTGAAGATCACCGCAAAATCCTGCTCTGCTAACCCCATACCACGCGCTGCAGTGAGAAACTCGTTGGTGACCGCAGTGGTCGGCAGCGGCACATCTATCTGCCGGCCCAATTCGAGTGCCAGATTCATGTCCTTTTGCATCATGTTAACGTTGAACCAGGCCTCTTCAGGCATCTCCAACACGAATGGCCCTCGATATTTCACCATGGGTGAGGCAATCACACTATTGGTCAAGACTTCAACTGCGGTTTCACGTTTAATTCCGCTCTTCTCAGCCAGAAGCACACCTTCACTAAAAGCAAGCATCTGCACAGCCAGACTCAGGTTCGTGGCAATCTTCATCGTTACTGCCAATCCATTGGCGCCGACATGTGTGACCTTGGGGCCAATATTCAATAAGAGAGGCTTGACCTGTTCAAAAACGGCCGCTTCACCTCCTACCATGATAGATAATTTGCCTTCCTCCAACGTGACCACGCTCCCTGAGACCGGGGCATCCAGCATGGCTGCACCTCTGGCAGCCACTTTCTGCGCCAACTCCCTGCTATATGCAGGGCTGACCGTGCTCATATCTATATAAACCTTCCCCGCCCCCAGGCCGGCCAGCAAGCCATCAGCGCCTTCGGCAATCGCCCGAAGCGCAGATGTGTCCGTCACCATGCTAAAGATGTAATCGGCTGCCTCGGCGACGGCGCGCGGGGTTTCGCCCCAACGCATGCCCGCCTCCAGCAGCCACGCCGCCTTTGCCTTCGTTCGGTTATAACCTATGACATGATGCCCAGCATCCATGAGACGCTTGGCGATCCTGCTACCCATCACGCCAAGTCCAATGAAACCCAGGTTTGCCATTATGCCTCTCCTATAGAATTGAATTGTTTATCTTTGGGTCGCAGTTGAGGCTTCTGAATCTTTTCTAATTTGACGAAGGTGATCTTGCATGGCCTTTCGAGCAGCCTGGGGATCGTGTTGCATGACCGCCTCTAATATTCTTTTGTGGTGATATTGTCCACGATGTAATCCCCCTTCGGTGAGGGCAATGCGTTTCCGTTGCTCGCGCAGCAACTCAATAATCGAATCGATTAAGGCCGGGATAATAGGGTTTTGCGTCGCCTCCGCCAGAGCCAGGTGAAAGTCAAGGTCAGCCTCAACAAACACTTCGACATTATCCAGCGCATGATCCATTGTTTCAACGGCCTTTTGCATGGCAGAAATGTATTCATCTGTTATGCGCGTAGCGGCTAAAGCAGCAATCTCGGGTTCTAGAATCTCCCGCACTTCCACCAGGTTCAAAGAGCCTCTCGCTGGATCGTTCTTCATGAGCAAACCGAGCGAATGGCGCACAATGCCTGAACCCCCTTGAACCACGAAGGTGCCTCGCCCCAGGCGAATCTCAACTAACCCCTTCTCGCGTAAAGCCTTAATGGCCTCTCGCACGGCTGTTCGGCTGACAGCAAACTGTTCTGCTAATTCACGTTCAGGCGGTAATTGATCGCCGACTTTTAAATCCCCCGCCAGGATGCGGCTTTCAATTTGTTCCACAATTTGTTCGTACAGGCGTTCGCTCTGGATAGGCTGATACATATATCACAAGAGGTATGATGATATGATGTCATTATTATTATATCACTATAAAAGAGATTGTCAATATCCAAATTTGTTCGTTTTTTCACAATCTGAAGGGAGATTTACCCACCTATTTAGCCGCCCTCGTGGCACCACCATAGGCGGGTTCCCTTAAAAATCGCATAGAGGTTCAAGAAATTCCCTGCGCCTCGACTGGCAAAAAATGCCGCTACGTGGTAAAATTTTGAACATCAAACTGGGGGTTCGTCTAGTGGTAGGACAGCAGACTCTGGATCTGTATGCCGAGGTTCGAATCCTCGACCCCCAGCCTAAGCCGCCAGGTAGGTGTATCCCTGACGGCTATTTACTTTCAGCCACCTCCCCAATCATCAAAATCCGCTAGCACCTCGCAAACCACCTTCGCTGGCGACCCTGCGCAAACTTGAAATCAGGCACTTGCAATAATTACGTAACCTCTTTTACCTTTTGCAGCCTTATGGTATATTCTGAACAGGAGGGTGCGATGAGCGCACGGATACTGATAATTGAAGATGATGAAGCGATATTAAAATTCTTACGCCGAGGGCTGGCCTATGAAGGCTATCAGGTTGACACAGCCACCGATGGGCAGACGGGGCTGACCATTGCCAGAGATAACCCGCCTGACCTGGTGGTCTTAGACCTGATGCTTCCTGGCATTGATGGTCTGGAGGTGTGCCGCCGCCTCAGAGCCGGAGGCCCCGTGCCCATCCTGATCCTTACGGCCAAGGATTCGGTCAGCGACCGCATTTTAGGGCTCGATATGGGCGCGGATGACTACATGGTTAAGCCCTTCAACCTGGACGAGTTGCTCGCTCGCATTCGCGCTCTACTGCGCCGCGCCCAACCCAGCCGGCCTCAGGTGTTGCGTTTTGCCGACTTAATCCTCGACACAGGCACCCGCCAGGCCTCGCGCGGCGAACGGGTCATCCCTCTCACTGCCAAGGAATATGACCTGTTAGAATTATTCATGCGTCATCCGAGGCAGGTGCTCACGCGCGATACCATCTTTGACCGCGTTTGGGGCTACGATTTTGGCGGCGAGAGCAATATCATCGAGGTTTATGTCCGCTACCTCAGGCAAAAACTGGAGCAAGATGGCGAGCCTCGACTGATTCATACTGTGCGCGGGATGGGTTACGTGCTCAGGGAGCCCAACTGAGCCCTCGCTTTTCCGGGCAACCTTGAATGTCGCTGCGTTCACGTTTAGCCGTCCTCTATACATCCATTGTTGGAGGCATCTTACTACTCTTCGGCTTTGCCGTCTACGGGGTGGTCAGCGTCAGCCTGACCTCCCAGGTGGATCGTTTGCTGGAACGAGCCGTAGGTGAAATTTGGCCACAAATTTACGTAGACGTCAACGGGGTGCTGCGCGTTCGAGATGTCCCCGAACTGCCCCCCGGCTTGATCTTCCAGGTGTGGGGGAAACGCAAGGACCTGATCCTGACCAATTTGAGCCAACTATCCGTGCCTTTAGACGGGGCAGGCTTTCAGGCCGGCAGGCTAACCTTTGGGCACTCCACGCTGAAAACGAACACCGGGCCGGTTCATCTCAGGGTGCTCTCGGTGCCCTTGGTAGTTGGGGAAAGGACACGCCTGGTAGGGGTGCTGCAGGTTGCCACCAACATGGCTGTGGTGGATACCACCCAGCGCTCGCTGTTGGGCGTTTTACTGGCAGGGGCGCTGATTTCAATGGGCATTGCTGGCCTGGCAGGCTGGATCAGCACCCAGCAGGCATTGGCGCCTTTAGGTGAAGTGACTCGGGTGGCACTTCAAATCACCCGCGCCGATGATCTCTCCCGACGCATCCCTTATAAAGGCCCTCCCGACGATGAAGTTGGGCAATTGATCCATGCCTTCAACCAGACCTTGAGTCGGCTGGAAAACCTCTTCAACACGCAACGCCGTTTCCTGGCTGATGTTGGTCATGAATTGCGCACCCCGCTGACCGTGATTCGCGGCAATGTGGACCTGATGCGCCGTATGAACAGCATGGATCCCGAGTCAATGGACAGCATTGTCAGCGAGGTGGATCGGATGACCCGCCTGGTAGGCGACTTATTGTTGCTGGCTCAAGCCGAATCGGGAAAATTGCCTTTGAACATCACTCTGGTTGAAGTGGACACCCTGCTGCTGGAGGTATTGCAGCAAATGCGCGTGCTTTCCGGCGAAAGGGTGGGATTGCGCCTGGGCGAGGTAGATCAGGTGCTGGTGTGTGGGGATAAAGATCGCCTAAAACAAGTGTTGGTGAACCTGATCGGCAACGCCATCCAATATACGCCTGCGGGGGGTGAGGTGGTGGTCGGGCTTGGTAAAAGCGGTAGTCGAGCGCGCATCACAGTCAGTGACACTGGCCCCGGCATTCCCCCTGAAGACCTGCCGCACATATTCGAGCGCTTTTACCGCGGTGAGAAGGCGCGCACGCGGCAGAAGGATGGTAAGGGCTATGGATTAGGCCTCTCAATCGCCTATTGGATTGTCCGCAATCACGGGGGACAGATTGAAGTTGACTCAAAGGTAGGGCGGGGAACAACCTTTTGTGTCTGGTTGCCTCTGGCCGAAGGCCAGTGCGAGGAAGTCCCGCAGATGGTTCTAGAAAGTTAAACGACCTGGGGTGCTCGCCAGCCCATACGCTTTAGAGCACCCCACGGGGTTTTACCATCACCACCACCCCCTTCCAAAATACACTGGATTAACGTCGGACTGAATTAGTGTTCGCACCTGACGACTTGGCCTGCATGCCCACCGGATGATAGGTGGGTTCGGGGCGAGAGTAAAAGGGTTCTGCGACCTGGGCAGGCTTGGGAGCAGGGGTAAAAGCAGTGGCAGGCTGAGTACCCGTCCGTGCTCCAGGGTGATCAACGCGACCACTGAGAGAGCGCGTGGCTGTGGGCAGCGGGCGCGATTGAACTCTGCGATCCGCCTGGCTGAAGAGACGTTCCCCGGCGACAGAGAAGGTGCCAATGATCAGCACCCTGATCAGCCATACCATGACCGCCACGAAAATGGGGACAACTTTGAGCAGGGTTTCGCGAGGGATGACCGCATTGCCCAGCGATTCTTGCTTCAGGATGGCGATAGATACGCCCCACCAAGTGAGCATGGCGTTCATGGTGGCAGCCAGCAACCAGGCACCGAACAAATACCAGATCTCAGTAGGTTCGTTATCGCCTTCTTCGGGGGTAAAAAGGCGCGCGATGCCCGCAAAGTCAATGCCACAAAAGGCAATCGCCAGAATTGTGGCCCAGCGCACCCCAAAGAAACTGAGATCGCCCAGCAGATCGGTCAGGGCAAAATCGGTGGTGCTGTAATTGAAGATCTCAAACGCCAGCAGGGCAGCGATGATGATCAAGCCAAACGTCAAGCCTCTACTTAAACGAAAGCGTTGTAATCCGCTCAGAAAGGGTTTATGCTTAAGCAACATCGTGGACATTTTCGCCTCCTTTGGGAAACAAATAGTTGAAATGGGATAATATAATAATAGAACACAAGTTCTATTTTGTCAAGGGGTTGATTTTTAGAGAAATTTGCTGTATAAACAAGGTGGATTTATAGCACTGGGCGGAAATTACAATCATAATTGCTTTTTGGGCGTGTAAAGGAGGAAATGATGAAAACCGTCAGGCGGAATATCCCTGCGCCGTTTATCTTTACGGCGTTGGCTGTGCTGGGTTTGGTCACATTCCTGGGCTTATACCCCACCTCTGTCACAGCCAGCCATACCCTTAATCCCACAGTGGTAACCATCGCCGGCAATTTTCAGTCTGAACTGGGCTGCCCCGGAGATTGGCAGCCTGAATGTAGCCTTACTTACCTGACCTACAACGCTGAAGATGACGTCTGGCAGGCTGCCTGGAACATCCCCAGTGGCACCTGGGAATATAAAGCCGCATTAAACAATGCCTGGGATGAGAATTATGGCCTGCATGCTATGCGCAATGGGGCTAACATCCCATTGAATCTGGCTTCGACGACCCTGGTTAAATTCTATTACGACCACAAGAGCCACTGGGTGACCGACAACCAGGGCTCAGTCATCGCCACCGTACCCGGCGACTTCCAATCTGAATTAGGCTGTGGCAGCGACTGGGATCCTGCCTGTCTGCGTTCATGGCTTCAAGACACAGATGGTGATGGCATCTACACCTTTTCGACCACAGCCTTAACCGCAGGGAAATATGAGGCTAAAGTAGCCATCAACGAGAGTTGGGATGAGAACTACGGCGCGGGCGGCGTGCGCAACGGCCCCAATATCCCCTTCACCGTCCCAATGGACGGGATAGAGATGATTTTTAGTTACAACGCCAATACCCATCTCCTGAGTATCCGCGCCGCTACCCAATCTTATCCCGACAACAATGTAGAATGGGACGGTGTGCGTCATGACTCGCGCGATCTCTTATATCGCACCCCCGGGGGGGCTGTGCCGGCCGGCACGCCTGTCACCCTGCGCCTGCGGACGTTTCACAACGACGTTACCTCTGTACGCCTGCGCCTCTACGACCTCAACAGCCAGAGCCAGAGATTCCTTAACCTAACTCTAGCAGCCTCAGATGTATCCTGTTACCAGGCCGGCCTGGAGAACCGAACCTGCGACTTCTGGGAGGTGACCTTACCCAACACGCAAACCAACAACCTGTGGTATCGCTTCATAATCACCGATGGTTCCGACACCGATTACTACGCCGACAATACCCCCGCCCTGGATGGTGGGTTGGGCCGAATGACGGACGACGTGGTGGATTACAGTTATGCCCTGATGGTTTACGATGCGGCATTCACCACGCCAGATTGGGCGCGCAAAGCGGTCATTTATCAGATTTTCCCCGACCGCTTTAAGAATGGCAAACCCCAAAACGATCCCCAAAGCGGCGATATGCGCTACGACGATCCGGTATTGCAACTGCCATGGGGCACACTGCCTGAGGGCTATTGTCGGAATTACAGCGATGCCGCTACTAATTGCCCCTGGCGCTTCGATGACTCGCCCCCCTCCTGGAGCCCCACGATTGAAGCCCCACGCGGGCGCGATTACTTTGGCGGAGACCTGTTGGGCGTGGAACACAAATTGCCATATCTGCGCGATTTGGGGATAACCACCATCTACTTTAACCCTATCTTCGCTGCTAAATCCAACCACCGTTACGACACCGCCGATTACTATCAAATTGACCCTGCATTGGGCAGGCTGGAGGATTTCCAGCGTCTGGTCAGGAAGGCTGAGACGTTTGGCATCCGCATCATCCTGGATGGGGTCTTCAACCACGTCTCTTCCGACAGCCCCTTCTTCGATCGCTATCATCACTACGACACGCTAGGCGCGTGCGAGTCGGCCGATTCGCCCTACCGCGATTGGTTTATCTTTCGCCCGCCCAGCGGCAGCGAACCTTCGCCCTGTGCCCCATCCACGCCGGGCGGCAATGACACATATTACGAGGGCTGGTTCGGCTTTGATACCATCCCTGTCTTGCGTAAAACCAATCCTGAGGTGCAGAATTACTTCATCTTCGATCCCAATAGTGTCTCCCGCTACTGGCTGGCTCAGGGAGCCGCCGGCTGGCGCCAGGATGTGATGGGCGATCCCTCTTTCCCGGCCGGCTACTGGGAAGCCTTTCGTCAGGTGGTCAAAAGCACCAACCCCAACGCGTTGATCATCGGCGAACTCTGGCAGAAAGACAGCACCTTGTTGCGCTTCCTGCGCGGTGACCGCGCTGACACTGCTATGAACTATCGTCTGCGGGATGCGGTTTTGGGCCTGCTCTCCCCCGGCAATTTTGATCCCAAGGGCTTTAGCGATAGCGGCAGGCCGATCTCACCTTCCGAGTTTGCAGCGCGCATTGCCTCCATCCGCGAGGATTATCCGGAGGCGGCCTACTACACCTTGATGAACCTGCTGGGCAGCCATGACACCGAGCGCATTTTGTGGGCGCTCACTCCCGGCGCCCAGACCACAGCCGACAAGGAACTCAACCCGGCCAATGTGGCTGAAGGCAAACGCCGCCAACAAATCGCCGCCCTGATCCAGTTCACCATGCCCGGCGCTCCCACCATCTACTATGGCGACGAGGTGGGCATGAGCGGCGACGACGACCCCGATGACCGGCGCACCTACCCCTGGATCGAAAACGGTGGTAACCCTGATGAGAGCACACTGCGCTATTATCGTCACCTGATCAAATTGCACCGCAGCCTGCCCTCGCTCACTGAGGGTGACCTGCGCATCCTCCTGGCTGATGATGCCGCCCAGACGGTGGCCTATGGCCGCAAGACCCACAGCCAGGCCTCCATCGTGGTGATCAACCGCAGCCAGGAAGCCCGCCAGGTGAGCGTGCCCGTGGCTGGTTACCTGCCCGATGGCGTCCTGCTGGCTACTCTGGCCGGCCCAGGCAACAGCGGCAATTTCCTGGTTACCGTTAGCAATGGGACTATCCAGATTAATCTGGCGCCCTTGAGCGCCTGGCTATTGGCCAGCGGCACCACCGATCTTCAACCCCCACAGGCTCCAACAGACCTGATGGTGAGCGCCGAGGGCAATGGTCAGGTAAGCCTGACCTGGGACAGCGTGGCCGAGGCGGCTGGCTACAACGTCTATCGCAGTCCGCTCAGCGGTGGAGGTTGGGTCAAAGTCAATCCCACCCCTCTGAATGAGCCTCACTTCACCGATAGCGGCTTGCAGAATGCGCGCATCTATTACTATGTAGTCACTGCCCTGGATGAGCGCGGCAACGAAAGCCCATATTCCAACCAGGTCAGCGCCATGCCGCATTATCTGATTGGTTGGGCTAACCTGCAATGGCCACCCACCCTGGAGCATACCGTCAGCGCCATCCAACGTACAGGCAATGTCTACGGCCAGGTCTGGATTGATGGGGTTACCAGCCTGCCAGGCGCCACCGAGGGTTTAATCGCCCAACTGGGCTTTGGCCCTCGAGGCAGCAACCCTGCCGGTAACCCGGACTGGGTGTGGGTGGCTGCCAGTTTTAATGTGGATGTGGGTAACAATGACGAGTTTGTCGCCAGCATGCTGCCCGAAGCGCCTGGTGAGTACGATTACATCTATCGTTACAGCACCACTAACGCCCGCGACTGGCTCTACGCCGACCTGAATGGCCCCATTCCTGCCGGGCAGTTACCCTCTAACCCTGGGCGCCTCAGCGTTTATCCCAGCGCCGATACCACGCCACCGCCTGCACCCACAAACCTGCGCGTGCTTTCAGCCTCGCCCGAAGGCATCGAACTGGCCTGGGAGGCGGTGATAGGAGACCCTACATTATACGGCTACGAGGTGCGCCGGAGTTCAACCTCTGGAGGGCCCTACGCTACCCTTGCCCTGATCAGCGGGGCTACCACGTATGTGGATACTCAGGTCGAGCAAGGCGCCACTTACTACTATGTGGTACGGGCAGTTGACACTTCCTTCAACCGCTCGCCCGACTCCAACGAGGTTCAGGCTACGGCTGAATTGCGCATGGTTACGGTGACCTTTAATGTGACTGTGCCGCCTCACACCGAAGCCACAGGAAAGTCGGTTTACATCGCCGGCACCCTGGATCGCCTCGACCCCAGCCTGCCAGTGTGGGATCCAGGGGGTGTGGTGCTGACCCGCATTGACAGCACCCATTGGAGCATCACTCTGACAGGCCTGGAGACCACCCAGATTGAGTACAAATACACCCTGGGCTCGTGGGATTTCGTGGAGAAAGGCGCCAGTTGCGAGGAACTGAGCAACCGTCTGCTGACCCTGACTTATGGCGTGGATGGCCATCAGGTGGTGAACGACACCGTGCTCAACTGGCGTAATGTTGCCCCGTGTGGAAACTAAATGGGCCTGGGGTGGGTAATCCGCCCACCCCATGCCTCTTCTTATTTGGCAAAGACGGCCGTAGGGGCAAACCTGAGCCTTGAGCAAGCGCTCCGCCCATAGCTAACGCCCCGAACGTTTCACCCCTCCTAACACCTGCCTGGCGCGCTCCACGCCAGCCTTGAGGGAACGCTGGATCGACTCCTGGGAAAAATCCAATGTATCCCCCAAAGGTTCCAGGGGCTCGATGATTTTACATTCATAGTATTTTAGAGGGCGGCCATCGGCGTGGTGCAGGGTTACCCCTTGGGTTTCTGCTTCTTTGACCAGGTGGTTAATGCGCATGAATTCGCGCAAATCGCTGCGGAAGAGCTCATTCAGGAGAATATCCAGGGTGCGTAAGCCAATCTTGACAATATTATCAGGAGGCCGGGGGAGCGGTTCGGGCGCCTCAGGGCTGCAGTTAATGATGACAATCTCATCTGGCTCAGCATCCAGCACATCACCGATGGGGCTGATATTACGCACACCCCCGTCTACCATGCTTAGATACACCTCAGATATGTCTTCCGGAGTCCAGATAATGGGCATCACCGTAGAAGCCAGGATAGCCTCAGCCAGCTGGGGAAAATCGGCATGGAATTGCACATACTCGCCACTCACCAGCGAGACAGCCCCCACGCGTAAATCGGCTTTGATCTTTTCTGGCTCCAGTTCCTGTAGAAGCAGACGCCTGAGAGGCTTATTATCATAAAAGGACCTGGCGCCGAAAAGCAGTTTAATCGTGGACCACAAGTTAAATCCCCCGGTATACACCTGATCATTAGAGATCGTATTCCAAATCTCAAACAAGCGCTCATATTTCTCCATAGCGATCATGGCCCCATTAAGAGCGCCCACTGAAACCCCAGCGATGACGTCCCAATGGTATCCTTTGACTTCGCGGGCGTACTTCTCAGCTCCGCATTGAAACGCTCCTTTGGCGCCGCCGCCGCTGAGCACTAACGCAACTTTTTTAGCCATATTCACCTCCATCAGCGTCCAGCAGAAGAGAGGACGAGGGGTAGAAAAGTCATCCTTGGACCTGCTCCTGGGGGAAGGAAGAGACGCACCAGCACTGGGTCATGATCGCTGGGACGGGTGGCGGCGGGGAATTCAGCGTTCAGGTGTACCACGTCTATTTGGGGCGTCGTATATCCCGCCAGGCGCGGGCTGAGCAGGATATAGTCTAGAGCCTGAGCATTGCCATCAAAGATGTATGTGTAGCGCTCTTCCGGTGGCAGTCGGTCGAGCAGATTGACCAACTGGCTACCTTTCAATGTCTCCAGGCTGGCTGAAAAAGGGAAGTCGTTCAGATCGCCCAACACGATCACATTGGCGTTAGCATCCAAAGCCAGCAGGTGACGGACAAAGGCATTGACCACCGCCGCCTGTTGCAAGCGCTTGGGTTGCGAGGTTAGTCTGGGAGGCTGATAACGGCCAAACAGGGGAGAATCGTCTGTCCTGGAATTGAAGTGAAGGGCGATCACAAAAAGTTTATGCCCATTAAAAAGGAACTCTCCTACCAGGGGCTTACGGCTATCCTCAAAGGCAGGGTTAGCAGGCTCAATTCTGCCGGGGCTGAGAGATAACTCCAAACCGGTTGTCTCCAGGGTGGCTGTCACTGCTGTGGTGGCATCACCGCCGGGGCGGTCCACGAAAGCAAGGCCGCGGTCGGTTCGGAACAGGAAGGCCAGGCGGATATTCCCACCCACCTCGCCCCCATCCGGATCATCCACAGGAGGGATATCGCGCGCGTGATAGGTTGGTCCACCGGCCTGCTGAATGGCGTTGATAAGCATGGCATAGGTGAGGCTGGCAGTAACCAAGGCGTCGTTCTGCCCCCCGTTGTCGTCTTGCACCTCCTGGAGCACCACCAGGTCTGGAGCCTGGAGATAATGCACGATCTGCCGTGCCAGGGCCGAGAATTTAGCCAGGGAATCAGTAGGGTCCAGATTTTGCAGGTTAAATGTAGCCAGGCTAAGTTCATTGAGCAAGGGGAGGCGGGCGGTCTCAGAGACTACTCCATAAAGGGTTGGCGTGGGCAAAGGGGTGATATTGTAAAGTTTAAAGTTACCCAGGCTGTAATCGAGCACACCTGTAATCACTCCCGGAAAAGTTTGACCCACACGCACCCGCGGTTCACTGGTGATGATAGCATCCTCGATCAGAATGCGCTCCGGGTTGAAATCGGCCGGGCGGATCACCAGAGCACCCCGTGGAGAATTCAGGCCGGCAAAAGCGCCATTTTCCCCGACGACTGCAATCACGCCGTCTGGGGTTGTGCCTTCGATCACCCGCGCCTCTTCGACCGAAACCAACATCCCTTCCAGGCTTTCAAAGAAATCAATGCCATCTGAAGCGGGGTCGAAAATACCGCTGCTTTCCACATTGCCACCTATGGCATCGTCCTCAATCACCTGATCGGGCGGGAGGCGGCCTGTGGAGCCCAGAGGGGTGACCTTCGGCAGCGGGTTATTACGGGAGATAATAGTCACCTGTCCACCTACAGGCGCGGAGAGGGCAATGCGGGTGACGGAAAGCCCTCCTGGGGAAAGGCTAAAGGGGTAATACTCTTCCACGTTGCCTGTAACTGAGACCAGATCACCGGGTAGTAGTGACAGGCGTGTCCCTGCATAGACAAAAATCCCCTCGGAGGTAGCCGGGTCAGCATCGGGGAGGGCTTCCTGCATGTAGAAGCCATTGGAACGCACTGCAGTGACCACCCCTCTAACCGCGCTCACCCGCTGATCCTTATATGGCGAAATGTGGCCCGCCCCCTGGAGATCGTGGATTAAAAGGGAGTGTGCCTGACTCGAGCGTAATAGGGATGCTTCCGTGAGGGATAGCGGAGCCCTTTTGGTCTGGGCCAGGGTGAGCCAGGACACAAGCACCAAAATAGCGCAGCCCGAAACGAACACCGCGCGCGGAGCCGCGTGGTTGCGGATAGCGATGTTCGGGGGCACTCTCTGGGTAACCATCGGCGCACTCTACATCCGAACCCTCCCCCACTGCAAAGCAGTAAGGTACCCTATAACTAAGGCCAAAGCGTTTGGCAAAACGGCTTGCGCAGAAAAAGCCCTTCAGTTATAATACCACACGTCAGAGTAAAAGGGCGCGTAGCTCAGCCGGTCAGAGCGCACGGTTCACATCCGTGAGGTCGGGGG
>JBBILY010000082.1:0-13510 GCA_037444705.1 Chloroflexota bacterium | reverse complement strand
GCTCAGCCCTTGAAAGTCGGCTAAAAGCCGACTCGGGTCTATCCGCAAACTCAGGACCTGGTTACTCGAAGCAGAAGTTTGCCCCGCGGTGTAGGGTGTGGGACAAGTCACCGACTTGTCCGCTACATTTTGCGGGAATTTTGCGAATTAAATGCACGCTCGAGCGAAAAAATGTTGCATTGGTTTGCACTTCATGCTATTATTATATAGATCGTTCAAACCGCTCGCCCAGGTTTCCTTACCTCAGGGATTTGTGTGGACGCCTCTCTGGAACTCCACAATTTAGCTCCAGACCCATGCGAGGAATGGCAGCGCATGTTACGCTTCGTCAACCTCAGCCAAGACGAGCGGGCTGCCATGCTGCGCACTGTAGAAACCCTGCTACAGCGCGCCCGCGAATTCGTGGTGGGCACCTATGATTACTTACGTTCCGTGCCTGAGACCGCCGCTATTCTGGGTTGGGAAACCCAAGTGGATGAAGAACACCTGGAAGAGCGGCGGCGTTTTTTTACCCTGTGGCTCAGCCGCACCCTGGGCATTGACACCTCTGACGAGTTTGCCCAATATTTATTCCGCGCCGGACACTATCACGCCGGCCTGGGCCCACGCCGCATTCACACCCCTCCAAACTATGTCATCACCTCCATCGGCTTAACCCTGGCAGCCTTCGCCCACTATCTGCACGCAGCCGGCCTCCCCGCCGAGACCATTGCCCCCGCCATGGCTGGTTGGAATAAATACCTCTCTGTGCAACTCAATCAGATGCTCTTCGGTTATCAGATCGCTCGTGAATTTATCAACGGCGATTTCGAGGTGCGTTTTTCCCTGTATGGGCGTCTGCGCACGCTGGTTGGTGCCCAGGAACTGACCATCCCCGCTCGCCCCGGCTCCACTGTGGCTGACCTGCTGCGCAAGTTCTTCAACTACTACCCTCAGGTGCGCCCGGAGGCTTTGGAGCGCCTTTGGCAATCTGAAGAGAAGGAGGAGGCGCTGTGGGTGGAAGTCAAACCCGTGTACGTGCCTCGCCGCGGCTGGCGCATCCTGCTAAATGGGCGCGATCTTGCCTACGAAAGGGGTTTCGCCGCTCCCGTACACAAGCAAGACGAAATCGCCCTCTTTCCCCCCGGCAGATGAAAGGTCAAGGATGGGGAGACACCCAACATCTGGCGGAGAATTCAGGACAAGACGAAGGAGGTGATCGGAAAGGGAAACAGCAATCGCCGAGTGAACACCCTGGTGCCTTATTAGCAAAAGGTCAAAATCGTTTAGCACGTTCATAGGAGGAAGAAAATGGCACTCGGAGGTTATGCAGACAAAGTTGCCCATGTTGACCTGACCAGCGGTAAGATCGAATACCGCCCCCACCCTGAGGAGTGGAAATTGAAATACATTGGTGGGCGCGGCATGGGCGTTCGTTATGTATTTGAAAACGGCCCCCAGGTGGATCCCCTCTCTCCTGAAAACATCTTGTGCTTCATGAATGGCCCCCTCACCGGCACGGAAGCCAACATGAGCGGACGGATGGCAGTGGTCACCAAGTCGCCTCTGACCGGCACCGTCACCGATAGCCATCATGGCGGCTGGTCGGCGGCGCGCCTGCGCTGGGCTGGCTTTGATGGGTTGATCTTCAAGGGCAAAGCCGAAAAGCCGGTTTACGCCTATGTCCATGATGGCGAGGTGGAAATTCTGGACGCCTCAGAGGTTTGGGGGAAAGGGGTGCATGAGACGGTAAAATACTTCAAGGAGAAGTATGGTGAAAAAGACCTGACCGTCATCGCCATCGGCCCAGGCGGCGAGAACCTGGTACGCTTTGCCTGCTGGGTCAATGAGAACGATCGCGCCAGCGGACGGGGCGGCACTGGCTGCGTGGGTGGAAGCAAAAACCTAAAGGCGATCGTGGTTAAAGCACCCAAAAAGATGCCCAAAGCCAAAGATCGAGACGCCTGGAAACCCGCCCATCAGCGCGCCCTGGCCACCATTATGGACGAGAAGAACGTCACCAGCCCACGCAAGGGCGGTCTCTCGGTGTATGGCACCAACGTGTTGATGAACATTGTCAGCAACATCGGGGCGCTGCCAACCCGCAACAGCCAGTTAACCTCCTTCGGCGAGAAAGCCGAACGGGTCAGTGGTGAATGGGTCAAGGAACACATCCTGGTGGAAGATCCTACCTGCCACGCCTGTCCGGTCGCCTGTAAGAAGGAGGTAGAGATTAAAGAGGGGCCATTCGCCGGCCTGCATATGGAGAGCCTGGAATACGAACCGGCCTGGGCTTTCGGGGCTAACTGCGACAACGACGACGCGGCCGCGATTGCAAAACTGATTGACCTGTGCAATGACTACAGCCTGGATGCTATTGAAACTGGCAATGTGCTTTCCATGTACATGGAGGCTAGTGAAAAGGGCTACACCAATGGCAGCGGCGGCTTGAGATGGGGCGATACGATGGGCATGGTTGAGACCGTGCGCAAGATCGCCTTCCGCGAAGGTGTGGGCAACGTCCTGGCCGAGAGCACCGAGCGCGCCGCCAAAACCTGGGGTCACCCCGAAATTGCCATGACGGTTAAAGGCCAGGCCATTCCGGCCTATGATCCGCGCGGCCTCAAAGGCATGGGCATCGCCTATGCTACCAGCAACCGCGGCGCCTGCCACCTGCGCGGCTACACCCCGGCCAGTGAACTGGCGCTCATCCCGCTTAAGAGCGACCCCTTGGAGTGGAAGGGCAAGGGCGAGTTGACCAAACTGATCCAGGACTTACACGCTTTCTCCGACAGCCTGGATCTGTGCAAGTTCAGCGCCTTCGCGGAGGGCGCCGAAGAATACGCCGCCCAATTCTCCGCCATGGTCGGTGTGCCCTTCACTGCCGACGATGTGCTCAAGGCCGGCGAGCGCATCTATAACCTGGAGCGCTATTACAACAACCTGGCCGGCTTTCGCGAGGGCAGCGATTATCTGCCTGAGCGCTTCCTCAAAGAGCCATCCACCATGCCCGGCTCCAAGGGCCACGTTTGCGAATTGGACTTGATGCTGGAAGAGTATTACAAAGCCCGCGGCTGGGTCAATGGTGTGGTGCCTGAGGCGAAATTGAAAGAATTGGAGATCATTTAAGTCCGGGTAAGACGATCTTCACACCCCTTTGAAAGACGACAAAACCGCCTGAGAGACCTCTCTCAGGCGGCTATCTTTACTCACCCTCCCGCCCGCAATAACTTCTTCTCCAAAGCAGGTTGCAACCTGTGCCATGCTTCACCTGTGGCTCTGATCTCCAAAAGCACCTGACCGACGCGCAAACTCCCAATTTGATAATCATCCAACTGGCTCAGGCGCGCTTCCCAGCCGGCGCCCAAAACCTGGCCATCTGCCCCAGGTTGATCGCCCAATTCCTGTAGATATTCACGCACCAGCCATATCGGGATGCCCCGCAGCGTTTGAGAATAGGTTACTTCCAAGTTAGCCTATCCCTTGCGGGGTCACCGCCAGTAAAACCACGGCTGCATTTGGAGCGGGCCTTAGCCATACTCCCCCCACCTACGGCAGGGAAGACGCTCACGCTATCCGCCTCCTGCAGCGGGGTATCCAGAGCGTTCTCCAGGTAGGGCGTATCGCGTCCATTGACCAGCACATGCACGTGGTGATAGAGTTCACCTCGATCATCCAACAATTCACGTCGTAACTGGGGATAAGCCGTAACAATTTCATCCACCAGTTGGCGCAAGGTCATCCCTGGATGATAGGGAAACTCCACCGTCTTGCGGCCAACGAGCGCTCGCAAGGTTGCATAGAAATGAACTTGCATAAAATACCTCTCACCGAGAATATCCACCAGCCTGAACATATTTTATCCAAAACCGCCGCAAATGAGAGGTATATTGACGATTTGTTGAGGCTGAAATAAAATGAGTAAGCGCTCAATAAATGAACGTTCACTCATAATGTGACTATTGTCACGATATAATCTGGGAATGTTATGCCTGATACCTTGACCGATAAAAAGAGCCCGTCCGATCGCCGTCAACGGCGCGCCATGGCGCGTCGCAATCAAATCCTGGAGGTTGCCGCTCGCCTGTTTGCCGAAAAGGGTTTCCACCGCACTACGACGCGCGATATCGCCAAAGCTGCCGATATCTCCGAAGGCAGCCTGTATAACTACTTCACCAGCAAGGAAGATTTGCTCTTGGGCATCATGACCTGCCTGAGCGAAAACCAACACCTGATCATACCCAAGGAGCAAAACCTGCTGCAAGAAATGAGCGGGTTTATCCAAACCATTTTACACAACCGCTACCAATTCACCCACCAGAACTGGGCCATGCTTCAATCTGTGCTCTCAGAGATAATGGTCAATCCCGAATTGCGGCGGCGCTACTACCAGGAACTGGTGTTGCCCAACCTGCAAACCCTGGAAAGTCATCTCCATGGGCGCTTCCCGCAGGGACGGATGGGCGAGATCGAAGCTTCGCTGGTTGTGCGCCTGCTCTCCGCCTTAATGACTGGCCTGTATGTTCTGGAGGTGCTGGGTGATCCTGTGGTGCAAGAACGACACAATGAGCTCACCCAACTTATCACCCATGTTTTTGTCAACCTCTTGGAAGCAGACCCGAACCTGCCTACCTGAGACCTGGGCCACTCACCCTTTGGATTGCGTCACTCAGAACCTGCCATGATCCTCAAAAACCTTTTGCGCCGTAAAATCCGCACTTCGCTCACCATCTTTGGCGTCGCCATTGGAGTGACCGCTATCATCGGTCTGGGCGCCATGGCTAACGGCCTGAAGATTGGTTACAGCCAGATGCTCTCCGGCAGCAAGGCCGACCTGGTCATCAGCCAGCCCAACGCCTACGACATCAGTTTCAGCAGCGTTAAAGAAGAGATCGGCGTGCAGATCGCAGCCATGCCCGAGGTGGCGCGCCTCAGCCCTATGCTTCAGGGATTCACCTCTGGGGAGGGCCAACCCTACCTGTATGTCTTTGGCTATCCGCCGGATTCCTTCATCCTGGAACGCTTCCAGATCGTGCGCGGGGTGGGGTTGTCGTCGCGCCAGGCGCGGCCAACCCACGGCAAGCCGATCCTCATCGGCTCCGCCCTGGCTGAGGTGTTGGGTAAAGAGCCGGGAGATAGCCTGCGCCTGGTTAATAGCGTCTTTCGCGTGGTGGGCATCTATCAGACTGGCGACGCCTTTGAGGATTCTGGGGTGGTGTTAAACCTGGAAGATGCTCAGGAACTGCTCGCCAAATCGCGCGAGGTGAGCCTGTTCTATGTCCAACTGAAAAACCCGTCCTTGCGCGAGCGCTTCATCAGCCGCGTGCGGCGCCAATTTCCCGACCTGGAGATCAGCGGGATCGAGGAATTTGCCAGCAAACAATACTTTGATGACGCCTTGCAAGGATACGTGTGGGTGATTGGGGGATTGGCAGTCATCCTGGGTGGCGTGGGGATGATGAACGCCCAAATGATGTCCGTTTACGAGCGCACGCGTGAGATCGGCGTCTTGCGCGCCGTGGGCTGGAGCAGCCGCCGTGTGCTCTGGATGATCCTGAGTGAATCGGTGCTGATATGCCTGTTGGGAGGCATTTTTGGTAGCGGTCTAGGATACCTGGCGGTGTCTGCCATCACCAAGAAAACCGTAGCCTTCGGGGTTAACCTGAGTGGCATCACCCCCAACTTGCTGGCTCAGGCTTTTACGGTGGTGCTTCTCCTGGGCCTGACGGGAGGTCTGTACCCGGCCTGGCGCGCCGCCCGCTTGCAGCCGGTGGAGGCTCTACGTTACGAAGGCGGCGGCGCCAGCAAAGTGCGCCGTCTGCCGCTGGGTGGTATGGCCTGGCAAAACCTGTGGCAACGCACCACGCGCACCCTGCTCACCCTGGGCGTCATCAGCATTACCGTTGGCGCCATTGTCGCCCTGGAGGTGATGATTAGCGCCATTGCCGAGGATATGAGCCAAATATTCGGCGGCGCCCGCGCAGAAATCATGATCCGACAGGCGGGAGTGGGGGATACCGGCTTCAGTTATATAGACGAACGCATTGGGGAGAAAATCATCGCCATGCCCGGCGTGCAGAGCGTCAGCGGCATTCTCTTCACCGCGGTGATGCAGCCCGAGAATAGGGGATTCCTGGTCTTGTGGGGCCTTGATCCCAATGATTTCTTCATCCAGCGCTATCATGTGGTGGAGGGAAAACCCCTGACCACCAACCATCAGATTCTCCTGGGGCGGATGATGGCTGAAGCCTTACAAAAGAAGGTGGGAGACACCCTGGATGTGAGCGGGGTGCGCTTCCGCATCGTCGGAATCTTTGAAAGCACTGTCGCCTGGGAGGAGTTAGGCGGGATTGTCACCCTGCGCGACCTCCAGGCGTTTGTCGGCCGCCCCCGCAAGGTCAGCATGTTTGCGGTCAAGGTGAACGAGCCCTCCCAGGCAGCCGCCATCGTGGAGCGGATCAACACCCAATTTCCTGAGGTTTATGCCGCTCTCAGCGGGGAATTTGTTGAGCAAATGCCAGATTTCCAATCCACCGATATCCTCATCAATGGAATTTCCCTCCTGGCGATCCTCGTGGGCGGTATCGGGGTGCTCAACACCATGCTCATGTCGGTCTTCGAGCGCACGCGCGAGATCGGCGTATTGCGCGCTCTGGGCTGGAGTCAGCGCCGCATCCTGGGCATGGTGCTAAACGAAGCCCTCCTGCTGGGGATTTTAGGTGGAGTGGGCGGGGTTGTGACCGCCTTTGCCCTGGTGTACCTGAGCCAACAGGCGCCCATGATGGGCAGTTTCTTCAGCGCCCACTGGGAATGGACTGCCTTCGCCCGCGCCATTGTCGTGGCTATTTTGCTGGGTTTAATCGGTGGCCTCTATCCGGCTTACCGCGCCACCCGCCTGCAACCTGTGGAGGCTTTGCGTTACGAATGAGCGGAGTGGCCAGGTTAGACGTGCAGGTTAGCGGCCGCTTCTAATGATAACCATCGAGGAGAGTGAACAATGCAATCAACGCAGAAGATGATGACCATGGTGACACTGCTCAGCCTGATCCTTATCACCGCTTGTAGCGGGCTGTCGCAAAAATCCACACCTACCCCCCAACCTGCTGTCGAAGAAGCGGTCTCATCCCGGGTCAGCGCTACGGGTGTTGTTGTCCCGGCACGCTATACCACCCTGAGCATGGCGGCCGCAGGGGTTGTGTCCGAAATCCTGGTGCAGGAGAACGATGTGGTTAAGGCCGGGCAACCCCTGGTGCGCCTGCAGGGCAAAGAGGACCTTCAGGCAGCTATCGCCGCCGCCCGTTTAGAGGTGGCCTCAGCTCAACATGCGCTTGACCAGTTGTATAAAGACCTGGACCTGCGCCTGGCTCAGGCGCAACAGGCCGTGGTGGCGGCGCGCAAGGCCGTGCGGGATGCTGAAAGGCGTGTCCACAACCTACGTACCCCTGCCGAGCAGGTGGATATCGAGCAGGCGCGGGCGAATGTCGCCATCGCCCGAGAGAAGATGGAAAAGGCGCGCCAGGATTACGAACCTTATGCCAATAAACCCGAAGATAACCTGGTGCGGGCAGTCTTGCTGAGCAAGAAAGCCCAGGCGGAGAAGGAGTACGAAGCCGCGGTACGCCGCCTCAATAACCTGCTGAGCGGGGGCAATGAACTGGATGCCGCTGAAGCCGAGGCTCAACTGGCACTGGCCCAGGCGCAATTGGCCACCGCTCAGCGCGAGTTTGAAATGCTCCAGCAAGGTCCGGATCCAGAAGAGGTCAAACTGGCCGAAGAGCGCCTGGCCAATGCCAAAGCCCAACTGGCCGCGGCCGAAGCGGCCTTGCGCGATCTGGAATTGTTGGCACCCTTCGATGGCACCATCAGCGAAGTGTATATTAAACCCAGCCAGTGGATTGCCCCTGGCCAACCCATCCTGCTCCTGGCCGACCTGAGTCAATTGCGGGTGGAGACCACCGACCTCAACGAAATTGATGTGGCGCGCATTGATGTAGGCGCCACCGCCAGGGTCACCTTCGATGCCCTGCCCGATGTCGTCGTCAGTGGCAAAGTGGTGCGCATCGCCACCAAAGCCTCCTCAGGCGCCGGGGTAAACTACACCGTAGTCATCGAACTGGCTGAGATACCCGCCAGATTGCGCTGGGGTATGACCGCCTTCGTGGATATTGAAGTGAAATGACGGGATCATCTATGAGCGAGACAACTGAGTGGATCGTCGAAACCCGCGATCTGACCCGCATCTATGGCGATGGGGCCGAAATCCGCGCTCTGGACGGCGTCAGCCTGCGCATTGCCCCAGGCGAACTGGTGGCTGTCATGGGGCCCAGCGGCAGCGGTAAGAGCACCTTGCTCAACATCATCGGCGCTCTAGACCGCCCCACTAGCGGCCAGGTTTTCGTCAATGGACAAGACCTGGCTAAAATCCGCAACAAAGATGCCTTTCGGGCGCGCACGGTAGGGTTCGTCTTCCAGTTGCACAACCTGATACCCACCCTCACGGCGCGCGAAAACGTGGAAGTGCCCATGATCGGCCATCTGGGAGGGCGCGCCCGCCGTAAGCGCGCCCAGGAACTGTTGGAACTGGTGGGCCTGGCCGACCGCATGAATCATTTACCCAATCAACTCTCCGGGGGTGAGCGCCAACGGGTGGCGGTGGCTCGCGCCCTGGCAAACAACCCACCTCTGGTGCTGGCAGACGAGCCCACAGGCAATCTGGACTCGGCCTCCAGCATGGAACTGCTGAAATTATTGGATGATCTCAACCGCTCCCAGGGCACGACCTTCCTGGTGGTCACCCACGACCCTGCCATCGCCCGTCAAACCCGCCGCGTATTGGTCATGGCGGATGGCAAAATCGTGCGCGAGGACGTCATCGGCTCGCCTCTGGAAGAGGACCTTAAAATCTGGCGGCATTCTGGCCTGGGGAGGCGCATCGTCAACGACGAACTCGAGGCCCTGGAAAAATTGGGTATCACCCCCGAACAGGCGAAAATCCTGCGCCAAATCTTCACCGCCTCGAATAGCCACTGATGAGAGATTCAGCGGATGATGACCAGCGTGCCATTGCCGCGCCGCTCCCAGTCGGCGCGCGATTCAATCGGGGTCTTGAAGACCGGCGTCGTCCAGCGAAAGAGCCATTTGGCGTCCTCATTGCGCATGTTGACACAGCCGTGGCTCATCTGAATGCCAAAGTTATTATGCCAGTAGGTGCCATGAAAGGCATATCCACCCGGAAAGGCAAAAAAGCAGGTCCACGGCACCCCTGGCAGGGAATAGCCACCCCGCCGCTCCGCGTCCGGGTTGCCGGTCACCGAACCCATATGCTTGGTTGGCAGTTTGGCATAGATGCGAAAGGTGCCCGTAGGGGTGGCCGTGGGCAGTTCATCTGGAGAGCGGCGGGCGCTGGGGATGCCCGAGGAAATTTTGGTGGAAAGAACTATCTCTTCGCCTTCATAGGCGGTCAGAGTTTGAGTGGCGATGGAAACCTCGATGCGTTTTTTCTCGGCGGGCACCTCGGGCGAAAGAGGGGCAATTTCCTCATCTGGGATCGGGCGCAGGTGAGAGGTGGGGACATAGTACTTCAAGTTGGCGTCAATTTCTGAGGTGAGTTGATACCAGGGGTCGCCATCTGGCCCTGCTTCAATCGCCGTAATCCAATGCGTGGTCTGGTAATAAAGAGGCGTTCCATCCCAGAGATGCCAGCCCTCCCAGGCCGAGTACTGATAAGCCAGCGTGTAGGGCACCGTGACTTCTGCCAACTGTCCCGCTGCGGATACCTGGCTCAAGGGCGGATTATGGCGGATTTTCACCCGTTGTAAATAAGCGCTATGCAAATAGCCACCCCAAACGCGATACCACAAGGGGTTCCAGGGGGGGCCATAGGGGGAAATGACTTCCTCATATATGTGCACGATCTGATCGCGATAGCGTTTGCCGATAATGGCGCTATCGTCTCGCGGTTGGGCATAGAGGTCAATTTCCTGGATGGTGACGCGGGCAATCTCCCCGCTATCCCGCTCGTCTGGGCGCGGAAAAACCGGCCCCACCCATACACCTGCTAAGGCTAGCCCCCCCAGGCGCAGAAAATCGCGTCGGGTCAGGCGTTGGGGCATTACTTGACGATCACCTCGCAGTCAACTACAGATTTATCCACGCCTTCAACGTAGCAAATGTCATAACCAGGGCCACCGTTTATGAGGTCACGTCCAGGACCGCCATAAAGTTTATCGTTGCCCTCGTTACCGTAGAGGCTGTCGCCACCCTCTTCACCGTAGAGCACGTCATTCCCGCTGCCGCCGCGCAATTTATCGTTGCCCAGGCCGCCATGCAAGGTATCCGCCTCACCCTCGCCAAAGAGAATGTCATTGCCCGGACCGCCGAACAGCGTGTCGGTGTTGCCCCCGCCGAATAGCGAGTCTTTGCCAAAGCCGCCCTTGAGGGTGTCCACCCCGCTACCACCGCGCAGGATGTCTCTGCCGTCGCCGCCGTCAATGTAATCGTCTCCGGCCATGCCATTGATATCGTCATTGCCAGCCCGGCCCAGAATACGATCGCTCTTCGAGGTGCCAGTCAGCACATCGTTCCCCAGGCTGCCGGTGATGAAATCCTTCAGGCTGCGCGCTGCCGCCGGCTGAACAGCCATAAGGATAACCATCATCACCATCAGCGCAGTAACCAGCGTTTTCTTTTTCATGCTTCACCTCCAGGCTCTATTTTAACCGCAAATAGGTTATCCCCAGGTTAAATCCTGGGACTGAATCGCCAACGAAGGCCCTCGCCATTTAGACCTGAGGGCGCGCGCTCAATCGCGACAAGGCCACCACTTCCGCAGCCGTCTCCTCGATGGGCTTATTGGCCACGTCCACCAGGGGCCAATCGCGGCGTCGCTCAAAGAGGTGGTAGGCGTAAGCCATCTCCTGGCGGATATGCTCCAGGTCGGCATAACCCAGGGGGGAAATTCCCATATGCTGCACCCGCGCCTGGCGCAATTCTGCCAGGCGTTCGGGCTTGATCACCAGCCCCACCACGCGTCCATGGGGCAGTTTGAACAATTGCGGCGGCGGTTCCACCCCCAGAATGATGGGCACATTGGCTACCCGCCAGCCACGGTACGCCAGATAGATGCTCAGCGGCGTCTTCGAGGTGCGCGAAACCCCCACCAAGACGATCTCGGCCCGCGGCAAGTCGTCAATGTTCTGGCCATCATCATGGCGCACGGTGAAATCAATGGCTTCGATGCGCTGTAGATAAGCCGCATCAAAAGGCTGAAAGAGGCCTGGCTCAGAGCGCGGCGGCATGGCCAGCAACTCTGAAAGGCGCGCCAGCATCGGCCCCATGAGATCAATCGTATCCACGTTGGCGGCGCGGCCCTCATTCAAGATCAGGCGACGCAACTTCTCTGAAACCAGGGTGTGGACGATAAAACCACCATGGCGGGCAGCTTCGGCCACGATCTCACGGATGCGTTGGGGCGTGCGCACCCCGCCAAGGCGAATGATTTCCACCTGGGAAGGGTCAAACTGAGTGAGGGCGGCCCGTACCACGCCCTCCGCCGTCTGTCCAGTAGCATCGGATACGGCATAAATGCGATACATCTCTCCTCCATCAACCTGGTGACACCCCGAAGGCTTTCTGGCTTTAATCCCCTACAGCCATACACCTACCGCAAGACCATGAGCGCCGTTTCTTTTTCACGCGCAACCACCTGGCGTAACACTGGCCGGCTGCGCCAGCCCAACCAGGCAGTTTGCAATGCCATGCTGAGGCTCATCACTGCCAGAGCCACTCCCAATCCAGGCGCCTTGCCCCAGGCCACGCCCAGACCGAGCAAGGCGGCGTTACTCACCAGATAGACCACCACAGCCTCGGTCACGCTGCGCGTCTGACGGCTGTGCAAGATGACGCCCTGATACCAGGATTGTAGCACTGCCAGCGCTGGCATAGGCAAGGCCAGCCAGAGGCTATCCAGCGCCAGGCGCGACAATTTCGGAGGCAGGGCTGAAACCCCTTCGAACCACAAACGCGCCAGCGGGGTCGCAGTCACCATCAGGAAAGCCAGGCCGCTGAACGTTGCCAGCCAGCCGGTGAAATGGCGCAGGCTTGCCGAAGAGTGTGGCTCATCCAGCAAGGCTACCACGACTTCATTATACGCCATGCCCAAACTGCGGAACATGAACACCAGCCCCGAAACCACAGGCCAGGCAGCCAGAGATTCAAGCGCCAGCGGCATGCGGCTGACGGCGGCACTGCCAATGGGCTGTGCCAGCAGGGTCAGCAAGGAGGTCATCGCCAGAGGAATATAGAAATTCAAAAAAGAGCGCAGGCTAACGGGCAACGCCACCTGAGGCGCCAGGCGCACAGGGCCGCGCAGCACTGGCCGCACCACCAGCCCCACGTAGGTAGCTTCGCTGATCACACCCGCCGCCACCGCCGTCGTGCCCACCACAATACCCGGTACCGTCTTTAACAGATACCCCAACAGCAACACCAGCCCATCGGCGCTCAAGCGCACCACAGTGCCTACCCCCACAGTGTGGGAGCGGCCAAAACGGATCAGCACCCCCTGATGAAAACGGCGATAGGCGATGCTCCAGGACCAGGGCAACATGATCATCAACCCCAGGCGCGCTGGCTGCACAATCGCCTGGGGCACGCCAATCACCCGCTCCACGACCAGATAGTAAATGGGAGTGAAGGCCACCACAAAGTGGAGTAAGGTTAACCCTGCCCCAGCCGCCATCATATAGCGGCGCAGGCGCACATAAGAGTCCCAGTCTTTGCTAAGGGCGGTGGAGGCTGCCAGAAGCATGATGATGGGCGATTCGATGATTAATGCCAGCGGAAAAACCACCCCACCATAGGCAGCCAGGTGGATCTCGGGATTAGCCAGGCGCGCAATGACGGCGCTCATGGCTGGGCCTTCAATGCCCATCAACAACCAGGATGCCGCCAGCGGCCACCAGGTTTTGAAAATGTGAGTTAACGGTAGAGGGGCAGAGGCTGAAACCCGCATGGGAACTAGTATAGCACGAATACCCGCCACACCGCCGTGGGCTTTGTGTGGACTTAAAAGTTGTCATTTTTCCGGCTTGCGGCCGACTACCCATCCAGGGACTGCGCGCAAGCCCGGCCTCAGTTTTGCGTAAACAAGTCGATGACTCGTCCTACACCCTACACAGGGAGGCAAACTTCTGCTTCGAGTAACTAGGTCCTGAGTTTGCGGATAAACCCGAGTCGGCTTCTAGCCGACTTTCAAGGGCTGAGCAGGGGATTTATCCCCTGCGGACCTGCCAACATGGCCTCACTCGTCTGAGCGTTTATCAAGATTTATCCCCTGCGGCATGGCCTCACATTTTGGCTCGTCTGAGCGTTTATCAAGATTTATCCCCTGCGGCATAGCCTCACATTATGGCTCGTCTGAGTATTTATCAAGATTTATCCCCTGCGACATCGCAACACATTATTGATCGGATAAATATTTAAAAAGATTTATCCCCTTATCATTAAAAAAAAATTAGGGGTGGGGTGGGGT
>JBBILY010000081.1:11760-13695 GCA_037444705.1 Chloroflexota bacterium | reverse complement strand
ATATGGTGCGCTGGCCCATTGGTTTGCGAATAAGAGCATCGCTGCATGACCTATATAATGGTTGCGCAGGGAGGACAATTCTGTAGGTTCGGGGGCGCGAGGGGCGTACGCAGCCAGAAGCATCTGCACTGCCGCCTGGGTGAGGTGCGTTTGTGGATGATTTTGGATGCGATCGGTTAATATCTGCAGGAAAGGTGAAAGTGGAGAATGAGAGGGTGGAGCAAGAGATATAGCACTATTATCTAAAGCAGTCTGTGAAGTTGCTTGGATGGTTTGGAGATCATGAGCCCCTAATGGGTGAATCCAGGGGTGATGGTTGATATATCGAAAGGCGGATCGAGCAATTGCGGGAACGCCCCATTCGCTTTTGGTTAAATCGCCTCCCAAGAGAAATATCCTGGAACGATCTGAATCTTGACCAGAATTTCTGCGGATAGCAGTCTGGATCAGACCACGTCGTGCTGCCAGGGGGAGACCATCCAGGTTTGCCTGAGGTGTTAGAGTCTGCGTTGGAACAGGTATGAGCCGCTGCTCTCGCCAGCGCAGGACCTGCACCTGGCCTGAACTCAGGGTATTGGATGGGGAAATAACTACTGAATAACGTCTTGAGAGCGATGGAGTGAGACGGGCAAATAAAAAATGGCTGGGTGGCAAGCCGAAGTTGCGCGCGGTTTGAGCGTTCAAGTCAGCGAGATATGTCAAGAAATCTTGGTTTAGAGGTTCGAGAGCATCTACCGGGTTGGGCTTTGTAAACGATGGAATAATATCCGGCAGGATCAGCAGATCTTGAGAGAGCATATCCTGAATCAGGTCAAGCCCATTCACATAATCCAGGCTGGGCAGAGTAGAGGGATATTTAAGGTCAAGCAGAGCGAGGGGAATTTGGTGGTTGCGGGCGGTGCGTAAGAGATTGTATAGCCCATGACGGCCACCATAGGGGCCGGTGTGAGCGCCATCCCAACGACGCACAGCCTGGGCGGTAGTATAGGCGGGAAAAGTATTCCAGAAGGTGAAAAGGACAGGGGCAGGGGAGGGTGGGGGCTCATCGGCGCGAAAGGCGGGTGAACGGTCGGCTATGATAGAGGATTGAGGGAATAACGTGAGCACCTGTAGGCGGAGTTTAGGGAGGAAGCGTGGCAGTGACAAACCAGAAATGTGAATGATGAAAAAATCCAGTTCTGGATCCCTCATGATCCATATGGAAGGTTTTGACGCCAGGTGATTATTAACATCTGTTACCTGAATAGAACCCTGGGCTGGAATGAGGAACAAGGTATCCCAGGCGAAATCGGTAGAAAGCCCTCTTTGCAAGGATGTATCTCCCCCGGAGGTGTAATCCAGGGCGATGAGAAGATCGCCGTGGTTTAACGGAGGCAGGTCGAGAAAGTCAACGCGAAGAGTGATCCCGCTGTGTAAATTTCGATACCTTCTCGAGGTAGGTCCAAAATGTCCATCTGGGTGCAGATACACTGCGACAATATCTTGTTCTGGCGAGGCAGCGTCTGGGGGATCTAAAACGCGCAAATCGGATATAGTCCATCGAGTTGTATAAGACACCTGATCTACGCTGGGCACAATAGAGGTGCTTTCAGGTATCTTAGGCGGAGTACATGTTGAGAGTGTGAGGAGGACGGATACGCACACAATGAGGCATCTTTGAAATTTCATCTCGTATTTACTAATCATGAGGAAACCATTGGCAAGATTACGAAGCGGATAATCTTAAATCCATGTGGCTAATATCGGTTGCTTAACATCTCTGATAGTTTTGTTAGGTACTGTATACCTTTCAAGGGTGTAAGGAAAAATAATGATGATCCATTGTATTATATGTGCAAGACACTTGGGCGAGTGTCTCAGGGCAGCCAGAAGGCTGCCTTTCTATTTAACAAAAGGCCGGCAACCTGAGAGGTCGCCGGTGTATGCTGTACCCCC
>JBBILY010000081.1:0-11750 GCA_037444705.1 Chloroflexota bacterium | reverse complement strand
GGCAGACTCGAACTGCCGCATTTGGCTCCGGAGGCCAACGCTCTATCCACCTGAGCTATGGGGGCATTTTATCTCGTTTGAAAGCGCTATTATTTTACCACGATTAACCATCAGTCCTTAGAATGTAGCCGGCTTTTATGTCCCTCTTAGGTGGGAACAAGCATAGAGAGACGCGCCAGTTCACGGCGTAAGGATTCAATGTAAGGAACTGCTTCTTCCTCCCCCAAACGGATGCGCTGATGTTTCTTATGGGCTAATTCCGCCATCAATTGATAAAACCGTTGGGTGATTGCGTATTTGCCTTTGAATAAGGCGCTCCAACACGCCAGGCTCTGCAACCAGGTTGAGCAAGCGATGCGGTATTGTTCGGGTGAAATGATCCCTAAAGTAACCTCTTCCTTCAGATACCGGGCGATTTGGTTTTGTTCCACGCGTATGGCATAAATTATGACGGTGAAAATGAAAAGCCAGCCTGACCAATCAATAGCCGTTGTAATGAAAAGACCGCTCAGCCCGGAAAGCAAGGTTGTCAGAGTATTGTGCAGGGAATGCAGAAATACAGCCAATGACCAACCCGCGATCGGGATGCCCCAATTTGCGAGGCGACCTTTTGATAAGCGTGCCAGGGCTAGTCCAATGCCAGTAAAGGATGTATAGAATGGATGCTGCCAGCCGACCAATATCGCTCGTATCAAAGTCACAACCAGAAGGCCGGTCAGCCCGCCTGGGGCGTAACCATAGCGGAAAAGATAATAAACGTTTTCTGTGGCGGCAAATCCCAGGGCGACGATCGCTGCATAGATGATACCATCCAATATAGAGTCGAATTCACTACGGAAGATCAAAAAGACGATAAGGACGGCAAAACCTTTCAGGGTTTCTTCAATGACGGGAGCAATTAGAGAACCTGTGGTCAGGCTGGTGAAACGCTCTGAGTGCGTAACCAGATAAACTCCGCTCCCAAGAAGTGTGTTTAATAAAAATGCTGTCCCGGCGGATACAGTTGCTCCCCAGAGGAAAACCCCTCCTAAGAGGGTTTTAGGTTCTTTCTCATACCGGTCCAGCCAATATACTAGCCCGGCATAGAAGAACATGGGCACAAATCCCAGCAGCAGAGAGAGGAGAAAGCCCATATCTATAGGAGTTTAGCACAGACGAATGTGACCAGCAAGAATTTGAGGCTGGTTTACGCGAAGATGAGCCGTGTACGGTGAATGCGGGCTTTCTCTGGAGAACCCCCAAGAGCAAGAATAACCTCATCGGGGCGCCCAGTGGCGCCCTCCTGGGCTTTAAGCACCAGGCGTAGCCGAGGGCTTTCGCTGATCGGTGAGGGTATCAACTCCATCTCTTGTATCAACGGGCGCAGGTCATAGTTTTTGCCTCGCCAGGTGCGGGGTAAACTTTGACTTTCTCGTAGTTCAATCAGGCGGGTTTCAAGGTCAGGTATTGGGTTGAGAAAAGTGACAATGTATTCAGAGGCCACCAATTGGGTGGGGAGAGCGGGTTCACTGGGATCTACTTGGCTTATGGCTAGTATCTGCAAGCCAGGTGGTGCGGAGTTTCGTAGAGACTCTGTGATCTGCTGGAGGGATACGTCCTGCTCCAACCAGATATCCGCCATTTCACATTCGCTGGTATAGCCTAAGGGCAGGGCCGAAGCTAGTACAATGCGTGGGTGAGGTTTGAAGCCCTGGCTGAAAGCCAATGGTAGACCCGCCCGGCGCACCCAGCGCTCCAGGGTCCGATAGATATCTAAATGGCCAATGTAGCGAATTGCTTCGGTTTTGGCAAATGTTAACCGAATACGCATGGGCAAATTTGATATTCCTAGTTTATGGTAACCGCTGCCTCAGGGGTCACAAGTTCTCCAGCGGAGATACGCCGGGTTTTCACTTCGGGGCATTGCCATACTTCCCCTGGATTCATACGGCGCAGTTCGGCGAAGGTCGGCAGAATGCCACAGGCGAAGCAATGTTGGCGGCAATCAATGCGCATTTTTCCGCGTAGACTCCAGAGATAGTCCTCGGTGAGAAACTTCTTACGCACTGAAGTGCTGATGTGTTCCCAGGGGAAGACCTCGTCTAAGGGTCGCTGGCGATGGGTATAGAAGGCATAATCCAGACCAACAACCTTGAAGGCTTCCATCCAGGCCTCGAAGCGCATTTGTTCTCCCCATGCGTCAAATTTTGCCCCCCGTTGCCAGGCCTCGTAGATCACCTCGGCCAAACGGCGGTCGCCACGCGAGAGCCATGCTTCCAGAAGTGTCTCTTCGGGTTTATTCCAGGTGAGTTTAAATCCAGAGCCGCGCAATTCACGTTTTAGGATTGTCTGTTTTGTCAGAATTTGATCCACAGTGTCGCAGGCTACCCATTGAAAAGGTGTGTGAGGTTTGGGAACGAAAGTGCTCACACCGGCATGTACCTGGGCACGCTTGCCAATGATTTTGCGACCTTCAGCAAGCACTGCCTTACACAGATCGGCAATTGCCTGAACATCTTCCAGGGTCTCAGATGGATGGCCGATCATGAAATAGAGTTTGATCGTGGTCCATCCGTGGGAATAAATGGCCCGCACTGTTTCAAGCAATTGAGAGGTGCTTACTGGCTTGTTGATGATTTCACGCATTCGCTCGGTGGCAGCCTCAGGGGCCAGGGTGAAACCACCACGACGGGCATCTTTCAGAGCATCCATTAACTCAACCGAGAAAGTTTCAATGCGGAGGGAAGGCAGAGAAATTGAAAGATGCCGCCCTTTAAAACGTTCGCAAACGGCCTTGACCAACTCAACGATGTGCGTATAGTCAGAAGATGATAGAGAAAGCAATCCGACTTCTTCAAAACCGGTCTTTTGCAGCGCGGTTTCAATTGCATTCACAATCTCTTCTACCGTTCGTTCGCGCACAGGGCGGGTAACCATGCCGGCATGGCAGAAACGACATCCGCGTGTGCAGCCTCGCATAATCTCGATGGGGATACGGTTGTGAATCGTTTCGATAAAAGGAACTATAAAGTTCGTTGGTGGTGGGGGTAACTTTGCAACAATGCGTTTTAGAACGGGTAAGGGCACATCCTCCACGCGCTTTTCAATGGATGAGATGGTGCCATCCGGGTAATAATGGGCAGTGTAGAATGATGGTACGTACACCCCCCAGATGCGAGATAGAGAGCGCAGCAACGCTTCTCGACTTTCGCCTCTGGCTTTCCAGGTTTGATATGCGTCAATGATTTCATGAATTATCTCTTCACCCTCGCCAATGACAAAGGCATCTATGAAAGCGTGGAGGGGTTCCGGGTTATAGGTGGCATGGCCACCAGCGATAATAAGGGGATGCGCTGCAGTGCGTTGAGAGGTGAACAGAGGGATTCTGGCTAAATCAAGGAGATTAAGGGTATTGGTGTATAGGGTTTCATAGGGTAAGGAAAAACCGATAATATCAAAATCTGCCAGGGGGTGTTTACTCTCTAGGGGATAAAGGGGGATGCCTGCGGCGCGCATGGCTTCCTCCATGTCCATCCATGGGGCATAGGCGCGTTCTGCCAGGGCATCTGGTCGTTGATTGATCAACTCGTAGAGCACTGCCAGGCCCAGGTTGGACATGCCGACGTCATAGATATCCGGAAAGACGAGGGCAAGGCGCGTTTTTACACTATTCCAGTCTTTGAGCACCTGATTCAATTCCCCGCCAATATAACGACCGGGTTTCTGCACGAGGGGGAGTACTTGTTCCAGGCGAGCCCTTATTTGTTCAGGGGTGATTACCGATAAGTTGTTCATCGTATCAATCCAGATTGAAATATCCTATAGACGTACAGATCATAGTGGGAATATTATTATAACCGATGGAAGATTTTGGATAGATGATGGATAAATAAGGCGTCCTGCAGATTTGGCTGCAGGACGTCCCTCTTTTATTCAAATATCCAGGGATCGTTTGCCCGTTCCCAGGAGACCAATTCTTCGGGTTTGAACCAGAGAGCCACCTCTTTTTCGCCGTTTTCCACGGTATCTGAGGCGTGGGTTAAATTACGGCCAACCTCCAGGGCGAAATCGTGGCGAATAGAGCCTGGGGCAGCCTCTGTAGGACGCGTTGCGCCCATGGTCTGCCGCACAGCAGCGATAGCATTCGGCCCTTCCCAGACCATTGCCATCACGGGGGCTGAAGTAATATATCGGATCAAACTGTCATAAAATGGTTTGCCTTTGTGAATGGCATAATGGGTCTCTGCCAGTTCCCGACTGACCCTCATGAACTTGGCTGCAACCAGGCGCAAGCCACGGCGCTCCAAACGGGCGATGACCTCGCCGATCAGTCCGCGCTGGACGCCATCGGGTTTGACAAGCACAAGGGTTTTTTCCACACTCACCTCCAAATGAATGATTTCATGAAGATCGGGCGGTGTTGCCGCCCGATCTTCGTTTTAGCGCAACAGTTCCTCTGCTTTTGTGTATGCGTCTAGGGCGTCTTGAAGATGGCCGGCTCGCAGGTAGGCATCACCTAATGCTTGCCAGAGGAAAATATCTACGGGAAAACGGTAAAGTGCCTCGTTTAAATCCCGAATAACTTCAGAAAGCAGGCGTTGTTCCTTAATCAGGGTTTGATAATGGGAGAGGGCCAAAGCACTATCCCCTTGAATCAGGGCATTTCGAGCCTGAATCAGGGTAATTTGATCGGTATCTATGACTTCTGCCTCAGTTTCGGCAACTTCGGGTTCGCCAAGGGTGAGATAATTTTTAAGCGAATTGACAAGTTCTGCATCGAAGCCGGATACATTCAATAGATCATCTATTTGATTGAAAGCCCCATGTTCATTGCGATAAGTGATAATCGCCTGGGCACGGATAAATCCCACACCAGGTAAGCGTTCCAATTCTGAGAGTCCGGCTTCGTTAAGATTTAACAGAGGTTTTACCTCCACCTCCTCAGGCGGTACCACGGCGGGAGGCATCTCTTCTGAAGAGGGCATTAATTCTGGCTCAGGCTGAGGCACAGGTGACCAGGGTGCCTCCTCTTCAGCCAGTTGGGCTTGTTCGACATCAACCAGCCATTCGGGCAATTCAGGAGAGGGTTCACCTTCTTTAGAGATGGTTTCGGTTACAGGCCTTTCTAGACCTGAGATGGGTGGTTGTGCTTCAGTAACTGAGGTAACCTCAGAGACTTCTTCTAATGGACTAACCTGCTCTTGTGCCTGTAGTGTTTCGCTTGACTCTGCCTCTTCGATGGCCTTCTGCACCCATTCCGGAGGAGTCTCCAACCGTTCTTCAGGTTTTAACAGCAGTGCTTCATCCGCCCCCTGGCGAGCAGCCAGATTCTCGAGCCAGGCAAAGGCAGCTTCGTCATCAATTTGAGGCGGGATGGTTGCCTCGGTCTCAGGTAGGGTTGTTTCAGGCGATGGGATGTGTTCGTTTGGGGGTGCCTCCTCCCCGAGACCTTCTAACCATGGGGGAAGTTCGCTTTCCGCTGTATATGGAGGCGCTTCGACTTCTGGGGGTTGTGACGGAGCCTCCTGAGGGGGGTGCAAGCGCATGGGCTGGGTGTCACTTAAGAGGCTGGCCTCCTCTTCGGGCTCTTCCATTATTTGTGGTTGCTCAATAGGCCATGGAGTAAGTTCGACTTGAGTGGTTTCGAATTCCTCGGGGGTAGGCTCTGCAGCGAGTGACGCTTCGGGCAAAGCCGCTTCTGATGGGATTTCGGTTTGTGTTGGCAAGCTGGTAATCGGGCCACCGACCGTCGCTTCGGGTTCACTCTGGTCCTCAGGTTGGCGTAACCACTCCGGGATAGCCTCGGCTGGCTCCTCGCTCAGCAAATCGACGGGCGGAACCCCGGCTACGGCGCTGGCAATGGGTTCCTCTGGTGTGGTGGTGCCAGTCATGGCGGTTCGGAGCCAATCGGGGATCTCTTCTGAAGTTTCTGTTTCAGGTGACAGTTCAGTCGTTTGTGGTGGCAGTTCGGCTTCAAACGCTTCCTTTAACCACTCAGGTACTTCTGCCTTCTCAGTGTCAGCAGGGATGAGTTCCTCCTCTTGGTTTCCTGCACTGGCTTCTAACACCCACTCTGCGGGTGCTTCCACCTCTTCTTCCGCACCGATTAACGGAGTCTCTTCGATACCCTGCTTTTCTGCTAAGCCTTCTAACCACGCTAACGCTTCTTCGTCCCCTGTTTCGCCAGTGAGGGGTTGGGTTTCAGTTTCCATTGCAGGCTCCACCGTCTCAGCCTGGCTTTCGCTTTCAAAGGGTGGAATAAGCGGTTCGGCCTGCCATTGAGTTTCTTCTTCAAGCAGGGTTTCAAACGGTGGAATTGAGGCTTGGGGTTGTTCTTCAGGGGTGGTAGGTTCTGTAGGCTCAAGCTCTTTGAGCCAATCGGGTATTTCTATGGGTTCACCGCTTTCGAGATCTGCGCCGCTCTCCTCGGGTGATGTGGGCTGTTTTTCGGATAACCACACGGCGACACTATCTGTAGCGCCTGGGGGCGTCTCCTCCAGCCAGGGGGGAAGTGGTCTAATTTCTGGAGGAGTTTCTTCCTGTCCCGGCGGGGCGGTTTCTTCACCGAGTGGTGGCTCTTTTGGGGCGATGGCTTGTAACCATTCTGGAATCTCGCCAGGTACAAGGTCTTCGCCAGATACTTCGCCCTCGAGGGTTGTATCAGGTGATTTCTCGCCGGCCTCGGACGCGGGTTGCCAACCGGCTTCTTTCATCCAGTCTGGGATAGGTTCTTCCTCTGGTTGTTGGGGTGGGATCACTTCCTCTGAGCGTGGCATCTCAAAGGGTGCGATCTTTTCTCCGACATCCGCAGAGGAGGCGGAGGTAATAACCGTTTCATCGAGCCACTGAGGTTGCGGTTCTTCCTGGGTAGGTATCGCTTCACCCAGGTTTACGCCGAGCGTAGTTGCCCAATCAGGTTGGGCAGGCAACTCGGCCAGGGGTTGCCCGGGGCTCCAAACAAGTTTTTCTAAAGTGATTGTTGTATCGGGCACTTTGTCCAGGGATGGTGTGGCTGGGGTTATATACGCGTAATAGGGCTCCAGGGCAAAAACTCTGTGGCGATAGGTATCGGCTTCAGCAGCCCTTTCACTATTTGCCAATATTTCAGCCAGGATGCGATTTGCCTCCAGGCTATAAGGTAATCTCTTGATTAAAGTGCTGCAGGTTTCAGCGGCTTCCACGCGCATGCCGGCAGCAAAGTAGGCCTGCGTCAAGAGGGTTAGAAGGTCCGCGCGTTGGGGATCTTCGGCCAAAGCGGCGCGCAACTCGGCAATTGCCTGGGGATAGAGTTCACCCTTAAGGTACATTCGGGCAAGCGCACCGCGCGTGAGGCGGACTTTGGGCGGTTCGAGGCCATCGCGACGGCCATAGAGTCTGCGGAGTTCTTTCTGAATAGCGCTATTGGCCGGTTGGACTTCGAAGGCCCGCTCCATATGCCAGATAGCCTCATCCAGGTTACCCTCATCTTCACGGATGATGCTCATACCCACATGAGATATGAAGTCATCCGGCACCGCCGAGAGTACACGCTGGAACAGATCCGTGGCTTCCACAAAGCGTTGGCTCTCAAGGTAGGCTTTGCCCAAGAGGCGATAGGTTTGGATGTGTTTTGGGTAAAATTTCAGGATGTGGCGCGCGTGGGCGATAGCCTGATCAAATTGATTCTGCTCGATTAGCCCTTCAATTTCGCGATTATAGGCGCGCAAGGATATTTTTGACATCGAGTACACTCCCTCGATTATAAAGAAGACCAGGACTGGCCTTAAAAATCAGGATACCCCACAGGTACTACAGTTCGTGAGGGCCTTATTATCGCGGGGTTTCGGAATAAGGCACTTGTAGCATACTTTAAAGATAGCCTGATGTCAAGTTCAAAAAGGCGGTTCGGGTTATCGAACCGCCTTATAGCATTGAAAGGTATCCAGTTAATCCCCGGTGACGGGGGATTTCAGGACTTCGGCTGCGGGCTTCTTGCTCTGGAAGATCGCCCAAACCAAAACCACGACCAAGATTAGTACCGCTAACCATCCACCAATGCCCAGTTGTTTATAGGTTACGATAATCGGAGCCACGATCAAAGCCACCAAGTTTACAACTTTGATCATGGGGTTCAAGGCAGGCCCCGCTGTATCCTTGAAAGGATCGCCTACGGTATCGCCCACTACACCAGCCTTGTGACGTTCGGAACCCTTGCCCAGATTCTTTTCTGGTTGTCGAGGTTCGTCTTCGATGAGTTTCTTGGCGTTATCCCATGCGCCACCGGAGTTGTTTAGAAAGACCGCTAATAATTGTCCCGAAAGGATGATGCCCGCCAGGAAGCCACCCAAGGCTTCTACCTGGAGCACCAGTCCAACGATGATAGGCGTCAACACACCGATCAGGGCGAGAGGGATCAACTCCTTCTGCGCCGCGGCTGTGGAGAGGGCGACAGCCTGGCCGTAGTCTGGTTTGACTTTACCCTCCAGTACACCCAGGCGAAATTGGCGACGCACTTCGAGAATGATCAAAGAAGCAGCCCGACTCACAGCCTGGATGGCATAAGAGGAGAACAGCCAGGGAACAGCCCCACCCACCAGCATGCCAACGAATACCTGAGGCATTGAGACGCGAATACCATAAACCAGGGCTGAGGGGTCAACGCGGCTAACATCGGTGATATATGAACCGAATAATGAAACCGCAGCGATCACGGCAGAACTAATGGCAATTCCTTTGGTGATGGCCTTTGTCGTGTTGCCGATGGCGTCCAGGTCGGCCATAATTTGACGAGCGGCTTTGGTGTCATCGTCATCCAGATCATGCCAAGCCATTTCGCCAATGCCATTGGCATTATCGGAAATTGGCCCAAAGGAGTCCATAGCCACGTTGTTGCCGGTCAGGGTGAGCATGCCGATGCCAGTCATGGCGACGCCGTAAAGGATAAAAGTGAATTGCACAAAATCCTCATTCAAGCCGGTTTTGGCTGCCAGAGAGGTGACATCAATTCCCGAGAAGATCAGGATGGAACTAAAAATCGTGAGGGCGATGACACAGATCGCCCAAACAGATGATTCAAACCCCACAGATACGCCTGACAAGATCAAAGTCGCTGGGCCTGTATCGGCGGCTTTCTTAATCTCCTTGACCGGAGCATTATGCGAGCCAGTGAAGAAATCTGTCAGACGGTCAATCAGGATTGCCAGTAACACGCCCATGGAAGTAGCCAGGAAGGGTCGCCACCAACCGCCTTCGGCGTTGCGCATGTAGAAAAATCCCAACAAACCGAACAGGGCCACTGAAATACCCGCCGAAGATAGAAAGCCAGTGAAGATGGCTCGCATGGCGTCTCCGCTTTTGCCAGGGCCACCACGCACCAAATAGGTACCAATGATGGAGGCTAACACACCAATGCCGCGCACCAGCAGAGGGTAAATGATCCATTGCAGGCTGCCCGTGATGGTGGTGAGGGCTACCCCAAGAATCAGGCTAGAGACAATGGTCACCTCATAGGATTCAAAGATATCGGCAGCCATACCGGCACAGTCGCCAACATTATCGCCAACGAGATCTGCCACAACGGCAGGATTACGAGGATCATCCTCCGGAATGCCTGCTTCGACTTTGCCTACCAGATCGGCACCCACATCTGCGGCCTTGGTATAAATTCCACCCCCAACCCGCATAAAGAGTGCCAGGAGTGTCCCACCAAAGCCAAAGCCCAACAAGGCATCGGGAGCAGCGATGCCAAAGATGATGAAGATGATTGTACCGCCGAAAAGCCCCAAGCCATCGGTGAGCATACCGGTGATTGTGCCAGCGCGATAGGCAATGCGCAGCGCATCACCGAAAGAACGACGAGCGGCGGCAGCCACGCGTACATTACCCTGAACAGCCATACGCATACCGATTTGACCCACAGCCAGAGAGAATGAGGCGCCCATGACAAAAGCCAGCGCTCGCCCCAATCCAATCAGGGTGCGCACTTGTTGGGTTTCTGGGAGTGTAAGGGCCTCGCTGCAAGTTCTGGCCGATTCCAGTGTAGCACCTTTGAAAGCCAGACAATACCATTCGGCGGCTTCTGGGGTGGGTATAACAATGTAGACCGAGGCAAACAATGCAATGGTCAGGATGGCTATGAGTGGAAGTATGGTCTTAAGTTGGCGGCGCAGATAAGCATCCGCCCCCTCGCGAATGGCATTCCACACCTCTTGCATCTTGGGTGTGCCTTTCCCCTCTCTGAGTATTTGACTTCTTAAAAACACTGCGTAAAGTAACCCTGCAATCGCAATCCCTAATACTCCCCAAATGGCACTTCTCTCAAATGGATTTAATCCAAACATGAACCATATTCCTCCCAGGAGCGAAATATAAACATCAATTCCCCATCCATGTTAGTAGGTAAAATGCCTTCTGATTTTACAAGGGGTAAATGATTGTGTCAAGCAAGATTTTGGAATAATTAGCGTTCTATTAGAAGTTGCCTTACCCGCTTGACTTTGCCCCTTTTTTTAATGTATAAACTACACAAGGTGTAATAAGACTCAATTTCTCTATAGTGGAGTTCTAGATCGCACTGCCCCCAGGGATATTGGGAGGTGGTTTTTTGTTGTTATAAGAGGGGGGGGATTTATTCTCCCCTACCCTAATCCAATAAGGATAATACTTTTATTCTCCGAGGAGTGCTTTGGATGATCCAGGTAGAAGGATTGACAAAGGATTATGGACCGCGTCGGGCGATCGAGGATCTGACTTTTAGCGTTAATAAAGGCGAAATTGTGGGCTTTCTGGGGCCTAATGGCGCGGGTAAGACCACCACCATGCGGATATTAACCGGGTATATGCCCCCGACTACAGGGAAAGCTATGGTAGCCGGTTTTGATGTGGTGGATCAGTCGCTGGATGTGCGCAAGAGGGTCGGGTATCTTCCCGAAACGGTGCCACTCTATCCAGATATGACCGTCTTTGATTATCTTAAATTTATGGCTGACCTGCGTCACCTACCCCGAGCAGAGGATCGAGTGGATGAAGTGCTCGAATTGGTGCACATGACCGATCGAGCAGATGGCTATATTGGTAACTTATCTAAAGGTATGCGCCAACGCGTAGGTTTGGCACAGGCTTTGCTGCACCAACCCGAGGTTTTAATCTTGGATGAACCCACAATTGGACTCGATCCGGTCCAGATCCACGAAGTGCGCAACCTGATCCGCGAACTTGGACAGGAGAGGACGGTGTTGCTTTCAACGCACATTCTCTCCGAAGCCCAACAGGTATGTAATCGGGTGCTCATCATCAATAAAGGACGGATCGTCGCTGAGGATACGACGGAGAACTTGCAAGCACGCTTATTGGGCGTTCAGCGAATTTTTCTGCGGGTGGGCGAGGATGGAGATGGATTAGATACATTACTTCGTCAGATACCTGGGGTGTTAAATGTAAGCCCTTCTTCAGAGGGAGGGGTGGAATTCGAAATCGCTCCAGGGCAAGAGGTGCGCCCTGAAGTTGCCAGGAGGGTTATTAATGCTGGATTTGATTTACTGGAATTGCGACCGATTGGCCTCAGCCTGGAGGAAATTTTCCTTCAATTGACTCGCGATGAGCCTGAGCCTCCCTCTATGGCCGAAGACATTTGATGTCATATCATAAACAGGAAGGTTAATTCTATGCGTAATGTGTGGACGATCGCCAGTCGTGAGTACAAACTTTACTTTGCCAGCCCAGCCGCTTATATGGTGTCTTTCATGTTGCTGTTAGTTTTAGGGATCATCTTCTACACCAATGTGGTTGGGGCT
>JBBILY010000080.1:1986-13711 GCA_037444705.1 Chloroflexota bacterium | reverse complement strand
CCGCCTGGCAATCCCGCCGCGAGCAAGTGCGGGTTTGATTTTGGGCAGTTGGGGTGTCGTGGTAAAAAGGTGTGCAGAGGCGAGAGAAGCCTGCGGGTTGGCGACCGCTGCAAGCGGTCGTCGCACCACCCGCGTCCACCATAGAGCCGGCAGGGCTGCTGTCAGCACGGCCACGATCCCCAGACGAAGGATGGTGTGTCCGAGGCAAGTTGGGTTCGCTTTCATACTGTTGCCAGGATGAGCAGGCCCATGATCACTACCCCGCCGCCAAGGGCCAGGCGCACCCACTCTTTGTGGTGCAAGTTCCAATGTGCCAATTGGTGGAGAGTTGGGCGAGCTGAGGCCAGAACCAGTATCCCTGCCAGTGGGAGGACGAAGATGATATTGTACAACACCAGATAACCGTAGCCCAACAGGGCAGTGGGTTGTAGCGTCAGCAGGCTGAGCACACCCAGGTAGACCGCCCCGCTGCATGGTACCGTGCACAAGCCAATCAGAAAACCGCCCACGATCAGGGCTGGAATGGTGGCTTTCTTAGCAGACTGGCGGACGATGATTCCAACCCGGCCCGGCGCCTGCAAACGCCAGCCCCAGTCGGGCAGGAAGAAGTCCTTGAGCATCCACAGGCCAAGCAGGATCGCCAGCAAAGCCCCAATTCGGGCAGGGACATGCTGGCGAGTGAAGAAGTCCAGGGTTTTGAGCAGGCCGACTCCCAGGCTCAAATAGGTCAGGAAGATGGCAGCGATATAGATACCTCCCCGACTGATCAGCCGGGCGCGGATGGTGGCAATATTTTGCTCACCTGTTTGCAATGTAGCCAACATGGTGGTGATGAACAAGAGCAGCACGGTGAAAGCACAGGGGTTGATGCCATCGATTGCCGCAGCTGCGACGACCGTTGGAAGGGTGATTTTAGGCAAATAGGCTTGCATAGCCAGGTCTGGAGCATTTGGATGCCAGAGGCCGGTTAGCGCCACTGCACCCAGGCCAATCACGAGCAAGGCGGAAATCACGAGGATACGCCGGAATAGAGCACTGCGGAGATCCGCCGGCTTGGCTGAGTGGCAGTCTGCCTTCCCTTGGGATGGGTTCGAAGTGGCCATCGTTTTACAGTTCTACGATCAACGTACCGTTCATGCTCGGGTTGGCCCTGCCACCGCAGCAGATATCGCAGTAGAAGGTGTACTCACCCGGCTTGTCGGGGGTAAAGGTGGCATAATTGGAACTTTCAGGTTGAGCCACAATGTTCACCCCCAATTCATCCACCGCCCATTGGTGCTTGCCGCCGCCATCGGTGTGGTGTGAATTGTCCAGGCTGGTCAGGCGGATGGTTACCGGCTCGCCAACTTTGACGCGGATTTCCTTCTTGTCAAAACCTGCCATATCCGCTTTCACGTCAATGACATTGCCTGCCATTGGAGGTGGCGTCGGCTGATTGAAAGCCGAATAGATAAGGTAGCCAGCAAGCCCGAGCACTCCAAAGACAATGACGGCAAACGCGGCGGAGCGAATGCGCTGCCGGCGTTGGCGAGAACGCCTATGGGTGAGACGAGTTGTTTTGCCCATGGGTATTGCTCCTTCCTGCGCGCGGTAGTTGTCGAGGGAAATGGCACTATTGCGATGATACGCCCAAGCGGCACAAATCAAAAGCGCCATTTTGCTATCTTTGATATGAGCAAAATGGCGCGTGAAAAAAGACACAATTTGCTTTACCAGCAAAAAACCGCAACACCCCTAGCATCATCCTGCCCCTGCAAGCAGTGATCGCGTCTTTTTCGTTTGAGGCTAGATCATCGCTTATCCTATAACCTACCGAGATATAAACAGCCCCTTCAGGTCACATCCCCCCGCCAGCGATACCAGAGCCAGCCGACGAAGTATCCGAGAATTCCTCCCACCAATCCGGAAATCCAATGGATCGGATGCGGATACGCATCCAGGGCTATTCTGGCGAAGACATAACTCATAAAGCCAAGCCCGATAATCCACATGTAGACCACCAGAGGCCAATCCCGCCGAGATTTTTTGTGGCTTGTTTTTCTAGATTTTGCGGATTTGCTCATATCTATCCTCTCCATACAGATTCTTATAAAATCGTTTACGGTTTGCCGGAACGCCAGATGCTCCACACCAGCCAGACACTGAAACCAAGCGCGAACAGGAAGGCCAGGCCGAACACCTGCGCATCGCGCTAGTGGAGCTTGGCCTGCGTATAGGGCGCTTCACGCGCCCGATGGCCGAGCCATCCGCGCTTGAATGGGATCAGATCACCCATCCCAACCTGGATGACCAGTCAGCCTAATCCATGTCGGGCGAGGGTGGTTGCAATTTGGCGTGAGCGGCCTCGAGCAAACCAGGGAAAGGGCAACAGGCGATTCACCGATAAGAAAACCTGCCAGAAAAAGAAGAGAAATCCGCCGTCTACTGGTCTAAACTGCAGCGCCGCACCTGGGGCAATGCGTCCAATCGGCTTCCAGGCTCTGGCCGCAGTGGGAGCAATACGTGTGAAGGAAGTTGCCTGCCCGGGTGGCCCGCTATATGCTGGAGATGAGGATGCCGGTGTGGCACGGCGGCCCGCTAATCCCCACACTCCAACCACGATCGCCACGATCAAAAGGAGCGGTAAGCCGATCACCAGCACTATAAACAGCAAGCCCAAAAGCAACATTAAGCCGCATCCAAGCATCATGGCAGCACCTAACTGCTCGATAATTGAGCCCTATGTAAGTAATCCGGCGAGTCCGAGAAACTGAAAAACAACGCCAGGCTCAAGTGTTCCGCGACCTTTCGGAAAGAGAGCTCGAAGCGCTTGCCCTGGTCGCCGATGGGAAATCAAATGCAGAAATCGCGACGCTGCTATCCTTATCGGAAAAACTGTCGGCCACCATGTGAGCGCCATTCTATCCAAGCGCAACCTTTCGAATCGCCTAGGAGCAGCAATTTATACCGTGCGGCATCATATCGAAGACCATTTGCCTGAACGATGAGGGATAAATCTTTACTCGACAATTATCTTGCCGCGCAGCATACCCATCTGGCATTGGAAAGGGATCTCGCCAGTTACCTGCGGCGTGAACTCGATGGTGACCGTCTTCCCCTCAGGCAATTTGGCGGACCGGCCGATCTTGTCGATGATCACCATCTCGCTGCACAGGGCCGATTCTTGCCGGTTGAAGTGCAGCCGGACAGGTTTGCCTCGCTTGACCACTATAACGTCGGGATCGTAGCCCCCCTTGACTCTGATCTGGACTTCCTGCACGCCGCTGACCTCAGTTACCTGCAAACCCTCCCTGCGATACAGCCAGAAGTACCAGACGATCAGGATGATGAGGGCCAATCCGGCCAGGTTGACGAGAATTTGGGTAACAGTCATTGTAAGAACTCCTCTTCAAATAGTTATTTTGCCCCGCCAGGCTCAGCAAAGCTCTTCGCCTTGAAGAAGCGTAGCCGGTTGGCGTTGGTGACCACAGTCACGCTGGAGGCGGCCATAGCCGCTCCGGCGATGATTGGCGAAAGCAGGATGCCAAAAAAGGGATAGAGAATACCAGCGGCTACTGGAATGCCCAACGTGTTGTAGGCAAAGGCTCCGAGCAAGTTCTCTTTGGCGTTGCGCATGGTGGCCCTGGAGATTTCAATGGCGTATGCTACTCCCTTTAAGCTACCGCTCATCAGGGTGATGTCCGCAGCCTCGATAGCCACGTCGGTGCCGGTGCCGATGGCAAAGCCCACGTCGGCCTCGACCAGCGCCGGGGCATCGTTGATGCCGTCGCCCACCATGGCGACCTTCTTGCCGCCCTTCTTGAGCAGGTGCACTTCCTGGGCTTTATCTTCGGGAAGCACCTCGGCCAGTATGCGGTCAATGCCCACTTGGCGGGCAATGGCTTTGGCGGTGCGCTCGTTGTCGCCGGTGAGCATGATCACTTCCAACCCCATCTTCTTCAGTGCTGCAATGGCAGCCTTTGAGTCTTCCTTGATGGTATCGGCGACTGCGACGAGACCGGCGGCTTTGCCGTCAACAGCCACGTACATGGCCGTCTTGCCTTCATCTTGCAGGCGCTGCACGTGTGGCTCAACGGCCGCAGTGTCAACTTTGTGGCGGCGCATCAGTTTGGCGTTGCCCACCAAAACCTGATGCCCATCCACCACTGTTTCGACTCCATGGCCTGGGATCGCTTCGAATTCAGCAGGCTCGATCAGCTCTACATCTTGGTCGCGGGCGCCGGCGACGATGGCCTGGGCCAGCGGGTGTTCGCTGAGCAGGTCGGCGCTGGCAGCAAAGTGCAACAGCCTGGCTGCGTCGAAGCCATTAGCCGGTACGGTATCGGTTAATTCGGGTTTGCCCTTGGTGATGGTGCCGGTTTTGTCCAGCACCAGCACGTTGAGTTGCGAAGCCAGTTGCAGCGCCTCCCCGTTACGGATCAGCACCCCGTGTTCGGCGCCCTTGCCCACCCCGGCCACCAGGCTCATCGGCACGGCCATCCCAATAGCGCAGGGGCAAGCGATGATCAGCACAGTCACCGCAGTAACAATGGCGAAAGCCAGGGCGGGGACGGGACCAAAGTTGAACCAGGCCAGGAAGGTCAGGATCGAGATGATCATGACCGCCGGCACAAAGTAACTGGCAACCACGTCCACCAGCCGGGCGATGGGGGCTTTGCTGCCCATGGCATCCTGCACCATCTTAACGATTTGGGCCAGGGCGGTATTTTTGCCGACCTTTGTCGCCCGGAACTTAAAACTGCCGGTGGTGTTGACCGTGGCTCCGATCACCTCGTCGCCCACCTGCTTGTCCACCGGCAGGCTCTCACCGGTGACCATCGATTCATCCACCGCCGAGTGGCCCTCGATGATCTCGCCATCCACAGGCACCTTGTCGCCAGGGCGGACGACCACAACGTCACCCACCAGCACTTCCTCCACCGGGATTTCTACTTCCCGCCCATCCCGGACGACGCGGGCGGTCTTGGCTTGCAGATCGAGCAATTTGCGGATGGCCTGGCTGGTCTGGCCTTTGGCGCGCACCTCCAGAGCCTGCCCCAGGACGACCAAGGCAGTGACCACGGCCGTCACGTCGTAAAATGGCGTGGCTGTACCTTCGGGGAAGATGCCGGGAACGAGCAGGGCGAAGGTGGAGTAAATCCAGGCGGCGCTGGTGCCCAGGGCGATGAGTGTGTTCATATCCGCCGAATGATGCCTGAAGGCGGCCCAACCGCCGGTAAAGAAATGTCGCCCAGAATAAGCCATCACCGGAAGGGTGACGATGGCGGACAGGATGAAGAGGGAGCGGATGAGCTCCTCGGAGGCCTGGGTGATGAACAGGTTGGGCAGGTAAAGCCAGGGGAGTTCGGGATAGGCCACCAGCATGACCGGGATGGCAACTGCGAGAGCGAACCAGAACTTGCGCATCAAGCTTTTGTACTCGCGCTGGTGGGCAGCTGTTTCCTCATCCACGTCCTCTGCCTTTTCCACAGGACGAGCAGCTTCAAAACCGGTGGAGGCGATGGCCGCTTTCATCGCAGCAAAGTCAACCTGGTTAGGCACGTAGCTGATCAAGACTGTATCCGTGCCGGGATTGACGATAGCCTCCAGCACACCGGGGAGGTCGTTCAGGGCTGCCTCGATAAAGCCGACGCATGAGGCGCAATGCAGAGTGGGGGTGATGCGCACGCGCGTCTTGGCCCTGCCCACGTCGTAGCCGGCTTTTTTAACGGCGCCCACCAGATCGCTGACACCCACCTGCTCCGGGTCATAAGTCACCTGAGCCCTGGACAGCGAGAAATTGATGTGCGCTTCGCTCACACCGGGTACAGACCCCAGCTCGCGCTCCACCGTGGTCGCACAGGTGCTGCAGGTTAGCCCGACGATGGGCAACTCAACTTGCAGTGGGCCGGGCAAATCGGGATTATAGCCCGTCGTGGCCGAGCCAGCCCTGGGACGTTCGGATGGTTCAACAGCATGAGTGTATTTTTGTGGGTTGGCGTCGAACTGATTGACGCAGTTCTCGGAGCAAAAGTAAAACGTCTGGCCTTTACTCTTTCGCGTGGCAAAGGCCAAATTAGGCATAATCTCCATCCCACACACAGGGTCTTTGACTGACATAGACGATCCTTTCACAAGTGATGCCATAACCTAGCGAGTATAACCTAACCAATTTAGACGCATCCAGTTTACGCCAGGTAAAAGTGTTTGAAAAGCGCGCTTCCGCCTATTTCGAGGTCGTACTTTCACCCACCTCTGGATAAGCATGTTGGCCTATGCCACTTATATAAAGGGATGGGCCAATATGGTAATGTCTTGCAATATGAAGTCCTGTTTCACAACAATCGCACGAGTATGAAGAGTAACAACGCTGCCAACCCCAGCCAGCACAGCCAATACAAAGCCTCCGCCCACCAGACACGAACGCCTTCACCCTGCTGCTCCAGGCGATGTTTCTGGGACATGCCCACTGAGTGGGCGATGAGGCCAAGCAGGAGGATCGGAACCGCGTAACGCGCCAGGATAGGCGTCAACAAAAGGGCAATCCCCGCCCCTAGCACGCCAGCGCTAACGGAAGATAAGAGTTCTGCCCTTTTGATTCGAGCAATAGGATGTTCCGGGTTGACCATCGTCCGCCTCCTAACGAAGTCAGGCACACTTGTTGAGGTACAATCCTGATAAAACTGGACGCTCAGCGTCCATCACGCTACTCGGCGTACACACCACACCTTCGGAAGCAGGCATAACTTACCTCGAGGGGACAACTTTATGGCGGTGGATTTGCATCCACACCAGGATCGGGAGAGCCGACAGCAGGACGATGAGTGCAATTATCTGAGACTGAGTCAATCCAAAAGCTATGATTTGGTACGAACTGGTAAAGGCTAACAAGAAGCGCATTACGCTATACAGGCAGAGATAGACCAGGAAAAGCAGCCCATCTGGCCAGTTTCGTTTACGCAGCCGCCAGAGCAAGGCGAAGATGCCCAGGTTGGCCAGCATCTCGTAGACCGGCATGGGCGTGTAATACACACCCTGTTGCGGCACCATGGCATTCAGGTTGGTGTAAGCAAAACCAAAGGGGCCGCTGGTAGGTTTGCCCATAGCGTCGCCGGTGATCACACAGGCGATGCGCCCAATAGCCTGCGCCAGCACCAGACCTGGGGCAGCTGCGTCCAGCAGGGCTGGCAGTCGCCAGCCACGCTGCCAGGCCAGGATAGCCACGGCGATCAAGCCGCCGATCACCCCGCCCCAGATGGCGAGACCGCCTTCCCAAATGTAGAACGCCCGAACAGGATGGGCAGCGTATTCATCTGCCCAGTGATCCAGCACATGGAACAGGCGTGCCCCAAGCAATCCAGCCAGGACAACGTATAAAGCGCTATCGTAGATGTCCTCTTTTTTGAAACCTTTCCGTTCCGCTTCGTGCGCACTAATCCACACCCCCACGGCGATGGCCGTTACGACGATCAGGCTGTACCAACGCAGCATGAAGTGGCCGATGCTGAAGATAACCGGGTCAATGTTGATCGTGATCATGTCAAATGATTTCCTCTGCCCTCCCGCAGATCTCTAAGTAATAGGATGCAAATCTGCAGGAAGGTTGATTGGGAATAGTCCATTTCGCTCAGCGTTCCCATATCGGTAGTGGTCTTAATGGTGCTGACTGTGACCTGCGACATGGCCCTGGACTTTGACGTACTTTTCCGGCTCCTTGTCGAAGGCTTTCTTACAACCGTTCGAGCAGAAATAATATGTTTGTCCTTTGTACTCAGACCTGGCGGCGGTCTTGGGATCAACATCCATGCCGCAAACGGGATCTTTTACTATCAGTCTCACCTCCCTTCATTTGATATAGCATCTCTAGGTTAGATAGGTCAAGGTCGACACAAACGCCGCTGAGCGCGGGTATTCGACGGTTAAGGCGGTTAACAATTGTTTGCGCAACGTCGCATCCTCCCGTATCCTGTCTCCTACGCGTGGCAGGAGAATTTGGGCTATCGCCAGGTCAAGCGCGATCATCAGATTATCCTTGAGAGAAGGGTCGAAAAGGCCATTGCCCAGTCTAGACCAGCAGTTTGCAAGATAAAGCACAGCTTCGTCTATTACCTCATGCAGGTCTGGGATGGCATGTTCTCTCAGAAGCGCTTCGATCTGAAAAAGGGGCATCAGGGGCTGTTTCAGCTGTCTCAATACGGAGTAGACCTTGTGATAGGCCACCTGCTTATGACGGACACAGGATCGCAGAAACTCACTCTCCCAAGGTGGTGCGATTTCGTTATGAGAAACAGAGGCCAGGCTTCTAGCCATCGGCCATTGGACAACCGTGGTCTTCGACAACAGGTTGTGATCCCACCAATTAAAATTCGAGGTGTCCATTGTCCCGATCAAAAATAGATTGGGAGGAAAGGGTATGGGTTCGGAAAATCGAGCGTCTCCAAATCCCATGAGTTGGCCGTGCCTAAGCTGCGCAGCCACCTCGGTAAAGAAGCTCAGCAGTTCTGCCGGGCTGATGCGAGCGAGGCAGGCGATGAAAACACACTGCGTATTTTCCGGCAGCCAGGCTTCTTCAATGAGACAGAGCAATTTCTCGGTGGTGAAGCGCGTGTGAACTTCAGTGAACATGGCCAGGTTTTCACTCCTCCCGAACCCCCAGGGGTGCCCCACCATCAAATGGCATTGCGCACAATTACCCATGAGGATGCGCGACAGGCATTGCACGGCTGCTATCTTCCCGCTCCCTTGTGGTCCACTCAAGATAACCATTGGTTTGGACTTGAGCACCACGTAAAAATTGCCAGGGCGGCTGCATCGAAGCACATTCCAGCTTCGTGGGCCGTTTCCAACAGGCAGGCGACGAACTCAGCTTCGTGATCAGGTTGGGCTACTGGACTGCCTTGCATAAGGTCCTATTGGTCGAGGTGACTATCTTTGGTGTAACTTCGATAGACTTTCCAACCGCAGATACCCCAGCAAATTGCCATGGAAACAAAGAACAAAACCACCGCGACCATGCCGCCCACCTTGAGCCCAAAGAAGGGCACCACGACCAACGCCACCAGGGGCAGGCTGCACAACCACAGCCCGAGCGCCAAGGCCATATCACCTGAGTCGATATTCAGTTTCTTTAATATGGCTGCCTCCATATACCAAATTGGACGTAGATTTTACAAACACCCTCAGCCGGGCCTGCGAATCAACCAGACACCCAGCACCAGGCTGGCGAGCGCAATCAGGCTGGCAGCAACGATTTGTCCGCTCGGTTTCGGGCGCTCGAGCACGTGCAACTCGCCAGTCGGTTCCTGCACTATGGCCGGCGCAGCGCTGGCCATAGTGGAGGCTTCAGTCACGGTCAGGTCGGCTGTTGCTATCTCGCCCTCTTCAGTGGTCGCGCGTACGATATAGGAACCCGGTGTGACATCGGAAGGGATGGTAAACACGGCGACAAAGCCAGCCTCCTCCCCTTCACCGCTGGCGGTGGCCTTGCCCAGAGGGATCGTGCTCGTTGCACTCTCCAGCGTGATGGTAAAAATTTCTCCTGCTTCCATATCACTGCCGGTGATCGTGATCTGGCCTCCGACAGGGACAATGGAGGGCTGGACAGTAATTACCGGTTCACCGTGCGCCAACGCTGCACCTAAAGGAGCCAGAACGAACATGGCGAGCAGAAAGAATATCGAAATTTTAAAACGGGAGATCTTCATATGCGCCATTCCGAATCAAAGGTCAAAAAGCGAAAGGGATTATTCCAAGTGGGCGGAGATCGGCTGCAAGGAAGCGAAGACGCCGCTCACGATGATGACGACCAGGATCAGGGCGGCAATCACCAAAAGGGCTTTCCGTCGCGCCGGGCTCATATAGGGGCTACGATCCAGGATGGGCACCAGGGCTAGCAGAGCCCCCAGCACGAGCGGCACGATCACCAGGGCTCTTGGTCCCCAGGCTTCTTCTGCCGGGAAGAGCCAGATGAACATCCACCAGGGCTTGGTCACTTCTGCGCCAGCCACGCCAGGCTGGCCAAGCGGGGCAGGAAAGATCATACTGAGGATCAACGCCACACCCAACACGATCAGGCCATAACCGGACATCCGCCGCAAGTGTACGGTGAATGACGATTCACCCTCGCCAACAGTGGAACGTGAAACCGCCTCTGGTGTGACCTTGGGAGAAATGCCATGCTGCTTGATAAGGTAGATATGGGCGGTGATCAACAACACGAAAAGCAGCGGCAAGATCGTAGCATGCCCGTTGAACAGCCGAGTGAGCAGGGGTACGCTGCGACTGAATTCTGCCGAAAACCACGATCCCAATGCGCCGATCAGCTCGGCCGCCTCTTTGTTATGCTGAAGCGCCTCCAGCCCTTCCTGATCAAACTTCAATACACTCCCGGTGAAGACCAGGCCAAACGTCACGGCTAGCAAGCCCAGGCCAACGTACCAGTTAATCTCTCGCGGGCGTTTGTACGCGCCTGTGAATAAAACGCGCAGCATATGGAGGATGACGGTAACCGAAACGATCTGAGCCGTCCAAAAGTGGATCGAACGGACCAGGTCGCCCAGTGGGGCTTCGGTGATAAGATAGACCACGCTCTGGTGAGCGTCGGAGGGATGAGGGTGATAGAACTGGGCCAGGTATATGCCGGTCACAATTAAGATAATAAAACCAGTGAAAGTGATCCCGCCAAGAAGGTAGGGCAAAGAGTTGGCGTGTTCTGGTACGGCATACATCAGACCCTCCAAGCCCAACCGTTCGTTCAACCAACTGGCTATGCGGGATGTACCTCGCCGGCGAGCAGATTGTGCTGTTGTGCTCATAACTTTCTCCAGATCTTTCTCTCGTCACTTTGACCACAGTATACGCCACGCCCAAGAGAAACCCAAGCGCCATCTGGCGTATACAGATAGAAGCACTTTTGCTTATATCTGATATCTATCCAGAAGAGGCAGATGGGGTGTTGTGTGCAGGCAAAGCCAGGGACAACGCCCCACCTTTCGGACTTTGTGCTTGGGGCGCTTATTGGGAGACCAGGATAGGTTAAGTTGCTCATTTGGGAGATAGGTTAAATTGCTCACCCCAGGATAAGCCAAACTACGCTTGAAGGTTGTCCCTTGTGGTTCTATACTGATAATTAGATTTGGAGGGGATAATCACTTTCCAGTGTGATCTGAAGAAAGGAGAAAATACTATGAAGACTTTACGCTTCTGGCCCATCGCATGGACGCTGGCGGTATTTTTCAGCGTGGTGTATACGCTCGACGTGGTGGCAGGTTTGTTGTTCCCTAACTGGTATGTCATGCACAAGGCTTGGGAGTTAATCCTGCCTGACTATACTTTTATCAGTTGGGGTTCATTCATTCTTGGCCTGGTTGAGATCTTCATCGGTGGTTTCCTAACGGCCGTGCTTTTCGTCCCGATTTACAACTTCTTTACCAGCCGCGGAGAATCTAAAACCGAACCAGCCACCATGGAGACAGCCGGTGTACACCATTAAAAACAACCGAATTAACCGCACTTCGGAATGACTGCCCACCTGGATTGTGAGCCGCCGCACGGGCGGTGGGCAGTCCGGCATCTCCAGGTGTCTCTTACCCTTCGGTGTTGGATATGAGCAGATCCCACAACCAGAAATAGCGCTGTGTCCGCGATTGGATTTGGTTTCCTGAGAGTGAAGGGTCGAGAGCCCTGTCAACGAGCCTGGTCCCAATCCGGGGGCCAGGCTCGGTTGAAAAAGAAGTTCTTATGCATT
>JBBILY010000080.1:0-1972 GCA_037444705.1 Chloroflexota bacterium | reverse complement strand
GGCAGTTTTGCTGGGCTGGCCGCAGCCATCCAACTGCGGGATAGACGCGTTTTGCTGGTTGAACCACATGCCATTGGGTCGGTGCAGACCTCGGCTTGCGGCACCCTGCTGGCTGTACTGGAAGCCACCGGGACAATGGATAGCCTGTTGCAAGTCCACGATAAATTCATCCTGCATCTGGGCAGTGGCGACATTGAATATTCCTTGCCCTATCCCTTCTGCACCTTCGACTATCGCATATTCTGTTCACGGCTGCTCGACCAATGCGACGCGGAAATCCTGCACGCAGCCGTTCTTGGCCATCGTGACCATCGCGTGCTCACCACGCGCGGCTGGTTCGATGCCGAGGTCCTGATTGACGCCACTGGCTGGCGCGCCGCCCTGGCAACCAACTCACGGAGAAGAAACGAACCCCATCGTGGCAAGAGCTTTGGGCTGGAGACGGCTATATCCGCCCATGAGGAGGGTCTGCACTTTTACTACGACGCGCCCCGATATGGCTTGCATAACGTAGGCTGGCTTTTCCCCAGCGGCGCGACCGCCCGAGCTGGCTTTGCCAATTACAAGGGTCAAACCAACTTGAACCAAACCTTAGCCGATTTCATCCATCAATGTTTTGGGCAGTTGCCCGCCAGCCTGCACGGCGGCTACTTCCCATACCAAAGCCAGCCATGTACCACTGGGATGGTCTTTCGTGTGGGCGATGCCGCCGGGCAGTGCTTCCCCTTCAGCGGCGAGGGCATCCGCCCGGCGCTGTACTTTGGCGCTGCAGTAGGTCGCCTGGTGCAACAGGTGTTGGATGGGAAAATTCATGTGGCAGATGCGCTGAAAGTCTATAGAAGGTACGTTGCCAGTCATCAGACTGCTTATCGCCTGCTATGGATAGCGCAAAAAACCATTCCGGGGTTGCCAATGCCGTGGATCCAAGCTCTGGCCAGACTGGTGCAACCTGAGGAACGTATCAACGCGGTTATGCGCGCTTACTGGAAAGTTCTCGATCCCACTAAACTGGCCTGGACAAAAGTTGATCTGTAGGATACGCAGGCATGGGGCTGATCCCTTACTACTACGCGGACGATTTCTATGGACGCACTGGCAGAAGGCAGGATGAGAGCAAAGAGAGCAACAAGCACAAAACTTCTCTCCCCAGGCGTCACTCAAATTTGACAATGCTCTCCCGAAACCATGTCAGAAAATCACCTGGCGTTCCGACTCGAAAAGCAAGTTTTTCAATCTCGCCTTTCAGAAAATGTTGATGGTCATGTGTCAGAAACCAATCCGGTTGGGATTCAATTGCCTCAGCCAGCACAATCGCATCCGGCGGATAAGTCACCAGCCGCTTGGCATATTCCAAACTGTCCGAACTTGCTTCAGCACCAATTTGCACCTTTGCTGTGTCCAGAAGCAAAGCCAGGTATGGCAGGCTTTCAGCCGCTTTACGCTGAACAACCAACTCACACTCTCTCAGAACCTGCCGGCCAATCCACAATCGCACCGGCCGGCTCTCACCCAACCGAAGAACCATGCGTGCCCCGCCCCCCGGAGAGAGCACCGCCGCGAAAATCACACTGGTATCCAGGAAAACTTTAGGGGGTGTATTCACCTCGAACCTCGCGCAGTGTTTTCAACATGGTTGCGAGGTCCAAACCTTGCTCTCGCCAGGCTTCTGCCAGCCGATTAGCCAGCCGATCCGTCTGTAATTCTTGGGGGGCAATGACCAGCACACCGTCCAGATCAATCAAAGACAGGATTTGTCCTTCTTGAATCTGGTTTTCCCGGCGCACTTCTACCGGAAGGGTAATAACCCCTCGTTTTGCAACCTGAATCTGATAGACAGTCATAAATCACCTCCGTTATACTGATTTTCTGTTTATCAGTATAACAGACATGCTTATATTGTCAAGCCCCTTTCACCATCTCTCCAGCCAGAAGTGGCGCAAGTCCCCCGCTCTGGCCTGCTGGGCCAGGGTGC
>JBBILY010000079.1:0-13718 GCA_037444705.1 Chloroflexota bacterium | reverse complement strand
CGCGGAAGACCTTGAATTTCAAGTCGGGGTTCTCGCTAACGGCTTCGATCACCAGGTCGGCATCTTGCACGCCGTCCAGCGTGGTCGTGGTCGGGATAGCCAGGGCGGCGGCTTTCTGTTCTTCGCTGATTAGCCCTTTACTAGCCAGTTTGTCCACAGATTTGGCTATGGCAGTGCGAGCACGTTCCAGTTGCTCCGGGACGACATCCATCAAAGTGACCTGGAAACCAGACGTGGCTGCCACCTGGGCAATTCCGTTACCCATGGTGCCGGCCCCAACGACGAAGATTTTTAGGATTTCCATGGCTTTCTCCTTAGCGGCTACTCATCTTCAATTTCGATCGCCAGTGCAACAGCCTCGGCTCCTCCCAGGCACAGGGAAGCAATGCCGCGCTTTAAGCCGCGCTGCTTGAGAGCGTAAATCAAGGTGGTGAGAATGCGCGCGCCGCTGGCACCTATGGGATGTCCAAGCGCGATGGCACCGCCATTGACGTTTACTTTCTCCCAGTCCCAGCCCAGATCGGCCAGGGCATAACCATCGGCCAGCACCTGGGCGGCAAAGGCTTCATTAAGTTCAATCAGGTCCACATCAGCCAGGCTCCAACCCACTTTTTCCAGCAGGCGGGGGATGGCTTTGGCGGGAGCGATAAAGAGGTACTTGGGCTCCACTGCGGCCTGTGCCTGCCCAACGATACGCGCCAGGGGTTTAACCCCCAAAGCCTTGGCCTTGGCGCGACTGGCAACCACCAGGGCAGCTGCGCCATCGTTCAAGCCGGGGGAGTTGCCCGAGGTCACTTTGCCGTTTTTCTGGAAAGCGGGCTTCAGGCTAGCCAGGGCTTCCAGCGAAGTGTCACGCCGCGGGGTCTCATCGGTGTCGAAGAGGCTGATGTTACCCTTTTTATCCGCGATTTCCACCGGCACAATTTCAGCCTTGAATTGACCGCTATCTATGGCAGCAATGGCGCGCTGGTGACTCCGTAGGGCAAACTCATCCATCGCCTGACGGGAGACTTCATATTCCTCAGCGATGAATTCGGCGGCATCGCCCATGCCCCAGTTCATAAATGGATCCCACAAGCCATCCAGAAGCAGGGCATCGGTCAATTGAGCGTGGCCGAAGCGCAAAGTTCCTGTGCGTCCATCCACCAGGAAGGGGGCGCGGCTCATGCTTTCCATCCCGCCGGCCACGTATAGATCCCCCTCGCCCGCCTTGATCGCCTGGGCAGCCAGCATCACGGCTTTCAGGCCAGAACCGCAGACTTTGTTCACCGTGGTGGCGCCTACGCTAGGGGGTAGACCGGCAAAAATGGCTGCCTGACGCGCCGGTGCCTGACCCACTCCAGCCGAGACGACATTCCCCATGAAGACTTCATCAATCTCGGCAGGGTCAGCGATGGCAGCACGCCTCACGGCTTCTTTAACGACGATCGCTCCCAATTTGGGAGCGGGAAAACTGCTCAAACTGCCCTGAAATCGCCCGGAAGGGGTGCGCACTGCGCTGAGAATAACAGGTTCACGTTCGTTCATTTTGGTGTCTCCTTGAAGAATCAGGATTTACGGGTGAAACCAGGTCAAGCGATTTGGGTTGCTCTATTCAATTGTGCCTTCTAGGCTTTATGCTCCTCCCCTCGTTGCTGCTGGTGTGTTTTTGGTGATAACCTTCGTGCCATGATAAATTACATGATCCAGATGTCGCCCGGGCTTAGCGTTCAAGGAATGATTATTGGCTGCCATGCTCCTGGCTTTTGTTTTCTAATGCCTCCCAGCCTTCTTTGATCCGCTGATAAGTCTCCTCCAACGATTCGGGTAACACGCGCGTCATCCCCAAAGTAGACATAAAGTTCGTATCTCCACTCCAGCGAGGCAACACGTGCATATGGACGTGATCAACAATGCCTGCCCCTGCGGGTTCTCCAATATTGACACCCAAATTAAAACCGTGGGGGTGATAGACGGCTTGAAGGACACGCACCGCCTGGGTCGCCATTTCTATCATCTCCGTCCGGGCTTCGGCAACCAGGGCATCCAGATCGGGGCAGTGTTCATAGGGGACGATCATCAAATGGCCGCTATTGTAGGGGTAGCGGTTTAAAATCACAAAGTTATATTTGCCGCGATAGACGATCAGGTTTTCAGGGCCATCTGGACGCGCCATTTCGCGACAAAAGACACAGGTGAGATCGCGTTTATGATTCTGGATATAAGCCATGCGCCAGGGAGACCACAAGTATTTCATTGGTTTTACGTCCGCTTGAAACCGGGTTAAAACAACCAGCCAGCACGTGTATTGTAGCAAATAATCTCATATCGCGGAATAGTCGAGTTCTCCCTATTCACCGATTGACATCTCCTGGAAACCCAGGTATCCTCTCTGCCAGCACGAGATGCCATGTCCCAACTTTCATTCTTTCAACCTCCTACCTGGACGGTGAGCGATTTGACCAATTACCTGCGAAGCCTGATCGCTGGGGATGAAACTTTGCAGGATTTATGGGTTATGGGTGAGGTGTCTAATGTTTCTCGGCCATCGTCCGGACATCTATACTTCGTCCTGAAGGATGCGGGGGCTTCGCTACGCTGCGTCATGTGGCGCAGTCAGGTAGCGCAACAATCCTTCGTCCCGCGCGATGGCGATGCCATTGAGGCGCATGGTTATATTGACGTTTATCTGGTGGGGGGGCAGTACCAGTTATATGCCGACTATATCCGCCCGGCGGGCGAAGGGGTGTTGTTCCAGGAGTTTTTGCGCTTGAAAGCCAGATTGGAAAAAGAGGGTTTGTTTGACGCAGCGCGCAAGCGGCCCATCCCGAAATGGCCACAACGCATTGGCATTGTCACCTCTCCCACTGCGGCAGCTCTGAGGGATATGCTTAACACCCTGAGACGGCGCTATCCGTTAGTCGAGGTGGTTTTATCACCGACGCCGGTTCAGGGAGAAGATGCACCTCCTGGAATTGTGCAGGCTTTGGAGGCGATCAATCGCGCCGTTCATCCAGATGTGATCCTGTTAGCGCGGGGAGGGGGTTCGATTGAAGACCTGTGGGCTTTTAATGATGAACGCGTGGCGCGGGCGATCGTGGCTTCCCAGGCTCCTGTAGTCACCGGTGTCGGCCATGAGACAGACTTCACCATCGCCGATTTTGCAGCCGATCTGCGTGCTCCAACGCCAACCGCGGCCGCGGAATTGGTGACTCCCAATCGCGCCGATCTGCTGGTAACCATATCAGACATGAAGCAGCGCCTGGAACGCGCCATGCGCTCTCGCCTCGAGAGTCAACGTTGGATTTTGCATGATTGGTTACGACGGTTACGCTTTCGATCTCCCCAGGCCCGTTTGCGGACAGACCGCCAGCGCCTGGATGAACTCATCCGCAGGTCGGAGGTGGCGATGGAGCATACCCTGATCTTGCAACGCACACACCTGACCAGCCTTGAGCAACGCCTGGCGGCGCTCAACCCCCGCTCAGTGTTGGAGCGAGGGTATGCCGTGGTTTCTCGCTTGGATGGCGCGGTGGTGCGCAGTGTGTTACAGGTTAGAGCGGATGAGCGCCTGAACGTACAGGTGCGAGATGGTTCATTTGGCGTACGGGTGGAGTCCCCGCAGGAGGGGCAAGGTGAGTGAAGAAATTGGGTTAGAGCCTCAATTACCAGAATTGGCTGACCTGGCAGAAAATTTAAACGAAGTCTTACGCGCCAGCGCTGCCAGCAGTGCAGAACAGGCTTTTGGCATAGGTTGCAGCCTTGGGCTGATACCCGGCGTGGTCGGCATCGTGTTGCTATGGGTGTTTAAAGTGATCAATCTAATCCTGGCAAGTATACTCTTGGTTATGGTGGGCTTAATTATGGTTGGGGTGGCAGTTTTTCTATCACAGTTGGCGCGGCGCCGTGGGATGGACCGCGCCTATCAAACTCAGGTTAAGGCGGAGATCGCCAAATATCTAAACGAAAGCGGCCTGACGCGCGCCCAATTCGATCAGCTGGTTGCCAATTTATTGCCACCCGAGGCGCCGTTACAGGCTTATCTATTTCCAACTAACAGGAGCGAAAGATGAGCGCATTGCCCCCTCTGGATGTTTCAAATGCCCGCCCGGTCGAGCAACTTTCGTACGAAGAGGCTCTCAATGAGTTGGAGAGCGTGGTGGCTGCGTTAGAATCAGGGGAACACACTCTGGAAGTTTCAATGGCGCTCTATGAGCGAGGCCAGGCCCTGGCGCGCTATTGCACCAGCCTTCTGGAAAAGGCTGAGTTGAAAGTGCGAATGTTAACCGACGAAGGATTGGTGGAGTTCCATACAGAATAATGTTAGCCCTTTTGACTAATTACACGTTAATGGCTGGTTTGATTGCCTGGGGATTGGCTCAGGCGATAAAGGTGCCGTTGGAGTATATCCAAACCCACAAGTGGAACTGGGTGTTGCTCTTTCGCGCCGGCGGCATGCCCAGTTCGCACTCCGCCCTGGTGACTGCGATTGCCTACGCCACGGGCTTGTTTAGCGGATTTAACCAGCCTGTCTTTGCGCTGGCGGTGGCAGTGGCGATGGTGGTGGTTTATGATGCCACGGGCATTCGACGCCAGGCAGGCATACATGCAAGCCTGATCAACGCCATGATTGAGGATTTGGCCAGTGGTCATCCGTTGAAAGGGGAACAGTTGCGCGAGGTCTTAGGCCACACCCCACTGGAGGCTCTGGCAGGCGTGGTGTTGGGTCTGGTGATCGCTCACCTGGTGTGGCTGGTGGCGCGATAGGCAAGGAGCGAATTCAGCGCTGGCCCAGAAGGCCGCGCGCCAACTGGCGCACTTCGCTGACCCCCAGCAGCCAGATGAATATCCCGTAGATTCCCCCACCCAGGATGACACCTAACCCCCCACTCAACCAGTCGGGTTGGGCATGGGTGACGATAGACCAAAGCCATAAGCCCCCTGCCATGGCCAGGGAAGCGGCTGCTGCCTGTATGCCGCCGAGCACGATCTTATCGCCCTCCAGACCATTCAGGCGACGGCGCATGACCCAGAGCAAGCCGATCATTTCCAGAGTAGTGGCTGACGTATTCGCCAGAGCCAACCCGCCGTGAGGCAACCAACCCAGGTTAGCAAACCAGGCGGAAAATAGAAGGCTGAAAACGACGTTGAGGATCATCGCCCCAGAGCCGATCAGCACCTGGGTTTTGGTGTCGTGCAGGGCGTAGAAGGCTCGGGCGACGATTTCCACTACAGAATGCGCCACAAGGCCAGCGGCGTACCAGAGCAAAGCCCAGGCTACCAGTTGGGTGGAATGGGCATCGAAAGCCCCGCGCTGATAAAGCAAGGCAATAATAGGTCTGCGTAGCAAAATTAACCCCAGGCTGGCGGGCAGGGATAAGAGCACCACCCCACGCAGGCTGGCAGAAAGGGAGGCGCGCATCTGATTCAACTCTCCACGAGCGAATTGAGCGGAAAATGTCGGCATAGCAGCGATGGCGACGGACTGGGCAATGGCCGCCTGGGGCATGAGCATTAGGGTGAAAGCGGTGACCAGGGCAGTCACACTCCCCTCGGGCATGCGGGATGCCAGACGGGTGTTCACCCAAAAATTTAACTGCACCACTGCGACACCCAGTAAGCGCGGGCCAAGCAGGCGTGCCACTTCTCGCACGGCAGGGAGATTGAGGCCTAAGGTGAGGAAATATCGTCCTTTTTGTCTGAGCAACGTGGGAATCTGTAAAATTAAGTGCAGACTTGCGCCGATCAAAACGCCCCACGCCAGGCCATAAATCCCAAGACGGGGAGCCAGGGCCAGCACGCCAAAAATTAAGCCAATCTGATACATGGCTGGGGTCAAGGCTGGCACGAGAAACACCTGGTGGGCGTTGAGGATGCCCATGACCAGGCCGCTGATGCCGAAAATCACCGCGGAGGGCAGCATCAGACGCACCAGGGAAATCGTCAAGGCTTCTTTGGGTGGGTCGGAAGCAAAACCTGGCGCCAGAATGTAGTGAACAATCTGTGGCGCGAAGATTGCTGCCAAGCCAATGGCAGCGCTCATGACGACCAGTATCAGATTGAAAATTGACGAGGCCAGTTGCCAGGCGCCTTTGCGCTCGCCCCGCGTCAGGAGTGTGGTGAAGGTGGGGATAAAGGCTGAGGCCAGGGCGCCCCCAGCCATTAAGTTAAATAGCGTCTCTGAGACACGATTGGCGGCGTTGAAGGCCTCGATCTCGGTCTGTGTGCCGAAAGCTTTAGCCACCAGAATTTGGCGCACCAGGCCAGCCAGATTGCTGATTACAAAGGCCAGCATGATGGTGCCTGCGGCGCGGGCAATCTGACGGGTAGGGTGGGGGTGATCAGAGCTCATAATGTTACATTATAAAGTAATCCCTGGACGATGATTGAGAAGAAAAGGTGTAAAATTCTTATACAAATTTACTTGACGATTATAGATAGATATGGTTATAATATTTATTCGTCTATCAGGTGGACCATTGCGACATGTGTAGCGTAAAACGGAGCGTAAGGGTGGGCTGCCCTTAGCGCAAGGTGTTTTACGCCTTTCGCACATTAGCAAGGTGATAATTGCCCCAGGAGTAGCCATGGCCTCTATTTTACCTACCAAGTCCTATGCCCGTATTGAGGTGAAATTACCTTTACCGGATTTAATTGAGGTGCAAATTGAGTCGTTTAAGCGCCTCAAAGAAGAAGGACTGAAAGATCTATTTGATGAACTCTCACCCATCGAATCCTATAACAAAGGGCTGAAACTATATTTCCCTGGCGATAGCCCAGAGGCGCGCGAATTCGGATTAACTTATTGGTTTGGTGAACCCAAACATTCTATTGAAGAGTGCGTAGAGCGCGACCTGACCTACGCTCGACCTCTCTATGTGTCCGTATTGCTGGCGGGTCCGGAGATCGCCACGCCCATTAAGGAAGACATCTTTCTCGGCGATTTCCCGGAGATGACCGAGAAAGGCACCTTTATTATCAATGGCACCGAGCGCGTGGTCGTTTCTCAACTTATTCGTTCTCCCGGCGTCTATTTTGAGGCACCTATTGACCGCTCAACCGGCCGGCGGATGGCGATGGCTAAACTAATCCCTGACCGCGGGGCCTGGATGGAATTCGAGACCCGTAAGGCAGACTACATCACCTTACGCTTTAATCGCAAACGCACGGTACCCATCACGATTTTCCTGCGCGCCTTAGCGGCAGTGAATGATGGTCTGCCCGATTCTCCATTAAAGACAGGCACTGACGAGGAACTCCTGGCCTTATTCGCCGATGTGGACAATAATCCGGACCGCATGTTTATCGCCTCATCTCTGGCTCAGGAACCGGAGTGGGATTTATCTGGCGGTTTGAGCATTGCTGAGGCGGCTTTGATTGAATTCTTCAAACGTATGCGCCCCGGTGACCCGGCTACGCTGGAAAACGCCCGCGAGTTCCTCGAAGAGCAGTTGTTCGATCAACGCCATTATGACCTGGAACGAGTTGGCCGTTATAAACTCAACCAGAAACTGGACCTGGAAGGTCGCGTCCCGCGCAACCGACGTACGGTGACCAAGTGGGATGTTGTTTGCCTGGTGAAGCGCATGATCATGATTAACAATGGCACCCAGGATCCGGACGATATTGACCACCTGGGTAATCGCCGCGCCAAGACCGTTGGCGAGTTGATCCAGAATAAATTGCGTATCGGTCTGCGGCGCATGGAACGAGTTATTAAAGAACGCATGTCCATCCGTGACCAGGAGCGTATCTCGCCTGTAACCCTGATCAACATTCGTCCGGTGGTGGCTGCGCTGCGAGAATTCTTTGGTTCAAGCCAGTTATCGCAATTCATGGATCAAACCAATCCCCTGGCAGAATTGCGCCATAAACGCACCCTCTCGGCTTTAGGTCCTGGTGGGTTGCGGCGAGAGCGGGCGGGTTTTGATGTGCGCGATGTGCACCATTCTCACTATGGGCGGATTTGCCCCATCGAGACGCCCGAAGGCCCGAACATTGGTTTGATTGGACGTCTGGCCTCTTTCGCCCGCGTGAACGAATATGGTTTCATCGAAACCCCCTACCGGCGTGTGCTCAAATCCCTTCTCCCCACTGATCCCCGCCTGGTGGGTCGTGCCCTGCGAGAAGACCTTGTGCATCCAGTAACCGGCGAGGTGATTGCCCAAAAAGGCGAGCGCATCACCCAGGAGATGGCGCAAAAGATCGCTAAACAGACGGGATTGAAAGAGGTGCTCATCGTCCCATTTGTTTCCGATCAAATCGAATACCTGCCGGCTGATACTGAAGACCGCTTTGTGATCGCTCAGGCAAACACTCCGTTGAATGAATTTTCAGAGTTTGTGCGTACGCGCGTTTCCTGTCGCTATCACTCCTCCTTCCTGTTCTCTGCGCCGACCGAGATTGATTACATGGATGTGGCCCCCCACCAGATTGTGGGTATTAGCGCGGCGTTGATCCCCTTCCTGGAGCACGATGACGCTAACCGCGCCCTGATGGGATCGAACATGCAAGCCCAGGCAGTGCCGCTCTTGCGCCCAGAAGTCCCCATCGTCTCCACAGGGATGGAATACGAGGCGGCGCGCGACTCGGGTCAGGTGGTCATTGCCGAAGAGGATGGTGAGGTGATCTCCGTCACAGGGCGCAATATTGTCATTCGCTCTACCAATGGCGAGATTCACACTTACACTTTGCGCAAATATCAGCGCTCCAATCAAAGCACCTGTATTGATCAACGCCCGGCGGTGGTGAAGGGGCAAATTGTCCACAAAGGTGATGTCATTGCTGATTCATCCTCCACGGAGGGGGGTGAACTGGCCTTGGGTCAGAATGTGATCGTGGCTTTCGTCTCTTGGGAAGGAGGTAACTTCGAGGATGCCATTCTAATCTCCGAGCGTCTGGTCCAGGAAGATTACTTCACTTCGGTACATATTGAGAAGTATGAGGTGGAATCGCGGGATACGCGCCTGGGTCCAGAGGAAATCACCCGCGATATTCCCAACGTGGGTGAGGATGCCATCAAAGACCTGGACGAGCACGGCATAATCCGCATTGGGGCTGAGGTTGGGCCGAATGACATTCTGGTGGGCAAGATTTCCCCCAAAGGCGAAAAGGAACTCACTCCCGAGGAACGTTTGCTGCGCGCCATCTTTGGCGAGAAATCGCGCGATGTCAAGGATACCTCTCTGCGCATGCCCCACGGTGAGCGCGGCAAGGTAGTGGATGTCAAAGTCTTCACCCGTGAAGACAACTCGGATCTGGCGGCTGGTGTGGATACAATGGTGCGGGTTTCGGTCGCGCAGCGCCGTAAAATCACCGCGGGAGATAAGATGGCAGGTCGTCATGGAAACAAGGGTGTGGTTTCCAAAGTCGTGCCTGTAGAGGATATGCCCTTCCTGGAGGATGGCACGCCGGTGGACATTATCTTGAATCCCCTGGGGGTGCCTGGCCGCATGAATATTGGGCAAGTGCTGGAGACACACCTGGGTTGGGCAGCCAGCCGCTTGGGCTTCCGTGCGATTACGCCCGTGTTCGATGGGGCGAAGGAGGATGAAATTGAAGCCGAACTGGCGCGCGCCTGGATGATTGACCAGGCCTGGCGCGAGGCCGCTGAAGCCGCTTGGGAATGGTTGAAACAAGGTGACTACGAGCCGCAATATGTTCAGGATGATGATGAGGTGCGGCGCATGTATCTGGAGGTGTGGTTAGGGGAGCGCGGCTACGATGTGTATCAACTCATCTCGGACTATCAATATGCCCGGCGCTCTGTCTTGAAAGAATGGCTGCGAGATCGCGGCTACAATCCGGATATCATGTTGGATTTCGGTTCGATTGAACCTCCAAAAGATCATTTGCCGCGCAAAGTCTTGAACCAGAACGCAGTGAATGCCTGCTTGCGCCTGTGGATCGAGCATCTGGGCGAAGATACCAAGGATGTGCCCGATGAGGCGCTGCCTCAGAAGGCTGAAGAGGTGATGCTGAAGAGAGGGGTCCCCATTCCCATTCTGGGAAAGCAAATCCTGCGCGATGGCAAGACAGGGGAACCCTATGACCAGCCAGTGACCGTCGGTGTGATGACCATGCTCAAGTTACACCATCTGGTGGAGGATAAGGTGCATGCCCGCTCCACCGGGCCTTACAGCCTGGTATCTCAACAACCTTTGGGCGGTAAAGCCCAATTTGGTGGACAGCGCTTTGGCGAGATGGAGGTATGGGCGCTGGAAGCTTACGGTGCGGCTTATACCTTGCAGGAGATGCTTACCGTTAAGTCAGATGATGTGCAAGGACGAGTGAAGACCTATGAGGCCATCGTCAAGGGTGAGCCGATCGAAGAGCCCAGCATTCCAGCCTCTTTCCGTGTGCTGGTCAAAGAACTGCAGAGCCTGGCTTTGGCGGTAGAAGCGGTGACGGATACCGGCGAAGTGATCCGTTTCGGTAAGGATGAAGAACGCACCAAACCGCCGAAGATTTCCACAGGTTTACTGGGATTGGGCGAAGATGAATTCTAACACCTTGACGTTGCTATTGGGGCGTGGTAAAATCACCATCCGTTACCCCCAAAATGGGCAGGCGGCAATTCCCCCGCCGAGACATTTGAGACAGTAATGTTTCAGAGAGGCCATCGTGCTCTAAGATGGCCTCTCTGAATGGATGCAGGATTATAGGAGACTTTTTTCGGAGGCGAATGTGCCTACAATCAATCAACTTGTTCGCAAAGGCCGCCAGTCAAAGAAGGTCAAAAGCAAAGCGCCTGCTCTGCTGTACACGCTTAACTCGATGAAGCAGCGCCGTGTGCGCCAGCCCAAGGGCGCGCCACAGAAGCGAGGGGTGTGCACCGTGGTACGCACGATGACGCCGAAGAAGCCGAACTCGGCTCTGCGTAAGATCGCACGCGTACGCCTGACCAATGGCATCGAGGTGACTGCCTATATCCCTGGGGAAGGCCACACCCTTCAGGAGCACTCTGTGGTATTGGTGCGCGGGGGCCGCGTGAAGGACTTACCAGGCGTGCGCTATCACATTGTGCGTGGCTCGCTGGATGCCACCGGGGTGAATAATCGCCGCCAGGGTCGTTCCAAATATGGGGCTAAAAGACCTAAGGCTAAGTAATTCGGAGGAGAGGTTGGATGGCTCGACGTTATAAACCCGAAAGGCGCGAAATACCACCGGATGTGCGCTATAACAGCGTGCAGGTACAATCTTTTATCAATCGCGTGATGCGCAATGGTAAAAAGAGCCTGGCCACACGATTGGTCTACCAGGCCTTTGACCTCGTGCGGGAGCGCTCCAAGCGCGACCCCCTGGAGGTCTTCGAGCAGGCGATCAAAAACGTGGGACCGATTATGGAGGTCCGACCTCGCCGCGTAGGTGGTGCTACCTATCAGGTGCCGGTTGAGGTGCCTCCGCATCGCCGTTTTGCCCTGGCTTCGCGCTGGATTTTACAGGCGGCTAAAAGCCGCAGCGGAAAGTCTTTCTCCGAAAAACTGGCAGCAGAGTTGCTCGACGCAGCCAACAATACGGGTGCCGCCATTCGTAAACGGGAAGAGACGCATAAAATGGCAGAGGCAAACCGCGCCTTTTCACATTATCGTGTTTAGAGGTTTGCGATGGCTGGATCAGCCTGTTCTTATGGGGGCTGATCTGTACCATCTCTTGAGACGTGAGTAAAGTATTATGGCGAGACACCATCCGTTGGAACGGTATCGAAATATAGGGATCATTGCCCACATTGATGCGGGCAAGACCACCACTACTGAGCGCATCCTGTTTTACACAGGCAGGACGCATCGTATTGGCTCAGTAGATGAGGGCACAACCGTTACTGACTGGATGGAGCAGGAACGGGAACGGGGGATCACCATTGTTTCTGCGGCGGTCTCTGCCGAGTGGAAGGGTTATCAGATTAATATCATTGATACCCCTGGGCACATAGATTTCACCGCTGAGGTGCAGCGTTCATTGCGCGTCCTGGACGGTGGGGTGGTGATCTTTGACGCAGTTCAGGGGGTGGAGCCCCAGAGCGAGACGGTATGGCGCCAGGCGGACCGTTATGGCGTGCCGCGCATTTGCTTTGTGAACAAAATGGATCGCGTTGGTGCCTCTTACGAACGCACCCTGCAGATGATCCGTGAGCGCCTGGGCGCAAATCCGATTGCGGTACAAATGCCCATTGGTACGGAATCGGCCTTTGTCGGCGTGGTGGATTTGATTCGACAGAAGGCGATCATCTGGGAAGACGACCTGGGTAAAGAACCACGCGAGATAGACATCCCTGCCGATTTGCGCTCTCAGGCTGAAGAAATGCGCGAGCGCATGATTGAGCAGATCGCCGAATTGGACGATGATCTCACCCTCAAGTATCTTGAAGGGGAGACGTTAACAGAGCAAGAACTCAGGGCGGCACTGCGCAAGGCGGTCATAGCCAATAAAGCCACTGCGGTTTTTTGTGGGAGTTCGCTCAGGAACAAGGGCGTACAACCTTTGTTGGATGGTGTGGTGGACTATTTGCCTTCACCATTAGACGTGCCCCCAGTGCAAGGCGTCCACCCGCGTACGGGAGAAGCGTTGCAACGAGAGGCGCGGGATGATGCTCCCTTGAGCGCCCTGGTCTTTAAAATCGTGACGGATCCTTATGTGGGACGCCTGGCGTATTTGCGCGTGTACTCAGGGCGCATCAGTCAGAGCGCCATGGTGTATAACTCCGCCAAAGATCAACGCGAGCGTGTGGGGCGCTTGCTGCGCATGTACGCCGATCGCCGCGAAGATGTTGACGAGATCCTGGCTGGAGATATTGGCGCAATCCTTGGATTAAAAAGCGCCTTCACCGGGGATACGTTGTGTGATCCCTCGCATCCTATCTTGCTAGAAAACATCACCTTCCCTGAGCCAGTCATCTCCGTTGCCATAGAGCCTAAAACCACCGCCGATCAGGACAAAATGTCGGAGGCATTACGCAAACTGTCTGAAGAAGACCCTACCTTCCGCGTGCGTGTGGATGAGGAGACTGGCCAGACGATTGTTTCTGGAATGGGTGAATTGCACCTGGAGGTGCTGGTGGATCGGATGTTGCGGGAGTTTCGCGTGCAGGCTCGTGTCGGGCGCCCGCAGGTGGCATACCGCGAGTCGATCACCCGCCCGGTGCCCAGGGCAGAATATCGCTATGTCAAGCAAACAGGCGGACATGGCCAATATGGGCATGTCGTCCTGGAACTTCAGCCGGGTGAGCCAGCCAGTGGCATCCAATTCGAGAATGCCATTGTGGGTGGCGTGATCCCGAAAGAGTATATTCCGGCGGTAGAGAAGGGCATACGCGAGGCAGCCGAGGCCGGAGTCGTGGCTGGCTATCCTGTCACGGATGTGAAGGTCCGCCTGTACGATGGCTCTTACCACGAGGTGGACTCGAATGAGATGGCTTTCAAGATGGCCGCCTCGCTAGCCTTTAAAGAGGGTGTACAGAAAGGCGCCCCGGTGCTCCAGGAACCGATCATGAAAGTGGAAGTGATCGTGCCGGAAGAGTTTCTGGGCGAGGTTATTGGTCAGATGAACGCCCGTCGAGGTGAAATCATGGGAATTGAAGCCCGACCTGGAAATGTGCAGGCGGTGCGGGCTATGGTACCGCTGGCTGAGATGTTTGGCTATGCGACCGACCTGCGCTCGGCTACCCAGGGGCGGGGTGTGTTTACGATGGAATTCGATCATTACGCGCCGCTGGCTGAAAGTGTGGCGCGAACCATTATTGG
>JBBILY010000078.1:0-13878 GCA_037444705.1 Chloroflexota bacterium | reverse complement strand
GATGGGTTTTGCTCCCGGGTGTAGATCACACTGTGAATACCAGCATTCATTTTGGCGAGGCGCTGGCTGGCCGAAAGCGCTTTGTGGGCTGGGCATTGACACCAGCGGGGATTGTAGAATGCCCAGTATTTCCTGGTTGTTCCCTGGGTTTTCAAGCCCTGGCTATGGATTTGCAAGAGGTCACTCGCAGCGGCACCCTGGGCGAGGGGCAAATTCAGGCGATACCCTTAACTCGTTTGATACAAGTTGCTAGGGATAAGATTCTCCAGGATCCGTTGGCTCTGCTATGTGATCGGCCTCATTGTGCTCGTTGTCAGGCTGTGCGTAAGGAGGTGAGTTCAAACATCTCGGATCAGTGATGGTTGACTTTTTTATACATCAGTACAATCATGTTAAACTGGGGATGTTCACCTGTAACCCTGGTGGGATTGCCCAAACAGACATGGAAGGAGATGCACCATGAAAAGAAAGAAGATTGTTTTCACGGCGTTGGTTCTAATGCTGGCCTTTTCCCTCATGGCGTCCAGCACTTACCTGGCAAAGATTGGCAGGGTGAAACGCGGCCAATCGGTGGAACTGACTTACGGTCGGGCTGGAATCAGTTTTATTAAGAGCCAGTTTACTGGCACGGTTAAGATGAACCGTATCAGTGGCGGAAATGCACCAGGCGAAGAGCGACCCCTGTTTATGCAGAAGTTATTTGATGTTCGCCTGACCGACAATAAGGGCAATCGGGTTACTCATGTGTTAGGCGCGGTCTACGTGTACTTCAAGGTCAGGCACCGTGAAGTGCGCATGTGGGAAGACGGCACGCTCACGATTTATTACTTTGACACCTGGAAGAACGAATGGGTGGAGTGCCCTACAGTACAATTGGTTGATGCTCTGGACGGTACGCGCCTGTCTTGCCGGATTCGCATCTTTGGATTGTATGGTTTAGGAAGCAAATAGAGCAAAATTGATTGAAGCCTGAGCGTCCAGGTATTTTATACCAGTCAGGTCTTCAGGGGCTTTGGCGGGTGGCAGGCAGTTCCACCCAAAAGGTGGAGCCCTTACCCAATTGACTGCTGACGCCAATCTCGCCGCCGTGGGTTTCCGCGATGGATTTAGCAATGGGTAGCCCTAAGCCACTGCCCTGCGGCGGTCCGAAGCGCGGACGGGTGGCTTCAACGCGATAGAAGCGCTCAAAGACGTGGGGTAAGTGGGAAGGGGCAATCCCATACCCGCTGTCCATTACTGCCAGGCGTAGAGTGCCTGGTCGGGAGCCTGATTTTAGCGAAATTTCTACTCTCCCCCCGCGCGGTGTGTATTTAATTGCGTTATCTACCAGGTTATAGAGCATGCGGCGTAACTGGTCTTCGACGCCCAGGATGGGGGGCAGACCGGTCTCTATAGTTTGATAGAGATGAATCCCGGAGCGTTCCGCACGCGCTTTGAAGGCTTCATAGACATCGCTCGTCAACGCCGCCATATCCACCGGGGTGCGCAGGTTGGCCTCCAGGCCGGCCTCGATGCGAGATAGGTCTAACAAATCGTTGACCATGCGACTCAGGCGATCTACCTCGCTTTCAACTTCCGCCAGAAAACGCTCCGTGACCGGCGGATCATCCAGTGCGCCGTTGCGTAAGGCCTCGACGCGCAGTTTGATCGAGGTCAGAGGAGTACGTAACTCGTGGCTGGCATTGGCGACGAAACTGCGCATCTCGTTGACGTAGGTTTCCAGGCGGCTCGCCATGTGATTGAAGGCTTGAGCCAGACGATGAATCTCGTGAGGCGTCTTCGGAGAGGCTACTCGGGCGGTCATATCACCCTTAGCCAGGTTCTCAGCGGTTTGGGTGATTCTTTCAATAGGGCTTGCAACGCTGTGGGCGAGGAAGTAGCCGAATATCCCCATAGCCAAGGCCACCAGCAGGGCTGATGCGATCAAGACGCTCAACGCGCGGCGGGCCGGGTTTAGAGCGCTCTCCAGCGGGATTTCCAGGCGTAATATCCCCAAGACCTGGCTGTCTTGTTGTACACGCATAGCCAGATAAAGGGCCTCCTGTCCCTGGGCATTGGGGCGAAATTGTTCCCCTTCACCAAACGTCGTTTCCAATGCTACCCAGAGTTCTGGAGCGTTTTCGCGTGAGGCTGGTGGAGGCAATTCCCCGCTCCGCGAGAGCAAGGGAGAACCATCGGGTAAAAAGAGCGCGTATTGAATGTCGGGTTGGTTGGCCAGCGCTTGTTCCAAAACCTGTCTGAGTTGCTCGACGTTGGTTTGCCGGCCAAGATAGTCCTGGAATGGGCGCTCGATCTGGTTAACAGCATAAAAGAGGTGGTCTTCGTAACGATGTTCGACCTCCGTCCGCACTGCTTTATAAAGCAATTGCCCGGAATATAAGGAAATCACCGCCACACTGAGAAGGGAGACAAATAAGTGGGAAAGGATCAGACGCGCCTGTATTGTGCGCGGCAGGATATATTTCATGCTAAGCCAATTCTTCTGGTCCAGCGAAACGATAGCCGTGACCACGCACGGTTTGGATATATCTGGGGCTGGCGGGATCCTCTTCAACCTTGAGTCTTAGCCAGCGTACGTGCACGTCCAGGGTGCGTGAATCGCCAACCCAATCGTTTCCCCACACTTCTGTCAGGAGTTCGGCCCGGCTCAAAGCGCGGCCGGCATTTCGCATCAATGTACTGAGCAGATCAAACTCGCGGGCTGAGAGTTGGAGTTCCTGATCGCCTCTGAAAGCGCGGCGCGCCACCGGATCCAGGGTTAGTTTGCCCACTGTCAGTGGTTGAGTCTGGCTCGCCTGGCGGTCCATTTCTACCCGCCTTAAAATGGAGCGGATGCGCGCCAGCAGTTCACGGAAGGAGAAGGGTTTTGCCAGATAATCGTCCGCACCTACTTCCAGGCCCAGGACACGATCAATCTCCTCCCCACGCGCCGTGAGCATGATCACCGGGATAGAACTTTGCGCCCGCAATCGGCGGCAAACCTCTAAGCCGCTCATCCCGGGTAGCATGATGTCGAGGACAACCAGATCGGGTTGAAAATCCTGAACCTCTTGCAGGGCCGCAGTGCCATCCCCGACGGCTTTCACCTCAAATCCTTCGCGTCGCAGGCTGTAGGAAAGAGAGTCGGTGATCAGAGGTTCATCATCAACGAGCAATATCCGTGTCAAGGCCCACCTCCGGAGATGTTTAGGTAACTAAGCATATTTATTAAGATAATCGAAACGGGCTCATTTTAGGTTAAGGTTTGTTTAAGCACCTGCACCGAAACCGTAACGAGATTCGGCTTTATTCTACTTACAAATTGGATTAGCACACAAGGTTGGTCATCGTAAACAAGGAGGAGATGTTCAAATCTTATCATAACTATTCCGATTAGACGAGTTCGAATCCAGCGTCCTTTTTACCGCCTTGCAAGAGCCTCTGTCCCGAGGTTACGTATAGGCTAGGATGATGATGGCGACCAAGTCTTGAATATGGTCCTGAGCCAAATATTAAGATCATGTTATGTTTTTTACTCCAAATAGTAACCTTTATCGAGCGTTTGCTACTAAATTATAAGCATGAGGAGACAGCCCTCCTTCCTGTCTGCTTCCGGTTTAATCGCCACCGTGTTCATGTTGGCAGGGTTAGGCGCTCTGTTATGGTTGAGAGGTGGTGAAATGTTCAGTCCGGGTCAATTGAGCGCTAAGAGTCTACCAGGGGTGGCACTCGAGGGTTTTGTCTCCCATGCTCAATTTGAGGCGGAGTGTGAGCGCTGTCATCAGCCCTTAAAAACCACCCAGGATGTGCTGTGTATGAATTGTCATCGTCGGGTTAGCCTTCAGATAGAAAGTGGGCAAGGCACCCATGCCTCTATCGAGAACGTTAATCGCTGTGCGCGATGCCATGCTGATCATCGCGGGGAAACCTTTGATCCCACGCAAAGTGCCTTTGCCTTGTTCGATCATGGGCGTACGGCTTTCATCCTGGTGAGGCATCAGGTTAATTACGACACCACCCCCATGGCTTGTGAAGCCTGCCATGTGAGCAGCCAAGGAGAATTTACGACTCCTATGGAAAATTGTCTCTCCTGTCATGGCGGGAAAGATCCAACCTTTATGCTACAACATGTTCAGGATTTTGGACAAGGCTGTCTGGATTGCCATGATGGGGAAGATCGCATGGCGCGCTTTGATCATCAGGCTTCAGATTTCCCTCTGGATGGAAAACATGCAAATATCGCCTGTGCTGATTGCCATGCGATCGCCAGACGTTTAGGCACCAATCAGGTCAGTAATGATCTAAAAGCGGATCTATTTTCTCATACTCCCAGTGATTGTGTGGGTTGTCATCTAGAGCCGGAAATCCACCTGGGAATGTTTACTACTGATTGCGTTGAGTGTCATACCACCTTGAGTTGGTCGCCGGCCAACCTGGAGGGGACACCTTTTGAGCATTTCAGTCGCAGTGGTTTCAGTCTGGTGCGCCACAAGCGGGATTATGCCGATCAGCCGCTGATCTGCAACGACTGCCATCAGGGTTCGTTACAGAACTTTGATATTCAAGCCTGCGTAACCTGCCATGCGGAGGGGAAAGAAAGAGCAGCCTTTATGAGAAAGCATCAGGATCAATTTGGTCTGGAGTGCCTGAGTTGCCACGATGGCGTGGATCGGATGCGCGACTTTAAGCATGAGACTGCCTTCCCCTTGGATGGTCAGCATGCTGTCCTTGAATGTGAGGCCTGCCATAAAGGAAAAGTATTTGCAGGGACACCTAAAGAATGCGTGGAATGCCATAAAGAGCCCAAAATCCATGCAGGCTTTTTTGGTTTGAAGTGCTATTACTGTCATACCGCCGAAGCCTGGTCGCCGGCGCCGCTTAGAATTCATCGCTTTCCTCTTGACCACGGCAGCGAAGGAGAGGTGGAGTGCAAAGTTTGCCATACTGACCGATATGTGACCTATACCTGCTATGGCTGCCACGAGCATCAGTCTGATGCGATCATCCAAGGGCATATGGAGAAAGGTATCTTGGCGGTTGATATTCCCAATTGCATCAAGTGTCATCCCACGGGGCTCAAAGATGAGAGCCAATAGGAGGAGAGCATGCGCAAATTTCTGGCTTTGTCCTTATTGATTGTATTTTTATTGACACTGTTCAGCACCAGCGTGGGAGTTTATCTGGCTTCAGCAGCCCCATTCCGCCCTGGTAACCTGCTCTTTCCCGTTCAACGATTTGCAGAGGACCAAGGCGCTTTATTGACTTTGAACAGCACGGAGAGAGCGCAATATTACCTGTCGCTGACAGAGCGCCGGGCGTTGGATTTGGCTGCCCTGGCGGGCACAGAACAGGAAACCCTGGCATTGCAGATATTGGACCAGGCCTTAGACCGTGCCGAGGCAGCCATGGGTGAGGCCCCTCCCAGCGATTTGCCTCTCCTGATCGCGCACTTGAGCCAGGTTGTGGCACAAATAGACACCTCCCTGGCTTACCTGAACGTCTCCATCAAAGAAGCCCCGGATCTGGTCGTGGCCTTCAAAGCCCAGGTGGCCACTTTGCGCGCCCTGGTGGGTTTAGTGCAGGCTCTGAGCAATCCCTCGGCCTCAAGCCCACAAGGGACTGTCCCCATGGCCCTCCAACCCCAGGGGACGCCCGGCGCTACTGCCACCGCCATTGCCACCATTGACCCACACCTGGTGATCTTCCCTCCTGGGAGCGGTGGTGCAGAACACGCTTTCTTTCCCCTGGTGGATGGACACGGTAATTTACAGTGTGAACAATGTCATCAAGCCGGTCAGTTTGCGGGCACACCCAGAGATTGCATTGCCTGTCATCGGAATGTGTTGCCGGCTAATCATTACCAGGGCGACTGTGCTTCCTGTCATACGCTCGCCTCCTGGAAGGATATTCATTTTGACCACAAGTTAGCCGGAGCCAGAGACTGCGCTGCCTGCCATAACCGTGACAAGCCCGCCAACCACTATGCCGGGCAATGTTCTGCCTGCCATAGCACCCAGGCTTGGAAACCAGCGCGCTTCAATCATGAAGTTGCCGGCGCCAGGGATTGCCAATCTTGCCACCGCAGACCAGCCAACCACTTCAACGGGCAATGTTCTGCCTGTCATAACACGCGTGCCTGGAAGCCGGCCGGGTTTAACCATGAGGTGGCTGGGGCGCGCGACTGCCAGGCGTGCCACAACCGCCCGGCCAATCACTATAGTGGGCAGTGCTCGAATTGCCACAACACCAGCGCCTGGAAGCCCGCCCGCTTCGACCATACCGGACTGACGGATTGTCAGTCATGCCACAACCGCCCGGCCAATCACTATAGTGGGCAGTGCTCGAATTGCCACAACACCAGCGCCTGGAAGCCCGCCCGCTTCGACCATACCGGACTGACGGATTGTCAGTCATGCCACAACCGCCCGGCGGATCACTGGAGCGGCCAGTGTTCGAAGTGCCATAATACCAGCAATTGGAGCGACATCAGTGTCAGCGGTCACACTTTCCCTATGGACCATAAAGGTGCCAAAGGACAATGTTCGCGCTGCCATCCGGCTAAAACTCCGAATTATACCTGCTATAATTGTCATGACAAAGCGAAGACAGAACAAAAGCACGCTGAAAAAAACATCTTCGATGTTGCCAATCGCTGTGCTGAGTGTCACCCGAATGGCAAGAAAGACTAATTCAGACCAACGAGGAGGGCGATAATTTTGTTAAACCTCAAAAGTTTGTTTAAGCAGGAGTCCACTCGCCGCGTGGCACTGGTGCAAGGTTACGTAGTGCCCGATGCAATGCGCTGCGTGCAATGTGGTATCTTCTCTTTTTATTGCCCTATTAATATTGATGTACGTCGCCATACCTGGATGGGGATTCCGGTAAAGGATAGCCATTGCCTCACTTGCGGCGAATGTGTGGCGCGCTGCCCGCGCGGCGTGTTGCGATTTGAGCGGACGGACCTTTTCGACCCTGATACATTGGAACGGATCGGTAACTGAGATGCTACGATATGTCTTAATTGGCGGAGGGGTTGCCAGTGTGGCCGCCGCCGAAGCCATCCGCAGTATAGGTCATGAAGGGGATGTGTTAATCATCAGCGACGATGCTTTTGGGTATTACTCACGCCCCGGTCTGGCATATTTTCTGACCGGGGAGGTGACCGAGCAAAATCTATATCCATTTACCGATCAGGACTTCCGCAAACTGAAAATCCGCCGCATGCTGGGACGTGTGGTGCGCATTTACCCCAATGACCATTCCCTGCGGTTGCACGATGGCGGGCTGATCTCCTATGATCGCCTTTTAATCGCCATAGGGGCGGAGGCGGCGCGAATGGATGTTCCTGGCAAAGACCTGGAGGGTGTGGTAAAACTGGACAACTTAGAAGACGCGCGGCGCATCCTCAAACAGACGCGCAAGGCGCGCTCGGCGGTGGTCGTTGGAGGCGGAATCACCGCGCTGGAGATCGTGGAGGGCTTGCAAGCGCGCCGCGTAAAGGTGCATTACTTTCTACGCGGCGATCGGTATTGGAGTAATGTGCTGGATGAGACCGAGTCTCGCATTGTGGAACATCGGCTGAAAGAAGAAGGTGTGACGATCCATTACCATACCGAACTGGCTGAAATCCTGGGTAAAAAAGGGCGGGTCATTGGGGTGCGCACGAAAGATGGACGGCAAATCCCTTGTGAGATGGTGGGCATTGCCATTGGCATTCGCCCGCGTAAGGAACTGGCAGAAGCCTCAGGCATCCGCGTCGATCGGGGTATCCTGGTGGATGAATATATGCGCACCAATGCTCCCGATGTCTTCGCTGCCGGGGACGTGGCTCAGGTGTTTGATCCTTTTACTGGCAAATATGTATTGGATAGCCTGTGGGATCCGGCCAGGGAGCAGGGGCAAACGGCCGGGCTGAATATGTGCGGTCGCCAAAAGCCATATCATAAATTGGTGGCTTTTAATGTCACGCGCCTGGCTCACCTGACCACAACGATTATTGGCATGGTGGGCCGCGGAGATGATGTAGATGTGGTAGGCATTGTGCGCGGTGATAGCGAGACCTGGCGTCAATTGCCGGATGTCATCGCTGCCCAATCTGATTTTGAAGTGAACCGCTTACGGATATTAGTGGGGGAAAAGACTTTATTGGGGGCTGTGGTCATGGGTGATCAAACCCTTTCTCGCCCCCTGCACCACCTGGTCGCCAAACAAGTGGACATCACGCCAATACGCCAGCGCCTGATTCAGGAAGGCGCTCCATTGGTAGATATCATCGCCGATTTCTGGACGGAGTGGAAGACCAGACATGCAGCGCCCATCCGCCAATCGTGAATTGTGGTTTTCGTTCTTTGCAATTCTGGGCATCACTCTGGCTTATGTGTTTGTGGTAGCCTGGTTGAATGCTATCCCAAAAGCCAGCGAATTCTTCGGACATACCCTGGGGATTTTCGGTTTTATCTTAATGTTAATGACCGAAACGCTGTATTCCCTGCGCAAGCGCAGTCGCAGCGCCCGCTGGGGACGGATGTCGGAGTGGTTGAATTTTCACATTTTTACCGGCATCGTTGGCCCCTATATGGTCTTGCTGCATTCATCGTGGAAGTTCAATGGTCTGGCTGGGGTGGTGATGCTCTTGACCGTGTTAGTGGTGATTAGCGGATTTGTGGGGCGATATATTTATACCGCTGTGCCGCGCACAGCCGATGGTATCGAAATCGAGGCCTCAGTGCTCGAGGAGCAGATTGCTTTTACTGATTTGGAGTTGCAGCGCGCCTTAGAAAGTTCGGATGTTTCCCTTAAGGGTCTGGTGCAGCAGTTGGCTGTCTCAGCTCGGGCACCCGCAGGGCAGGCGGCGCTGGTGATTGGGCGGGCGCCTTCCGATTGGAACTACCGCTTGCAATGGTGGTTGGGGAAAGCGCGTCTCCAAGGGGAAGCGCGCCGCCAGGCCGAACAATTGGAGCGGCTGCTCAAACGGCGGCGTCTGCTTCAACGTCAGGTCATCTCCCTGGCGATTGCGCGACGCTTGTTGGCTCTGTGGCATGCGGTGCATGTGCCGATAGGCATGGTGTTGTTCACGGCTGCGTTCATTCATATTATCGCCGCCATCTACTATGCAACCTTGCTGCGTTAACCCCCCTGATCTGGTATTGTTGAGAGAGCCGCCTGCTTGAGGTGGTTTCTAGCGTTTTAATTGGGAGGAAGTTATCATGCAACCTGCGCGGCTGGGCTGTCTATCCGCCACAGGGCTATTAAGTGCCTGGGTAACCTTACTGGTCATCGGTGGGATAATTTTGGCGAACGGGGGTGAGATGTTCAGCCCGGGTGATTTGAACGCCCAGGCGGGTTCTCAACCCCTGGGGGGAGTATATTCCCATGGGGAACTAAGGGAGCGGTGTTCGGCCTGCCATCCTGCCTTTTGGGAGAGGGAAAGCATGTCGGATCGTTGCCTGATGTGCCACACCGCTTTGCTTCAGAACGAAAAAGACTTTCATGCGGTTATGCTGGCTCAGGGAAAGGAGGTTACCTGCCGACGCTGCCACACCGATCATCGCGGAGCGAAAGCCTCCTTAACCGTGATGGATGTGAGCAATTTCCCTCATGACCAAACTACCAGATTTTCGCTGCGTGGCCACCAGAAAATGGCTGATGGCTCGTCTTTTAAATGCGCGGATTGCCATGGACCTGAGTTGAAACGATTTGAGTTGGCCACCTGCGTTACCTGTCATCAGCAACTGGAGGCCGCGTTTATCTCTACCCATATAGTAAGTTTTGGCCAGGAGTGCCTGGCATGTCATGACGGACTGGATACGTATGGGCAGGCTTTCGATCACAATCAACAACTCTTTCCCCTTTTGGGCAAGCATGCTCAGGTTGCCTGTGAAGATTGCCATCCTGGGGCGCGGAATATATCCGATCTGCGCGACACACCTCAGGATTGTTATGCCTGTCACGCCCAGGATGATGTCCACCAAGGACAATTTGGACAGGATTGTGCAGCCTGTCATCAGGTTAACGATTGGAGGCAGGCGACATTTGACCATTCGCTCACGGCATTCCCTCTAGACGGCGCTCATGCTCGCCTGACCTGTGAGCAATGTCATCCTAATCGTCAGTTTAAAGGGACATCTACAGCCTGCGCAGCATGTCATGCGGAGCCTGTGTATCATCAGGGTTTATTTGGCCTGGAGTGCGCTGCCTGTCACAGCACTGAAGCCTGGTCACCGGCGCGTTTTGATGAGAGGCATACGTTCCCCCTGAATCATGGGGAAGCGGGGGTGGTTGATTGCAAGGTGTGTCATGTGGACAGCCTGCAAGCCTATACCTGCTATGGCTGCCATGAGCATCAACCTACCAAAATAGCCAAGAAACATCAGGAAGAAGGCATCCGGAATTTCCAGGATTGTATGCACTGTCATCCCACAGGCCGTAAAGAGGAGGGCGAAGAAGGAGGCGGGGATGATTAGAGGATTTCATCCTGTCTGAGGCGCCGATTCACCTTCAGGGTTCACCTGCTCTTCCATGCGGATTTGACCGCGCAGGAAAGCCCCTTCCTGGGTGGCAAAGGCTGAAGTGGTTACATCGCCCCACACTCGACCTGTGCTGCGAATTTCTACCTTCTCCGCAGTGATATTGCCTTGAATTGCCCCAGCCACGATGACCACATTGGCGCGCAGGTGTTCACAGGTGACCCTGCCGCTCTCTCCGATAACCACCATTCCACGCAAATTGATATTTCCTTCGAAGGCGCCCTCAATGCGCAGGCCTCCGCTGCCGCTCAAGTCCCCTTTCCAGGTAACACCTGGACCCAGGACCGAGGTCACGCGCTCCGTGGGTGCAGGTTGGCTGGCAGGCGGGGGGGAGGTCTCTCGTTTGCGGAACATGATGGCACCTTATTCAATCGCTTCCGGTATGCCTAAGATGTTGTAACCGGAATCCACGAATAACACTTCACCGGTAGTCTTGGAGGCAAGGTCTGAACACAGGAAAACCGCAGCCTTGCCCACATCCTCGATGGTGACATGTTCATGAAAGGGAGCGATTTCGGCGAACTGGCGGTACATGGTTTTAAACCCGGCTACGCCAGCCGCGGCCAGGGTGCGAATCGGTCCAGCGGAGATGGCATTCACCCGCACCTTTTGTTTGCCGAAATCGTAAGCCAAATAGCGCACTGAAGCCTCCAGGGCAGCTTTAGCCACCCCCATCACATTATAGTGGGGTGATACTTTCTCTGAGCCATAATAGGTCAACGTCAATAGGGCACCCCCTGGGCGGAATAGGGGTTGAAAAGCCCTCGCCAGCGCCGTAAACGAATAAACGCTTATATCCATAGCCAAATGAAAACCGGCGCGGCTGGTGTTGTAGTATGGGCCAGTTAATTCTTCGCGATTGGCGAAGGCGATGGCATGTACCAGGATATCAATCTGACCAAAGGCCCTGGCGGCTTTCTCGGCGATTTGCTGAATCTGGTCATCATAGGCGACGTCGCAGGGTTCGACAAATGTACATCCCACCTCTTCTGCCAGGGGGCGAACGCGCCTCTCCAGCGCCTCTCCGGCATAACTGATGCCCAGCGTGGCGCCGTGCTGATGAAAGGCTTTGATGATACCCCAGGCGATGGAACGCTCATTTGCTAGGCCAAAAACCAGGGCTGTTTTACCTTCTAATAGTTTCATGTTTTCCTCCTTTGTTGGGTTGTGTCGGATAAAGCCGAAGGCTCCGAGGGGAAGGTGGTGGCGATCAGGGATGGGTGCACCCTGAAGCGCCAAGGCACGCTTTTCCAGGGTTCGGGCACATGATATAACCCCACACGGGGGCCAGTCGTCACGCCAGCATCGGGGATTTCAAGGGCTTTTTCCAGGAAGATCTCGGCTTCGGGGGCACACAGGTCATGTCCGTGATGATAGCCATCAATATTTAAAGCCCGACAAATTTTGGCTGGCCCGTCCGTCCAGTGTTCAAAAGGTTGACCTTTTCTGCGCGAGGCGATCATCTCCAGGCCTTCTGTGGGCCAAAGCCCGCGGATGAGCACCGCGGCGGGAAATCCTTCTTCTTCGGTGACAATATTCAGCATCCAGTGCATGCCATAAGTGAAATAGACGTAGGCGTGACCAGGAGGGCCATACATCACCCCTGTGCGCCGGGTCAGGCCAGCGCGAGCGTGGCAGGCCTGATCTTCTTCACCGCGATAGGCTTCGGTCTCGATGATGATGCCCGCCAGGCGCCGCCCCTGTTCCAGACGTACCAGGCGCATCCCAAGCAGGTGGCGTGCCACCCACACGGTGTTGTGCAAGAAGAACTCACGTCCCAGGCGCGCTCTCTCGAGAGTGGTGACGAAATTTTGGCTCACGCGGTTCAACCCAAGGCAGTCAGGCGTCTCAGCGCTAGGAGAGGGTTATCGGCTAACAGATTTGGTTGGGACTTCTTTTCTGAAGCGCGGATCCCGTTCCAGCGTCAGTCGCAGCCCTTCCATCAGCGATACTCGAGGCTGATAACCTAGTTTTTCGCGAGCAAGGTCCAGGCAAGCGCACATGCGCGAAACCCCAGAGTCGGTGCGAGGGTTATATACCACCTCGGCTTTGCTACCGCTGACCTCCAACACCAGTCTCACGAGTTCACGCACGCTGGTTTCGGTGCCGCTACCTACATTTATTATGGCATGGTTGATACCCGGGGCTGTGGCGGCGGCGATCATGCAACGCACGACATCGTCCACGAAGACGTAATCGCGTGTCTGTGCGCCGCTGCCATGGACGACCAGGGTGCCATCCCGAATCGCCTGGTGTAGAAAATAGGGAATCACTGGAGGGTGAGAAGGGGGGAGATGCTGTCCTGGACCGTAGGCATTGAAAACCCGCAGGCAGACCGTTTCAATCCCCCACAGATCACCAATGACGCGCACATAGTATTCCGCCGCGAGTTTGGAGACCGCATAGGGCGAGCGTGGATTGGGGATGGCAGTTTCGCACAGGGGCTGTTCCTGCTGGTCGCCATAGACCGCCCCGGAAGAGATAAATACCACCCGTCGCACACCCACATCGCGCATGGCCTCCATCAGGCTGACAGTGCCGCCTACATTCACCGCGTTATATTCGCGTGGATAGAGCACCGACTCGGGCACTGAAACCCGCGCGGCCAAATGGTAGACGCAATCCACATCTTGCAGTAGAGTCCACAGTTTAGGGCGGTCGTTGACGTCGCCGCGGGTGAATAAGACATCGGGGGATAGCGCTTGAGGATTTCCCGTGGAAAGGTCATCCAGACCGCGCACCTGGTGACCCTCGCGCGCCAGTTGGTTAGCCAATGCTGACCCTAAGAAGCCGGCTGCACCCGTGATTAAGAAATTCATGATGGGCTAAATTATAGCATGATCGCTGACATTGATAATGTTGACAGTGTAGAATTGCAGTTCTGGCTAGCCTCCCAATTCACTATCTCCTAATATTTCAATGTATTTCAGGCAGGGCGACGAACTTCCATTCTCATTCAGGAGTAATTTGACACACGCAGAGCAAAGCGGTATCATCTCTGGCATGCGCCTGGGGCATTGGGTTTCTTATCTTCCTCTATTGCTGTTTATGGCTCTCATGTTACGGGGCAGCGTGGTGCCTCTTGAGGATGAGGCCGAACGAGTGCGGGTATTTACGCGTCGAATCGAGTTCGATTACGTTTCGTGGACATTAGACGCAGCGCTGATTAAACTAGATCAGGTGGCGTTGGGCTTAGCAAGTTATCTTGGAGAGAGCCAGCAGCGCCAGATCGTCCTGGACTATCTGGATTTGGTCAGACAGATACAAGAGGGAGAAGCCCGTTTGAATGAGATTTATGCCAATCCCCAAATCAACGACCCTGAACAGGCTTCTCAGGATGTGCGCCAGCACCTGGAGCGTCTCTATGAGCGTC